>CAYGNP010000001.1:0-19783 GCA_964351365.1 uncultured Micavibrio sp.
CCGATCTTGTGATCCATACTTGTGGCCAAGGCCTGCTGCATTATCACCCCCACCCCGCACTGGGGCGAAGGATTTTGAGCTATTGTGATATTCCAGCTCTTGATCTATTCCCTGCGCGCACTTGTGGGACATGATTATAGCTTTGAGTAGGAGGCTGCCCACTCAAAACATTGAATCACTTTGATTAATACCCGTTTATGGTTGCTTATGAATCTTAAGAATGAACAAAAATCTGGTTTCTAAAAAGAAATACTTGATTTTAAATGGGTTCATCCTCTATATATCATCAGTCTTTAAGGTTTTATCTCATGCGTCCCGTTCGTCTAGAGGCCTAGGACACCGCCCTTTCACGGTGGCAACACGGGTTCGAATCCCGTACGGGACGCCATTTTTGACGATCAGCCATATCTGCGAACAGATTAAACGGCGTCTTCAAGGTATAGCGCAGGTTTGCGCCTTTCCAGTTCCCGGTTAATGTCATACTGGCGCTGGATCATGTCCTGATGGTTTTTGTGATACACATCCTTTGTAATACTGCCCAGGATAGAGAACCATAACTTCGTATTATAATATGTTGCCGTGAACCCGATTACATCCATCAACGCGACATCATTTATGTTTTTTAGAGGGGAAAAACCCCGACCGTCAGAGGGAGTGTGTGTGGGGGAGAGACAGCCGGGGAACCAAGGTTATAGGCGCGTTAAAAACTAAAATCAATATAAAAAAGCATTATTTATTTGTTTTTTTTATTTTATATTTTTGAGATGCGTTGTTGACTCTTATCCGGGGGCGGCAAGATAGTGAATAATTACCTTATGGCTTGCATGCAGGCGCCCGACCTGATTAGATATGGAATGGCTAAATCGGATGTATCAAAGACCAAGACCCCTGAAAAAAACGAGCCGCAGGTGCAGCGCGTAAGTGATTCGCGCTTTAGCAAGGATTTAGACGCCCTTATTCAAGAATCCGAAGATATGCGCCTGACCCGCATGAAACAACACCGCATGCGCGAATTTATTGCCATGAATGTTACAATTTTAAGCTTTATGGCTGGTATTGGGGCGTTTGGTTGGTATTTCCTGATGGAGGCGCAGTTAACGCAAGCTTTCACGTTTTTAGGCTTATCCTTCATACCACCTATTTTCTCTCATATTTGGTCAGGTGGGCCACTCAAGAGATATGTCCGCGAGCATAAAAGTGTCTTTTTGCCCAAGCTTGCCAAGACCCTTGGAGGGCTTGATTTTTACCCAAAACGGGGGGTGAGTGCCAAATTTATCGAAAAGCTTGCCGTTATTCCCGCGCATGACCGGTATGAGGCGGAAGATTGCTTTATGGGGGTCTATAAGGGCGTAAAGGTTATTTTTTCCGAGGCCCGGCTTTATTCTAAGGCGCACCGTCAGGGGCCCGTGTTTGAGGGGATTTTTGTTCTGCTGGAGAATGAGCAGGAGGTTTTTGACGGGCATACTGTTATATGCGCCAATCCAAAAATGATTAAAGCCTATAAGGATACGCGCTGGCGGACGATGCAAGAGGTGCATATCAGCGTCTCTGAGCCGGAATGGGATAAATTCCGCGTGTTTTCAACCAAAGCGGATAGTGCGGAATTGCTGGTCGGGGAGAAGCTTATCAAGGAGTTGGCCGAAGCAGCACAGATTTTTGATAATGCCCCTCTCACGGCCGTTATGGCGCAGAAAAAGTATCTTTTCATGATGATCCCGAATAAGCACGATATGTTTGAGGCATCCAGCCTGTTTGTGCCGGTCACAACAAAGTCTCAGGCGCTGAAATGCAAAAAAGAAATTGAACAACTTCTTGAAATTATTGATGTTTTTGATCTTTATAAGCCTATGAAAACTTGAGAGTACAAATGTATTCTTTTGCCTTTCTCGCTTTTAAATTGTAGCATTTTATTAATATTCTTTGCGTATACTCGGGTTTGAATTGTGATAAAAAGAGATTTTTCATGCCCTCGCCTAAACAAACAGACATCATTGCCGATAAGGAAGATATCTACAAAACCGTTGATACGGTTCATGCCCAGATAAAAATTCTGGAGACCTTTATTGCGCGCCGTTTTGATGAGATTTCCATGGAAATTAACGCCACCTCCCAGCAGGTGGATATGGCCGAAGATGGCATGGCGCAGCGCATGGCTGAGGTTCTTGAGGTTCTGGGCGCGATCAATTATAGCGGTGATGGATCTTCTGCAGCCAATACAGGGGTTGAGCTTGAGTCGGTGATTGAAGATACGGCGCGGGAGGCGAATAAAATTCTTGATGCTGCTGATGTGATTATGGAGGAAGTGTCTCCTTCCAAAGATTGGGATGATAAGGCCGTTCGGGAGAGTGCGCGCGAAAAAATTCAATCCTGCGTTCAGGATATTCTGCTTGCCTGTAGTTTTCAAGATCGCACCGGTCAGCGCATTCGGAACACGCTCAATAATCTTCACGGCATCGAAGACCGCCTGAATTCCACCTTCGAGAAATTGGGCATTGAGATTAAACCTGATAACACCGCCGTGCAGGATAAGGTCAAGGCCGGTATGTCTCAGGGGGATGTCGACGGGTTGTTTGATTAAACGTTTTCCAGCTCCGGGGCATCATGCCCTTGGCTCGTAACAGTATCTTTCACTTCATTTCCTATTCCAGGTTCAGCGCGTCTTGCTCGCCAATATTCTGCAGGTAATTTGTACCAGGGCGTTGGTTTTTCTTTGTTGAACTTAACTGTCATTGCACCGCTATTTGCGCCTGCTATATATACTGGGCCGCCAGTCGATCCGTTTTTTTTTGGCATTTTTTTATACCTTATTGTTATGGTTAATTCTACCGGTCTACTTTAAATCAAAAATACTTTCAATTTTCTTGCAGCATTTTTAACCATAATGCATAAAATTTTAGATAAATTTTATGCAAGTAATCACCAAACAATTACTTCGAATTTTATGCATAATTAAATCGGTATTTACTTGATTAGCCTAGTATTTCCTTGAGACAGAGGGGAATTACTATGAGTTATGCACTATCACGTCACAGCCAGAAACAGGCGATTATTGGAACTATTTCTGCACTCGTTAAACAGCTTCAACAACTTGCGCCGCATCCAGACAGGCCAAACTATTCTGGCCCGCTTTTCCTAAGCGGTAATCCGAATTTTAAAGCGGCAAATGACCAGGACGGTATGCTGGGGAGCATGCTGATCGAGGGTATGCTTGGCGTTGCCTTTGGTGAAGCATGCAGCGAGATGACAAACGGATTGAGCGATCACATTGATCTTAATAACGCCATGGAGCTGTATAGTGAATTTATAACTGATGTTGAAAAAGAAGATACACAGAAAATTGCTGCGCATGGCCAGGGGACAATGGCGCGGATGTCTGGCACCTCCATATCCTCAAGCTTTAATCTTCGCAGCACACTCAGCGAAGGGATGCAGCTTTTTCTGGAAGATTTGCCCAAGCGTATGACCATCGAGCGCAGCCTTGCCTATTATGCCCGTCAGCTTGCTCTGCTTGATGCCCCTGCCCCGCATTACAGCATGCCCAAGCCGCAATATGCCGCTTAAAAAATTATTGATTTGAATGGCTTGAAATTTCTGCAATCATTTTTTTGTGATATGATTTAATATCAAATGTGCTTCATTCGTCTGGGGCGGTTTAAGTGTACGCTGGATTTGGTATGAATATTGATACATCTTTGCTGCGTGAAAAATTTGTAATTCAGGAACATGGGGCAACGGATGACGGGCGCGCTTTGCGTCTTAATGCTTTTAGTAATCGTATTGTTTTAAAACTTCAGGCAGGAACCTTGCCGACAGAGGTTTTTGTTATTCGTACCAACACTATGCATAGCTGCGCGCGCATGGCTGCGCAGATCCTCTCGACCTATGACCATCATGGACCAATTGTATCACGGATGGACAGCATAGACTGGAAATCCATGTGGGAAGGCTCCAATGGAAATTATGATAAGGTTTATAATCTTGCACGGTGGGTCGCAATATATCACAAGGGCAAGATTATTTATCAATCCGGCCAGCATCATAATTTTTTTGACGTCATTGAGCAATGTGACGCGTTGAGTGATAATGATTATAAAAAATCTATTCCGCTGGCTAAACAAACTTTTCAAAAGGCTGGGAAAGTCATCGATATTGAGCACGATATTAACGTTGCAATGGTGGCGGTGACCAATCGCCATGAGGGGCGTTGCAGCATGCTGCTGCGCGGGGCCAAAAATAAGGCAACTTTTAATATGATTGTTGCACCAAAAGGCATTGGGGCACGCTTGAATGCTGCCCAAATCCTGAGTAGTGCCGCTGATTTTCTGGAGGGAACACAGCTCAGCTTTATTGTGGGATTAAGTAACGAGCAGCTTAATCAGGGCCTTATACGCCGATTTTCCGACGAGGATAAACGAGGGAAAAAAGCGCATGAGGAAATTAAAATTCTGAATGCACGGATCGACGGTATGAATAATCGGCATAAGGTCCGTTACCGCCCAGAGCGCCCGGATTTCGATTTATTGATAGCAGCCTCCGAGAAGGAAGCACGTGAGCAGCTCTACGATTTGAATAATTCAGGGTATTAAAATGCTTGTTTAAGTTACACCCCTTGATGTAATATGAAAAATAATAATTTTATAGGGTGTTATGTCGTTTCTTATTATTACCAACAGACCAGATTCTGAGGTTATTCAACACTTATGTGATGAATTTAGCAAGGTTGGGTGCGCTGTTTGTGTTATGGATAATGTTACGAGCCTTACGATAGCGCGAGGCGAATTTGATCACTTTGAACGTGATTATTCCATTATTGTTGATGATGCCATTCCTGAAGATGTCCTTAAAGAACTAAAGCCTAAATTAAAGAGGGGATTTAATATGGTCTCACAGCTTGAGAAAGAGGGTTTGAGTCGAATTTTTGCCACCTCTGCCGAGGGCAGTCAATTCATCAAAATTTGTCAGGGCACGCATACTCTGGTTGTTGATTTAAGTGATCGATCAGGATGCACGGTCAATGACAAGCCAATCATACTCACAACAAATGAGTATTTGGTCTTGCGCGCTCTTGCTTATGGCGCTAATTCGGTTGTTTCGTACAATGCGCTTAAAGATGCTGGTTGGCCGAAAAAGGAAACCGTTTGTGATAGGCTTTTAGCTGTCGTCATGACAAACTTACGGCGAGAAACAGACCCCATTCAGATTTCAACTCTGCGCTCGCAGGGCTATCGCCTTGATACGGATGATCAGGAGCCGCTGCTAATATTAGAGCGAGATGGCGTTGCTATCTATAAAAGCGGGCGAATTACAAATCATGGCAATCCTGTTTCCCTCTCGAATAGTGAGGCTCTCATTCTCAGGGCTTTGATGACATCTCAGGGGGATATCACACTTAAGCTTCTTCATGATAAGCTTTATGCTGACAGAGATAGTGCTACACGTCCTAGCATAAATTCTATTTCTTCCTTTCTCTCTAGGATCAAGGAAAAATTAGCGCAGGCCTACCAGCCATTAGATGCACCGTTAGGTTTGAGTTTTATTAGAACGTATCATAATGGCCGTGTTCGTTGGCAGTCTGGCGAGCCGATTAAACCCGAGGCAGAATTAGACAGTATTAATATTATTGTTAATGGCCGTCTTAAAATTGATATAAAAAACCGCATACTTACAAATATTAATACCGGGCAAGTCAAAGACATTGGCTATAATATGGCAAAAGTTTTACAATATATGTTTGAGAAACCAAGCAGGACCGGCGTAAAAATCTCTGAAGAGTTGGGATTAACTGAGGAATTATCGTCAGCAATCATTCAAAAATTTAGAACTTTTATTAGACGTTTAAACATTGAACCTGACGATATTATACATAGTGGAAAAGGTGGTCATAACAGCTCAGGATATAGACTCATTAATGCCGTGCTCGAAGCCCCTGAGCCTGATTCCGCAAACAGTCCTGTTGGTGAAGATATGCACGCTGTTCCTGCTGCAGAGTAAAGGCGTTATCAGGCTTGGACTCAGATTTGAAAATTATCTCTTGCGCATGGCTACAGATCCCTTTATTTTATATGGTAAATAATAATTTTATGGGGTGTTATGTCGGTTCTTATTATCACAACTCAACCGCAGTCTGAGCGTATTCTTGCGCTATGCAAAAGGTTTGAAGGTTCAGGCCAGCGCGTGGATATCATGTCCGATATAAGCAGGCCTTTTGCCACCAGTGCGGGTTTTCGTGAGGTTCTTAAACATTATGATGGTGTTGTAGTGGATGGCGAGGTTGCGAAAAAGTTAAACGGTGCGCTCCCACGGGAGTTACCTACCGTCTCAAAAATGAATACAGACCCCAATGGTTTGTTTGGGAAATTTCAAAAGGCTGCCGAGCCGCAACCGCAAGAGCCTGAAAGCATAGCCCTCTATCACAAATTAAATACCCTAATTGTCCATTTGAAGGATAGAAACAAGTGCATGCTGAATGGCAAAAACATCACACTCTCCTCGCAGGATCACGCGGCCTTATGCACGCTTGCAAGCGCTGCAAATCAGCTTGTTTCCGAGGATGAACTCAGCGCAGTAACAAGGTTCAAGCCTGGGCGGAATACGGAGCAGCATATTCGCCGTTTGAAAGACAAAATTAAGCCTTTTGATATTGAACGCATACGTGGACGCGGATATGCCCTCAGGGCGGATAATTTTGCGCCGGAGGTCGTGATGGAGCGTGACGGCATCACTATCTACACAGACGACACTGTTACTTATAAAAAGAAAAATTTAGAGGTTACGCCCTATACATTGAAGGTGCTGAAAATTTTTATGGAACATCCTCCTAATATTGTTATTACTAAAGAATTGATTTTTAGAACTCTTTATGGGGAAGAACATGAAACAAAAAATGAAAGGGACCGTAATAACCTTGTGTCCAAGCTTGCGCGGGATCTTGCTGAAGGCTCAAAAGATAGAGCGCACCCACATGGCCTTAGGTTTTTTGTTGCAATAACAAATGAAGGTTACATGTGGACTAAACCAGTACCCATAAGGAATAGAGCACAGCCCGCTCACGATGCCCCCTCTGCGGAGTGACTTTGGCGGAGATTACGCCGCCAGGCTGCGCAGAACGTAGTGCAAAATGCCCCCGTTTTTGAAATATTCCATCTCATCGAGTGTATCGATGCGGCAGAGCACGGTGAAATCCTGCGTTGAGCCGTCATCATAGGTGATGGTGACTTTTATTTCCTGTTTTGGCTTGAGGCCAGCGGCTATACCCAAAATGGTAAAGCGTTCATCTCCGCGCAGATTGAGTGTTTTGCGGTTTACGCTGCCTGTGAATTGCAGCGGCAGAACGCCCATACCGATAAGGTTTGATCTGTGGATACGCTCAAAGCTCTCAGCTATAACGGCTTTTACACCGAGCAAGCGCGTGCCTTTTGCCGCCCAGTCGCGGCTGGAGCCTGTACCATATTCCTTGCCGGCGATGACGACCAGTGGCTGGCCCTCGGCCTGATAGCGCATGGAGGCGTCGTAGATGCTCATTTCCTCGCCAGAGGGCACGTGTTTCGTGTATCCGCCTTCGGTACCGGGAACCATCTCGTTCTTGATGCGAATGTTGGCAAATGTGCCGCGCGCCATCACCTGATCATTGCCTCGGCGTGAGCCGTACGAGTTGAAATCAACAGGGCTGACCTTATGGTTGGTCAGGTATGATCCTGCGGGTGAGTCCTTCTTGATCGCGCCTGCGGGTGATATGTGGTCAGTTGTGACGGAATCTGCCAGCATTGCAAGGGCGTAAGCGTTTTTGATGTCCTTCGTATCGGCTGCGTCTATGGACATGCCGCTGAAGAAGGGCGGATTGCGCACATAGGTCGAATTTTCTTTCCAGCTATAGGTTTTTCCTGCCGTTGCTCCACCAATCTCCTGCCATTCTTTTGGTCCCTTGAACACATCAGCGTAGCGCTTGGTGAACATTTGAGGCGTGAGACAGCTTGCGACGGTATCGGCGATTTCCTTATTGGTGGGCCAGATGTCTTTCATAAAGACATCCCTGCCGTTCTTATCTTTGCCGATGGGGTCTTTATACAAGTCGATATGCATCGAGCCTGCCAGTGCATAGACGACCACAAGCGGCGGTGAGGCCAGATAGTTTGATTTCACCTGCGGGGAGATCCGCCCCTCAAAGTTTCTGTTGCCCGAGAGAACAGAGGTGACGTTCAGATCGCCTGCGTCCACGGCGGCGCTGATGTGGTCAGGAAGCGGACCGGAGTTACCGATGCAAGTTGTGCAGCCATAGCCCACAGTGTTGAAGCCCAGAGCGTCCAAATCCTTTTGCAGACCAGCTTTTTCCAGATAGTCGGTGACGACCTGTGATCCGGGCGCCAGGGATGTTTTTACCCATGGCTTGACTGTTAGACCCAGCGCATGTGCTTTGCGCGCGACAAGGCCAGAGGCCACCATAACGGATGGGTTTGATGTGTTTGTGCAGCTCGTGATGGCGGCAATAACCACATCGCCATTCGTGACGCTGTAATCTGTTCCTTTAACGGGCACTGATTTTTTTTCCGGCACGTGCTCCGCGAAGGCTTGCGCGGCGGCGGAGAGTGCGATGCGGTCTTGCGGGCGTTTCGGGCCGGAAATTGCAGGCTCAACGTCAGCGAGATCAAGGTGAAGTGTTGTCGTAAACTCAGGGTCAGGTGAGTTTGAATCACGCCACATGCCTTGTGCTTTGGCGTAGGCTTCCACGATTTTCACGCGGTGCGGATCGCGGCCCGTGAATTCAAGATAACGCAGTGTTTCAGCGTCAATCGGGAAGAATCCACATGTTGCGCCATATTCCGGCGCCATATTTGCGATGGTTGCCTTATCGGCCAGAGAGAGATGATCAAGGCCTGAGCCATAAAATTCAACGAATTTGTCAACCACGCCCAGCTTGCGCAGCATCTCGACAACGCGCAGAACGAGGTCTGTTGCGGTTGTGCCCTCTTTCATTTCGCCGGTGATTTTGAAGCCGACGACTTCGGGGATTAACATGGAGACTGGCTGGCCGAGCATTGCGGCTTCGGCTTCGATCCCGCCAACGCCCCATCCCAGAACGGCAAGGCCGTTGACCATGGTTGTGTGCGAATCGGTTCCAACCAGTGTGTCGGGGTAGATTACATTTTTGCTGCTGTCTTTATCGCACTTGTCCATCCATACGGTCTGCGCAAGATATTCAAGGTTTACCTGATGGCAAATACCAGTGCCGGGGGGAACCACGCGGAAATTGTTAAACGCGCCCTGCCCCCATTTGAGGAATTCATAGCGCTCGCCATTGCGTTCGAACTCACGCTCAACATTGGCCTGAAATGCCCCTGCAGTGCCGAACTCATCGACCATCACAGAATGGTCAATGACCAGATCAACGGGCACAAGTGGATTGATTTTTTCAGGGTCTCCACCAAGGGCAACCATGGCTTCACGCATTGCGGCCAAATCCACAACGGCGGGAACGCCTGTGAAATCCTGCATCAACACGCGCGCGGGGCGATACGCGATCTCGTGGGTTGATTTTTTGTTTTTGAGCCAGCCATGAATCGCCTTAATGTCATCGGCTGTGACCGAGCGGCCATCCTCATGGCGCAATAAATTTTCCAACAAAACTTTGAGTGTGTATGGCAATCTGGACACGTCACCAATTTTTTCCGCAGCCGTTTCTAGCGAGAAATAATCGTAATTCTTGCCATCTACGGTGAGTGTTTTGCGTGTTTTTAAAGTGTCTTGACCTGTGCGTGCCATGTTTGAGAGTCCCCTGTGAGAAGTAATAATTCGCTATAATGACGAATTAAAGTTAAGAAAAAGTGTACATCAAGAGGGGGCTTAACGGTATAGGGAATTTAAAAATTATGCGCAATACGAGGTATTTTACGAAACTCAAATACGCTTTTTTCCTTTTTATTTCAATTATTTGATGTTTTCCTTGAATTTGGCATTAATTTGCCATTTTCTTGTCACAATCTTGTGGGAGACTTTAATCATTAGAGATTCAACCCTCTTACTTATTGGTTTTACTTATACTTATATAAATCGCTGCTCTTACCAGGCAGCGATTTTTTTATTGCTGCATACGCGGCTGTTCAAACGGCTGAGCTGGTGGTGCGTTTGGCGCTAATTGAGGAGTTTGCGGGCGCGGGCGGATGAAATTTTCCGCGCCGGGCGGCACGTTTACTGGTAATTCGAAGGGAAGCTGCTGCGCTCTTTCCTCAAGTTGCGGAATAACGAATTCATCGCTGCCCTGATCTCTCATTTCTGCGGCGAGGCCTTTCAGCATTTCATCTGAGCCTGAAAATTCCCTCAAGGCCTCCATTTCCGGTTGTCTTGCAAGCGTATCAGGGTCAGTTGGTATGGATAAGCGCAAGTCAGAGGGCGATATCTCATCCGTTTCGCAGGCAAAGTAGCAGATTACATTGCCGATACCGTCGCTTCCTCTTTTGATGATTTGATCCGTGACCGACGCGCCCAGGACGCATCCGGCTAAACCGCCTGGTATCGGGCTTTTTAAGGAAGCCGCTGACATTGCCGCGCCAGGCACTGAGCCAACTGCGCACCCAAGGGCGTTGGCCGTATCGTTTATCGCGCCGCTGACGATATGCATTGCGCCCTTGCCGTTGTGCACGGCCTCAACGGTTTGCGGGGCGGTAAAGGCCGCAACGTCTTTTGCCGCAGCCAATGCTTGCTCGCCCATACCGGCTTGGTTTTCTGCAGCCTCGATGCTGTAGCCCGCAACGCTTTTTGCGGCGGCTGCGGTGGCGGCCTGCGCATTTCCTGTCTGCGCGAAGACAAAGGCGCCGACCATGGCCGGACCAACCATATTTCCAGCCAGCCCCTTCAGGTTAATGTGCGGGGTGTGGATCAGCTTATCAAACTGGCGACCTTCTATATCAAACTGAGTTGTCTCCCCGGTGGGCGATGTCATCGTCACTTTCGCGGTTTGCGTATCAGTATTCGCGGCAATCTCATAGAACGTGCCGTCTTTTGCCTCCACCAGAATATTGCCGGTTGCTTTATCGGCCACCACATCCGCGCCGCCGATTACATGCTCTTTGAGGCCTTTAAGCATATTTGCGCGTTCCTGGCCAAGCTCCTGCGCTGCCCGGCGCTCGGTTTTTGCGGTTTCGGCCTGCTGAGCAAAATTGAGCTTGGTGTCCTCGATATAATCGTTCAGGCGCGTGAGATTGACGGGCGGGCTTGACTCGCGCAGGGCCTGCGCCATGGAGGCTCGGCCGGGCTCCTGCATTTTTGCAAGAGTTTTGGGTGAGAAGTCTTCTGTCTGCGCAAAGCGCTCCACCATAGCGCGCACATCCTGCGGGTCGCGTGAGAAGATGAGAGTTTGGTTTTTTGATCCTGCTTCATCTATAAATTTATTCCATTTTTTATCTGGTGAATTCGGGCGAAATACCGACCCTGCATCCTGATATTGCCGTGAGTCCCAAAGCCCAATTTCGACTTTTTGTGGGGTATTTATGATTTTTACTTCATTGGTGTCCAAATTATATACGGCGCGCGTTTGTGGGTCATCAATAATATCCTGCATGACCTTCACCAGATCCGCTTCGGTGTTCATAGGGTAAGTCGACCCAAAGCCGCTGTCAGAAAATTCGCCGCCATGTTTAGGGAAGGCATGGCCTGTGGCGACAGATACAATCACATCATGTGTATCAGGCATTATTTTTTTCCTCTTTGTTCGTCTCTCTCATTCCATATAATTCGTCGCTCAAATACTCAAGACGCTCATAATCCAGACCTTCTATACTCTCATTTTTGGAAAAGCTGAAATCGGCCATATCTGTGACTGTTATTCTTATCGCTGACAAATTTCGTGTGCTAATTTTCTCAGGAGATTCGGGCATGGTTTTCAGCTCCTCGACCAGGGCTTTCATAACATCAAGGCATTCTATGCCGTTTTCCCGGTCGCGCGGCAGATGATAATCCAGATCCGTTTCGTCGTAATGCTCCAGCGCGTAAAACACGATTTTTTTGATATCCTCCCACTCCTGTTGTTCGGAGCAATAGATATCCCAATGATTTTCAGCAATTTCTGTTACTGTGATCATAACGCCCTCATTTCATGAAAATTTATACCTTATACTGGGCTGTTTTGTCCAGTTTTGACAACCTCAGGCAGGCAATGGCGCCCCGCCGAGCGCCCAGCATTTTTTGCTGCTTGCTATTTTGGGTGAAAATTGCAAATTTGATGATCGGTTCACTTTTAAAACATTGGGGAACAGATGTATGCAGAATAATACGGAATTGCTCCATGCTATGCTCGACGATCAAAATCGTGCGCAGGCCGTTTACAGGCCCGGCCCATACTGGGCGCAATATTCAAAAAGGACGGCTGATGCAATTTTGAAAGACGGTATAGAGACGTTCCGCTCAAACAGCAAGATTGGCAAAGGATATGCGGATACAGTCTTAAAAGATCCTTTTGAGCTGTACACCAAGGACAGTCTCAAGCATAAAGTTCATAAGCTGATCCGCAATAATGTGGCCGTGCAAAAATATTTTATCGATCCGTACCGCAAGCAAAATTTGCGACATTTCCGCGAGTTTCAAAAATACAGGGATTTATATTACACTCATATTCTGGGGGATTGGTTTGAGGAGTTCTGCGCGTTGCATCCTTCTTTACCGGAGACTTTAATCGGGCAGCCGGGGGATGTGGTTCATTTGAACGGGCGTAAAATTGGGCTGGCCTATCTTATATCATTTTTACGGATTCATAATTACTCGACACAAATTGATTTTACTAAAATCAACTCAGTCTTTGAGATTGGCGGCGGGTTCGGTGCTTTTGCGCATAGTTTGATGCATCTTTATCCGAATATCAAGACATTTGCCTATCTGGATATTCCTCCGATCATCTATGTCGGGACGCAATATCTGAGGCATTTTTATCCGCAGCAGGTGAGGGATTATACCCAGACCAGAAGCCTTAAGAGCATCGGTTTTAAGAATGATGATGAGCGCTCGATTGTGGCTTTGTGCCCATGGCAAATTGAACGGCTTGAACATAAATTTGATTTATTCTGGAACAGCGCCTCGTTTCAGGAGATGAGTAGCGATGTTGTGACCAATTATGCGGGGCATTTTGACCGTTTGATGCATGATAACGCCACGATGTGCCTTATGGCATACCGAAATGGCGATCCCTCCTCTACGATTGTTCCTGATGCGCTTGTCAAACTGATTGAGGAAAACAGCTCGTTTAAGCCGAAGAGTTTTGCGCCAGATTTTGATTTATACGAAGATTACTACTATATTGGGCGCAAGGTATGAGCAAGAAAACATGGCATAAGAGAACGCGCGTTGTGCAGGCCGGGGTCGGAACAGACGCCGCGCACAAGGCTGTCATGCCGCCGCTTTATCTCTCCTCAACGTTTGAGATTGATGGTTTGGGGCAAAAGGCATCTTATGAATATTCGCGCACCCGCAATCCTACGCGTGATGAGCTGGCGGGCGCAATGACAGAGCTTGAGGGCGGTGTCGGGGCGTGCGTGACTTCCTCTGGTATGGCGGCGCTCACGCTTATTGTGCATTTGCTGGGGCCGGATGATTTGTTGATTGCGCCTTATGATTGCTATGGCCGGTCTTACCGGATGCTGAGCGCGTTGTCTGAGAAGAAGCATTTCAAGCTCGCCTTTGTTGATCAATATGATGCGGATGCGGTGCGGGATGCGATGGCTCTTAAGCCGCGCATGGTTCTGATTGAGAGCCCAAGTAATCCGGTTATGCGCATCGCCGATATTCAAAGCATCGCCGCGCACGCTAAAAAAATTGGAGCGATTACGGTGTGTGATAACACGTTCCTCTCCCCTATTTTGCAAACCCCGCTGGAGCTTGGCGCGGATATCGTGTTTCACTCCACGACCAAGTTTTTGAACGGGCATAGCGATATTGTCGGGGGTTGCGTTGTGACCTCAAATCCTGATTTACTGGTTGATCTTGAATTCTGGGCGAATTCGCTTGGCCTTATTGGTGCGCCCTTTGATTCCTATATGACGCTGCGCGGTATGCGCACGCTGGAGCTCAGGGTTAGCCGCGCACAGGAGAATGCGATCGCCATTGCGCAGATGCTTGATGCGCATAAAAGCGTTGATTGTGTTTATTATCCCGGCCTGCCTGCGCATACGGGGTATGACATTGCCGCGCGCCAGCAAAAAGGGCCCGGCGCGATGATCAGCTTTGAGATCAAGGCAGACGCGAATAAGCTCTCGGCCTTTGTGGACGCGCTCTCGATTTTCCGTCTCGCGCAGTCTTTGGGCGGAACGGAGAGCCTGATCAATCACCCCGCCAGCATGACGCATGTCTCGATGGGCGCTGAGGCACGGGCAAAGGCCGGGGTCACCGATCAGCTCTTCCGCCTGTCGGTGGGGATTGAGCATGTTGATGATTTGCTGGATGATCTTAACTCGGCTCTGCGCGCTCTTCCACATGGGGTGTAAGCTCTGATTTGCCATGTTTAAACTCATTATAGATGAACGCCAAAAGAGCGCCTGCCTCCCGGCCGATAATGCTTACCGCCCCGGTTTTGGGATCACGAGCGGGCGCAAGGGCACAGATTTGATAAAATCTCTGGCTCACTGGGCAAGGAGAAGGTGAGCCAAACTCACTTATGAATGCATTTACCTGGAATGCTTTTGCTATTCCCTTCCGCGCGCTTTGAGGCGATGCGAACGCCTCCTCTAGCTTTTTTCCTTCATCGAAATATGCGAGCATTGCCTGAGGCAGAAATTCTTTTACAAAAAAGTTTTTCCGAGAAATTCTCTGCATAGCCGCTATGGGCCCGTTTCTTGATGGTGTTCTATCTTTTCCAATATTAAAAATATCTGCATAATATTTTGTGAAAATATCGTTTAGTGCCCGCATTGTTTTTTGCAAATGCGGGTCATTTTTAAATGCGTCTTCAATCTCCCTGCTTTGCTCTGCACTAATGCGCTTTGACAGAAAAGATTTTAAAATGCCTTTAGACGAGCCCCCGTAAAAATACCCGGGATTGTATCTTTTTGTCCGTGCAAGGTAATCTCCCGATAAATGCGCCGCTACGTAGGCGGCAAAGATCTCTATATCGGTTATTTTGAGCTGGAAGTCTCTTCTTTTGTCTGAAGAATTACGGTCTGCCTCTAAAAGGAGGCGCGTGATCTTTTCTTCCTGGCTTGGCAGATGTAGTTTCATGAATATTGAGTGACATTAAATTTTAAATATGTCAAATAATTTTGTTTATTTCAGCAAATCCGCATATAGCTGCTGTTTACGTTTTTCAAAGGCGGGGCATTTATCGCCAACCGTTTCATATTCCTCAAGGGAGTCTACTTTACGCTGTTCTTCTTCGCGCTCGATCCCCATCTTTTTATATTCAAGCTCAAGGATTTGGGTGATCACTCGCTGCATCTTAGACTTAATTTCTTCCATACGGTTAATGGAAAACGGGCCTGCACTGTAGCCCCGCGATTTTAGCTCCGTCAGGAGTTTGTTTCCCATGGTTTTGGCGTATTTATTAACGATCATGCGGTCGACATTCACATGGAGCATTTCGTGGCCGAGTATAGCTTTACGCATGCAAGAATCCTGATAGAGCTCTTTTGCGATTACAATTGTGGGGTCAATATTGATCTCAATTGTTATTGTGTCATACCACACGCATCCGAAGACCGTGTTAGAGACCTGTCCGAACACAATTTTTTGACTGAGCTGGATTTGCCCCTTCATAAAGCCCTGCGTGACCGTTTGACCATGAAATTCATACGGATCAACTGTGTCCGTTTTGTATGATTGTATTTCTTTAAGGGTTTGACGGTTATCATATTTTACTTTTTCTGTTTTTGGTACAACATTGATCTTTGTTGCCTCGCGCGCCGGGCACGATGCCTTACCGCCAGCGGCGAGCACGAGAAGAGAAGTAAGCGTTATTGGGTCAATTCCTAGCATATCCATACCTAATAAATTACGTAAAACATTATACCATAAAGTAAAACGAAATATTAAGACCTCTTTATCTTTTATTATAAAATCGCTATAAAGCTATAGAAAATATGGAGGAATTTGTGATGTATATTATTGGATGGCTGATTGGCTTTGCTACGCAGGCCTATATTCTGATTATTATTTTGCAGGTTGCACTGAGCTGGTTGATTGCATTTGAAATTGTGAACAGCACGAATGAGGCAGCCAAAAACCTTACTGCATTGCTCAAAAAATGCACTGATCCGGTCTATAAACCGCTGCGGAAATACATTCCTCCGGTGGGCGGGATTGATATCACGCCCTTGATCGTGATTATCGCCGTGCAGATTGTTGGCGGATTGCTTGCGAGCGTATTTTATTAATATAAGAAAGCGTATAATGGCACATATTATTGACGGCAAGGCTGCTGCTGCAAAACTTACGGATGAGCTTAAAAACGCCGTGGGTTCGATGAATAAAACCCCAGGCCTTGCCGTTATACTCGTGGGGGATGATCCCGCCTCTCAGGTTTATGTGTCCCATAAAATCAAGGCCTGTGCAAAAGTTGGTATCCGCAGTTTTGAGTGCCGCCTGCCAAAACAGGCATCACAAGCCGAGATTAGCGCCGAGATTTCTGCCTTTAATAATAATCCTGATGTGCATGGTATTTTGCTGCAATTGCCTGTGCCGGAGCATTTGGATAGCGAGGCGCTGGTGCAGCATATTTCTGCGCATAAGGATGTTGATGGCCTGACCACCGTCAATGCAGGCAAGCTGATTTTGGGGATAAAGGGTGGGATGGTGCCCTGCACGCCTCAGGGCTCTCTGATTTTGATTAAATCTGTTCTTAGTGATTTAAGCGGGCTAAATGCGGTTGTTATCGGGCGTTCAAATCTTTTTGGCAAACCGATGGCGCAATTGCTGCTGCGGGAAAATTGCACCGTAACGATGGCGCATTCGCGTACGAAAAATCTGCGGGAGGTCTGCCTTGGCGCTGATATTCTTGTGGCGGCGGTGGGGCGGCCTAAAATGGTTAAGGGGGACTGGATCAAGCCTGGGGCGTGCGTTATTGATGTCGGGATTAACCGCATGGATGATGGAAAATTATGCGGAGATGTGGATTATGAGGCGGCGCTTAGCGTTGCTGGTGCCATCACGCCTGTGCCGGGCGGCGTTGGGCCAATGACGATCGCTTGCTTGCTTTCAAATACAGTGAGAGCAGCGTCTTAATACATCATCATTTCAAATGGCCTAAAATCCTGAAGCTCAATCAGTTTTTGCTGCTTAATAAGCATTGAATTGTAATATGCCAACCTTGATTTGGAATTAAATATTATTATTTCGGGGTATATAACTTCATAAATACTTGGATCTTCTTGAATGAGTTTCAGCAAACGCTCATTTGCATCAATCCAACTTTTTAACACGATCAGGAATGTTCTGATTGTTGCTTTATTCTGTCTGTATGATGTTCGAATTCTGAGGTGTACATCCTGATCTTTCGCAAGAATTTCCTCGATTTCCATCATTTCTTTATCGATTTTCCTTTTCCAGTAATCACCGATTATTCTTGCTTTTTTTACATTTTTTATCTGTTGTTCCAAAAAATCTTTATCGCTAAAGATTTTTATATTTCCGACCCGTGCCATATATCGCCTTATTTCGTAGCCATAATGGTCATATTCTGGCGGAATGTCTTTTTCTATCCCAAGAATTAAACGATCGACGCGCTCTCCAAGACTGTTGAGGGGCGGGAATTTCAAGAATTTAATTTCAGTTATGTTTGGCTCGTTTGGCTGTTGATCGTCATCATCAATGATTACTGATGTCGATAAACTCCTCGGTAATACAGCATCTTCATAACCTGTGTCAGAATTAAACCTATCACTTCCCCTGTTTTGCGCTAATGCTGCACTTACGTTAAAATGCACCAATATGATGAGCACATAAAGTAAAACTCTCACAATCAATTTACTAACCTTATTTATTTATGATTGCCCTATTCTAGCGGTTTCATTCACCTTGTGCAAGTGTATAGCCGCGCTGCCCGTCAAAGCTGTAGAGGTTTTCCATTTTTATGAAATCCAGCCCCAGTGCCTTGATGGCATTGAGCTGTTCCAGCAATGTATCGTGTGTCGGCGTATCACCAAGATAACGCAGACACCAATGGTCTGAGCAGAATGTGTCCGGATGCCCCTTTGGCCAGACCTTAACGCCGCGATTGGCAATCAGTTTCAGGCTTAGGCCCTTAGCGGTTTTTGGCTCAAGGATTGCGCCCAGATCATCGGGCGCGCCGTTCCATTCGAGGAAAATATCCGCGCCGATCAGCTTTTTCTCCTGTTTCACAACAGGCTTGAGTGCGGGCATAGTTAGCCCCTTGCCGCCGCCCTTGCCGTAATCGACAACTTTGAATTTCTTGGGTTTTTGACCAAGGCGTTCAATCACGGCGTCTGCAAATTCCTTCGTGCCGACCTTGGCCTTGCTGAGAGATTTGTCGAAGATATCGCCGGTGTGTATACCGTCTTCAAGGGTTTTGTACCATGCGTTATGGACTTTTGCCGCGATGTCGTTCTGGCCAATATGGTTGAGCATCAGCACTGCGCCGAGGAGCAAGCCGGATGGGTTTGCAATACCTTTACCTGATATATCAGGGGCGGAGCCGTGGACGGCCTCAAACATGCCGAAATCTGTGCCGATATTGCATGATCCGCCAAGGCCGACCGAGCCTGTGACCTCTACGGCCACGTCGGAGATGATATCCCCATAAAGGTTTTCGGTCACGATGACGTCAAAATCTTCAGGGCGGGCGGCGATGCGGGCGGTGCCGATGTCGATGATATAGAAATCCTGCTCGATATCGGGGTATTCCTTGCCGATTTCATTAAAGACGCCGCGGAACAGGCCGTCGGCCATTTTCATGATGTTGTCCTTGGCCATGCAGGTGACCTTCTTGCGGCCATTGGCGCGTGCATATTCGAAGGCGTAGCGGATGATGCGCTCTGATCCTGCGCGGGAGATGATCTTGATGGATTGTACAACGCCCTGAGTCTGGCGGTGCTCGATTCCGGCATAGAGGTCTTCTTCGTTTTCGCGCACAATGACCAGATCCATTTTCGGAAAGTTGGTTTCAACATACGGGTGATAGGAGACGCACGGGCGCACATTGGCAAACAGGCCAAGAGATTTGCGCACAGTCACGTTCAGGGATTTAAATCCCCCGCCCTGCGGCGTGGTGATGGGCGCTTTGAGGAATACTTTGGTGCGGCGCAAGCTATCCCATGATGAGTCCTCGATGCCGGTTAATGTACCGCGGTTATAGACCGCTTCGCCGATTTCGATATGTTCGATGTCGAGCCTTGCTCCCGCTGCCTCCAGAATGCTCAGTGTTGCATCCATGATTTCGGGGCCAATGCCGTCGCCGCGCGCGACTGTGATCGGGGTATTTTTGCTCAACTTTTTTCTCCTTGGTGATGCGGGCTGAACGCCCAAAAGACTTTTGCATTCTAATCGATTTTTAGACTTAATTCTATAGTGATCGGGAGTGTATGCTTAAATTGTTAAGGAGAGGTTAGGATGGCTGAGCGCCTGCTGCAAATCTGGGTTCGGGCGCAGGCGCGCTCAGTATTATCGTTCCGTCTGTGTTTGTTGTCTTGGCAAATTGATTACGGTCTATGCCTGTAATTTTTGAGGTGTCCGCATCCGGGTGCAGGGTGATCTGGCGTAAATTTTCGCCTAATTGCAGTTCTTTCAATTCTGCAAGAGAACGGAGATCAACAATTTCGGCACTCTGTGCAAAAATATCCCCGGCGCGCTGGAGGGCGGG
>CAYGNP010000001.1:19883-26813 GCA_964351365.1 uncultured Micavibrio sp.
GCGCGCTGAAGGTTTTGGCGTTCCATGCATCAATATGCCCGGCGCGCTGGAGGGCGGGCGCGCTGAAGGTTTTGGCGTTCCATGCATCAATATGCCCGGCGCGCTGGAGGGCGGGCGCGCTGAAGGTTTCAGCACCGCTTGCAAAAATATTCCCGGCGTGCTGGAGGGCGGGCGCATCGAAGGTTTTGGCACGCTTTACATCAATATCCACGGCCTCTTTGATATGTGATAATATTAGAGGCCGGGTTGATGTTGATCTTAAGTTTGCCCTTATTTCGGGGAGTAGATTGCCATTCAACCACTCATTGCTACACTTTGCTATATCCAGCATTAAATATGGGCAGGCGCAGAGCGCGTGCAGCTCCTCCTTGCCCATCTGCTCATCGACCATGATGGTCCCGGAGAGAATTTTCGAGAGATCATACCCCGCGCAGTAGAACTCTATTTTTCCTTCTCTGGTCAGGACTTCGCCTTTTTTTGTCTCCGGCAACCCAGCGATGCCGCCGGAGAGATCAATTTTTTGCCCCAACTGATAGAGCGCCTCGCAGAGATCCGGAAAAAAGCCCTCTTTGCCGGATATCTTACGGGGATTGCCTTCAATCTGCGTGATGCGTTTTTTCCTGGTGTCATAATCAATCGTGGCAACGGGCGTGCCGCCTTCATCCCGCAGGAACTTGTCGCCTTTATTCCGCAGGGAAAAGACGCGGATTTCGCCGCTGCGGATTTTCACCGCATAGACCAAACAGTCTTCTGCGCCGGGATCGCCTTCTTCAAGGCCTCTTTCGGCCAGTAATTCGGCGTTATGGCTTGTTCCAACGCAATGCTTCAAATACGCGCTTTCTTGCTTTAGATGCGCCGGGGAAATTAGCTCATGCAGTGTGTATTTTCCGATTGTCAAAATAACCCGCGGTGTTGGAGGCGGATTTTTGATCATTTCTTCGCGCAGAGCCGCCGCCTTCTGAGCGGAACGCTGGCTGTGCGCTTCTATGATTTTATCGACAGGTTTTTTACTTTCTAAAACCGTTGGATCTTCGAGGATCGCATCGCGCAATGTATAGCGTACATCGTCAAAGGCTTTTGTCATTTCACTTCCGCGTTTGCCCAGATAATTGGCCAGTTTGATGATAAGCGCGGTCATCGGGCCGTCATGCTCCATACTTGTGCCGATATCATTGCTCAGGGTTTCACAAGCACGCGCAAGGGCGTTTAATGCCTGCGCGTCTGTTTTGGGGAATTGGATATGCTGCGCCGCGCGCTCTAAACCGCCTGCGGTCTTGCCTCCTACAACGACATTTCTGACTGCCTGATTGAAATCCAATGCCTGATCACCCTTATTTTCTTATATATTTTCATATTAAACAAACTCTACCCTATTTTTCAACGTTTATTCCAGAAAATTACATCCCGCATGACCTGTTTATCGGCGCTGCGCTTATAGACATAAATGCCTAAAACTGATAATCCTACCGCCCAAATGGCGCTCAGATTGCCCATGGCGGCCATCACCACTCCGGCTTTGCCCGTGTCGAAGATGATCACATAGGCGATACCGAACATCTGCGCGGCCCATGTGAGCGCCATCAGATAGCCAAACGTCGGGCGCATCCGCCGCACATACGCATCTTCGGAGGCGACTTCCGCCCGCAGGGACTGGTTGATTTGCTCCAGCGCGCCCTTGTCGCCTTCAATCTCAATTTCGGCCATTTTTTCGGTGTGGCGGTTGGCTTCGGCGAGCTGTTCTGGCGTGATCGCCCCGGATTTAAGCGCCTCGCCGACTTTGTCCAGCGCCTGCGACGCTGTTTTGGCGGCGGGATTGTCAATTGTGCCCAGCATGCCGCCCAGAATAGCAACGAGTGCTGTTAAACCAATTTGTGAAATCACTGTTGAGAGCATTTTATGTTTCCTTTATGATGATAGAATAATTTAACAATTTTGAGTGTTTTATGGCTCTTGAACTTCCACATTTTCCTCCTGTCATCGGGGCAGAGCGGCCTTTGTGGCGCAACCCTAGCGCCCCTCTTGAGGGCCTAGGTATAATTGCCAATTCTCTGGAGGTTTTTAAAGATTGGGATCATCGTATGCACAGACATGCCGATGGGCCTCACCGTATTTTATTTTATTCCGGTGATGCCGAAACGGGCAATAAGTCTTTTACCGTTGATACGTTGAATCGCATGTTTGTTAAAGGCGGTGCGTATTTTGTTGGAGATGTTGATGACAGACAAATTCTTCCCCGCGCCGTGAGTTTATTTGACGCCCTTCAAAATGGTTACCATACGGGCCAGTATCCACGCCAAATGGCCGCATATCCTTACGCGGCAGAGGAATATCCAGATCGGTATCTGCATCTGGTTGCGGGGCTGAGTGATGCTGCGCTTGAGGCGATTGAGGCGATGGATGATTTTTCGGTTACTCGTGAGGCTCCTGATCTTGGGAAGCTATTTGTTGCGCGCCTGCGTGAAGATCGTGTACGATTGCATAACACTTTATGTGCCGATCCACGATTTGATGATTTGCGCGTTTAAGCGTTTCCTCGGGGTTATGTGCAGGCCTTTTGAGGTGGTGATAAATCCGTAATCTTTGAGTTTGTGGCCAACGCTGCATAAGTCTGATGTGCAGTTAATCTGGTTGTTGCCGACGGATGTTTTTAAATTTGGGTCATATCTTAGGGTCATGGGTCTTTCCTTTAGTGCGCGTTAAACAAATTTGTAAAATTTGTGCGCGCCGATCACTGCGCAGGGTGATTTACCCTTGGCCCAATAGGGCGTGATGCTTGCGGCGTGGTAATGGGTTGCACCATTTGTAATATCATCGAGCTGGTCAAGACTTGCGCGCCGGGCGATACGCAAAGCGGTTGCGAAATAGAGATTGGTTTCGTCCACGTCCTGCAGCTTTTTGAAATTCGGGTCAGTGCGGTTCCAGCAGCTGAACTGATAGGGTTTCTGGCAGACCTGAATGATGTTATTCCCCCACCAGAACCCACCTTTTTCTTGTGCAATTCTGGCGCGGTTAACAATCACGTTTGCAACGGCTTGCATGCCGCTCGTGCCCTCCCCGCGTGCCTCGCCCCACAATGTGCGGGCCAGGACATCGTTGGTGATATCATTATAGAAGGCTTGCATGGTTTTTTGCTCTGTTGATGCATCAAGTGCAGTGAGTTTTGGCTTTTTGGTCATGGTTTTTCCTTTTGGGTTGATGTGTGTTTTTTGCTTGACTTGTTCTTGTTTTGTACTAATCTTTGCTTGTTATGCGATGTCTTATTATTCTTATGATTTTTCTATTTTCTGCTCCGGCTTATGCTGGCGATGCCCCGAGGGAGCGGCTCTGGCCGGATGAAGCCACCATTGCGGAATGCGCCGGGTGGAAACCTGTGTCTCTAAGGATTGCCTGTGCCATGCCAACAAATCTGTATGATGCGCATGCCAGTTTATATTCTTCGTTCGATGATACGTATTTTAAATATGATCACGCAGTCTATTATTTCCGCCTTGAGGCTATGCTTGATACGCGCGATGACGTGCATAAGAAAATTGAGATAATCAGACAGCTTGGCCTCGAAGATGAGGTCTTTGAGGCCATGTATCTCGAGGCGCTGGACTGGGCCGAGGAGGAGCGCACAAAAAGCGCCGAGGCGATTTACCGGCTCTCCCAAGGCGCCAGGCAGGATTTTGGCCTGCCGGACGATGATTTGGTTAAGAGTTTTAGGTCGCGATACCTGCTTCTTGCCGAAAGTAAGGGCCATCCGAAGGCAATCGCTGAGCTGGAAGCTTATAGAGCCCAGCCCATTGATCCGCGTTTGCTGGAAAGGCCTTAGTCGCTCGTTTTTTAACAAGTTAAAAAAATTTACAGCCTCTATTACTGATTTCATCTGTAAGATTTTTTAACCTATCCCCCAGATCAAGCCTATGCTTACTCATTTCATCGCGTTTTTGCTTCAGGCTGTCAATCTCAGTACACAGGGCGTTTTTCTTGCGACGGTTTTGCTCTATCTGAAGGATTTTCATCCTTATTTCTTAGGGGTTTCGGTTGAGGCCTTCAGGCGCTCGGTGGTGAGGGCAGTGGCGTCGAGTTTTGATTCAATACGCAGCAAATGCTCGACGAGGCGGGACTCGAGTGCGCGCAGGTCTCTTTGTGAGGCGTAGTTCTTGGCCACCTCCAGCTTGAGGCCGTTCAGGGCATCGCGCAGCTGATCGCATCGGTGGTCAAGGCTTGCGCGCAAAGTGTCAACTTCCAGATCAGTCTGGCTGCGCAGGCGCAGTATCATAAACAACAAGCCGACAAGTGCCGGTATGTCAATGACGGTGAT
The DNA here is from genome assembly GCA_964351365.1 of uncultured Micavibrio sp. Lineage (GTDB taxonomy): Bacteria > Pseudomonadota > Alphaproteobacteria > Micavibrionales > Micavibrionaceae > UBA1672. The sequence continues at coordinate 24,190 of CAYGNP010000001.1, forward strand.
CCACCAGAGTAGGTCTTGGGATATATGGGTCATTTTGGGGGTTCCTTAATTTTTAAATTTCACTGAATTGAGGCCCAATGTCATTCTGAGGCAAAGCCGAAGAATCTATTCCTTTGGCCTTTATATCCTTCAGGGCTAAAGCCCTTCAGGATGACAACGTGAGCGAATTTGTTCAAACATCCCAGTCGCTTTTGGCCTTATGGGGTTTTTTGCCTTGCTGCCAATCATACGAGCCTTTGGGGTAGGCGCTGGCGATGCGGTCAGGCTCGAGCGAGAGCGCGCCGGCAACAGCGTCAAGGCCATCGTCTTTGCCTACGCCCGGTCGCCATTCGCGCATTTCCATGATGAAGGGCGTCAGGCACACATTTTTGTGCACCTTGAGCCTGCCTGCGGCCATGATGGCATCAAAGCCCTCGAGGATACGCAGCGCCTTGTTTTTTGTGTTGTTGCGCTCGCGTACGCGGGTGGGGACGTTCATATCTTTCAGAACATTTTTTAGGACTCCGGGTAAAAAGCGCCCTATTCCATTCATCTCCACGCGCAAGGAGGGCAGATAAAATTGCTTTGCGATTTGGGCAACGATGCGGCATTGCTGCGTGGCCTCATTCATTTCATCCAGCGAATTGATGCGGATATATTCAATATGCTGCAGGTAATAATCGCCGAACTGGTCAGCGAAAATTACCGCGAGCACGCTGCTATCGCCTTTTGCGCTGGCGAATGAGGGGTCCCACCATGCGGAGGCGCTCAGCATTTTCTGATTGCCGATGAAGACCTCTTTGACGAAGGGGTCGTAGACGAATTCCTCATCATAGATTTTCAGTAAATCCGGGTTTAGCCGCCCTTCCATGATATTGACAGGTTTGAGGAGCATCTGGCTTTCGAACTTGTTTGGCCCCGTATCGATTTTCATCTGCGCAATGATTTCGGGGGGATATTTTTCCGGCCAGACGCTTTGCCCCTGCTCGTTTGTGATGGGGATGGACAGGCGTTTGAACCCGTCCAGAAAGGGTCGCTCCTCGCCGATTTCGCTGCGCGGGATATCGGCGTATATTGAGTAATAATCATGGGGCGTGCCAACATAAAGCTGCGTCCCTCCCGCGATCAGGATATAGGGAATTTCGAGCAGGCGTTCGCGCAAATTCGCGCGCTTTTCCGGGCTGTCGCAGGTGTTTGGCACCTCCACATCGTCGCATATGATGATGTCGGCGCGGCTGCCGGTGATATTGGCGCTGATGCCTCTGGCCAGCATCGAGGGATCACGCAGCTCGCTTGGGCGGCTTATGGTGAAGCGCTCGCCCGCCCATTGGTCGATATCTTTGGGGCGCAGATGGCCGGTCAAGGGGTGGCGCTCGATGATGCGTTTAACATTGCGCACCATCTTTTTTGCCAGCATGTGATCGGCGGCCAGCACAAGAATGCGTAAATCCGGATTGCAATAGAGCAGCCATGCCGCGAACAATCCCACCATCGTGCTTTTGCCCGCCGAGCGGAAGGCCATGAGGAGCAGGTTCTTATCGCCCTGCCTGTAGCCCTCCTCCAGCCAATGCGCCATTTTCAGGTGCAGTGCGGGGGTGCTCTGATTTTGCTGCTGGTTCCACAATACTGTGAACATGGGGAAATCTGCGGCGGCGGGATGAGGCATTTTGGCTCCTTTATTTGGTTGGATGTCTATAGATTCTTGACAATGTGATGCGCAGGCAGCTACACTTATGAAAATATTTAATCATGAGGGTATATGCGGGTTTTAGTTGCGGAAAAGGATCCTCAGCGTCGTGAGAAGATTGCTGCGGAACTAGAAAAAGCTTTATGTATTGTCGAGGCGCCGGATGATCTAAGTAGCGTTGCCTTTGCGCGTGGGGATTTTGATGCCGTTGCAAAAGAAGGCTACCACCTGATCGTGGCCTCGCCCGACCTTAGCGCACAATTTAACGGCGTTGCCCCAAGGATTGCTGTTGTTTCCCCTAAAGATACACTGGCCATAGCTTTTACGACACTCGCCAGAGCGCATGGTCATGACTCCCACTTTCTTGCAATTCAGCAAGGCAAGAACACCCTTGAGCTTGATATGACACGAAGGTCCTGCCGCGTGAATGGGCATGATGTGAAGCTTAGACCTATGGAATATAAACTCCTGCGTGTACTTGCTCTGCGCAGAAATACGGAAATTAAAAGCAATACTCTCACAGAGGCGATTAATGGCTATTACATAAAGCATTTGCATTATCACCTGTGTCATCTTAGGCAAAAAATTTCTCCCCTTATAATTGATAACACTGGAGGTGACGGCTATAGTTTAAATGATACAAGCTGCGAAGTCGGGATTAGACAGGAACGGCATGGTATCCGTACATTAGAAAATGGCGCCATTACATATAATGGGAGTAATTTGGGGCTATCTCCTAAAGAAAAAGATATCCTTAAGGCGCTTTTAGCTAATAGGCAGCTTACGGGTAAAGACTGCTTAACAAGCGTTGATATATGTAACATTCGTAAAGCTCTTGCAAGGGCCTCAAGCTGTGAGGTTGCCCCATATGGTTATGATTTTATTGAAACTATTCGCGGCCAAGGTTATAGACTGCGTCCGCAGCCTTTAAAGATTGAACCCATCCCCAAAATGCTCT
>CAYGNP010000001.1:26913-188735 GCA_964351365.1 uncultured Micavibrio sp.
GTCTATTATTATGAAAATATTTAATCATGAGGGTATATGCGGGTTTTAGTTGCGGTTTCAGATGAATACCAACGTGGGAAAATGGTTGCGCGCTATCGCAATGCTCGCTGCGCCGTTACCGTTGTGGATGATGTCAGTGATATTGCTATTGCTCGCGGGGACCTTGATGGCCTTGCAGAGGGTTATGACCTTATTGTTGCCTCTGAAGGATTAGGAGCTATATTTAACCGTGCTGCCCCCGGCCCCGGGATTGCCGTTGTTTCCCCTGGAGATACACTGGCCAAAGCTTTTACGACAGTCGCCAGAGCGCATGGCCATGAGTCCCACAATCTTGTAATTCAGCAAGGCAAGAACACCCTTGAGCTTGATATGCTCACAGGGACTTGCAGGGTAAATGAACAAACAATAGATCTAAGACCTAAGGAGCATCAGCTTCTGTTAAAACTTGTGCTTTTATCTGGGAAAAGTGAAGGCAGAGAGAATCTTCAAAAAGCACTAGGAACCAGCGATGAAGGTTTGAACACCTGTCTAAAAAATTTGAGACAAAGAATTGCTCCTTTGAAAATTACTCAAAAAAGTGGGTCTCTAAGCATGGATAATGAAAAATTTCCAATAAATGTCCGTGTTAAAGCAGAGAAAAACGGCATAATATTATATGATGATGGTCGCATTCTATGTAATGGGCGGGAGGTTAAACTTGCACTGAATGAGAGAGAAAATCTTGCTGTTCTCTTAAACGGTAGTCAATTGGAAATAACACCCGCTGTTTCGACGAGCATCTCAAGAATTCGTAAAGCACTCGCAAAGGCCTCACACTGTAAGGATGCCCCTGATGGTTATGATTTCATAAAAAAAACCACCAACTCCACTTACGCACTACGTAATACAACAGTTAACATACCCCCGAGGCATGAACCATCACTTCAAGGAATGATTTTGCAGATTGGTGATCAAGAAAACAAGCTGCGCATCAATACAAAACAAAGAACGATATGTTTAGTTAATAATAATCGTGAGACCATAGAAGAAAAAATTAATGTTAAACAGGCTGCTTTTTTTGAACATCTAGCCCGTCAGCAGCTGATAAACGGTGTCTTAACAACAGCATCTTCAATTGAAGTATATCTTCAATTACCTGACGGGGCTGTGTCCAATTTGCTCAGAGGTATATATAGCAAAATACGGCGTTTAGGCGCAGATCCGCAATTATTTATTACCGCAGGTCAAGGTCGTACTTCTCCTGGCTATACTCTAATAAACTTAAGTGACCTTACAGAATCTTTTGCAAGACCAGATAATAATCTGAGTATGGATTAAAGTTTATATCTTATGGCTGTTTAATTCTTTTTGCGCATTTTCGATCAGGGTTTGTAGCATGGCTTCGTCGATGGCCTGCTCTTTTTTTAAGGATTCTGAGTTTAACACACGGATTTTTTCGGCGATTTTTATTAGCTCCTGCACATGGGACAGCGCTATTTTGCAAGCATCGTGATGTTTTTTAAACTCTGAAGCCTCTTGGTCCTGCGGCTGTGATGAGAATTTTTTATATGCGCTCAGCGTTTTATCAAACGCTGCAGGCAGGTAGCGCAGCAAAGTTGTGCGCATCCTTAGTTGTATGCAAGGCTCGTTGGGTTGCATTTAGCCTCCTTGGTTTGGGGATTATAATTTGGGCGGATGATTATATGAAATCCAGGCCTTCGCGCCGGAGTTGCTCGGTTTGTTGAGCTTCGGCTTCATAAAGCTGCCTCAGGTAATTTTCGGAGATACCGAAAAATGTTGCACAATGACGAAGAATTTTATCAAATGCCTCTTGAGGAATATTTCCCTCTTCGTCTAGCGAGTTGGATAAGATTTCTATTTTTTGGTCAACTTATGTTAAATTTAAAGATGCTTGTTGATGATATCCCTTAGGATATGGTGTTATTCGTTTGTTAGACCTTCTAGTGCATCAAAAGCTGCGGGCGTAGCGTCAATTATACGCTCATCCTTTATCAGTGCCGCGAGCGTGATAGGGTCGATACCGATGCGGCCAGCAAAATCTTCAATAAAGGCCGCGTATGATCTAGGCTCCAAAAGGCCATCATCATCTAAGCCGACCACGATTTCAGTTATCGTTGGGCTTTCGCGTGAAGTAATGTGCGTTCCGCTGGTTGAGGTGTAGCTGTAATCATTGTTTTGTGTATGTACGAATTTTACAGATCCTTGCTGTTCATCTACCTCCGCGGTGTACGACACAGTCTGAATTGACATGCCAGGTTTCGAGGTTTGAATTGTAAGCAGCCCCATTTTATTTCCAAAGACTTCATTAAATGAAAAACCATAATCATAAACAGGGATGCCAGCTTTATAAGCGAGGTGAACTGCTCTACCCAGCAGCGCATCCATCTGTTCTTTAAGGCATATTTCAGTTTCCGTTAACTGAAACGTCCTTTCAGGCGGTAATATTTCACCTTCTTTTGGCGGTGCGCTTGGAAGTTGATCTCTGTCTTGTGTCATGATTTATAAATATATCTAAAAAAATTAGCAGTCAATCCTTATGTAAACTTATTTACAATAAACCACTGCCCGCCGTCGGAGACCACGGTGATGGCGCTGTACTGGCTGCTTAGGGGTTGGCCGAACCCATCGGGGCCGGAGCCGCCCTGCTCGGTGACGGTGATCACGTTGCTTGAGCTGTCGGTTTTCTTGATCGTGATGGTACGGCCCACGGCTTCGGCGGCATTTGCGGGGGGCAATCTTGCGGTCATCGCGCCGCCAAAGCTGGAGAGCAGATAGGTGTCTACGGCCATGTCGATATCGTATGTGCCGCTGCCGTCGAAAAACCTTGTGTTGCCCGGCGCGCGGTTGCTGGAGAGCACGAACCATTCCGCGCCGTTACTTTGGGCCATCATGAAATCATTCTCCGCGCCGAGAAAGTAATCGCGCCCGTCCGGGCCGTTGCCGCCATCCTCGGTAATGGTGATGACGTTGCTAGAGCTGTCTGTCTTTTTGACCACCATCATAACCCCGGTTGCATCTTCGGCGTTTGGCAATTCAACCGTGAGCGCGCCGCCGAAGGAGGAAACCAGATGCACCGAGTGCGAAAGATCGAGCGTCACAGTTCCGCTTGTATCGATGAATTCGGTATCAAAGCGCTGCAATGTTGCGTTCATATCCGTGCAGGTTGTACGCAGCAAGCGGTTACGGTTCGGGAAGCCTGCATTATAGGCGCTGTAATTCCCGCCGGACTGGTCGAAAATGGCTGCGCCATTGCTGACCGCCAGCAGGTTCATGATCACCGTGTTTTGCGATCCGGCTTTCAGGTGCACGTTCGGCACTTCGTTTGTGCTTTCGGCGTAAGGGTTGATGAGCGCGGTCTGGTCGGAATTTTCAAGGATGAAGCAGCCTTGCGCGGTGCCGTTCACATTTGCTTCGCAATCAAGGAGCGTGTTGTTGAAGCTGCCATCCTCGATGTAAAATCCTGCGCCTGTTGTGGATGTGCCAAGGGAGTATGCGCGGCAGGCATGGAATTTATTGGCGTTGGGCGTATCCCCTGCTCCGCTGAGGGTCAGGTGAAATCCGTGGGTTGCCATTTGCTCGACCAGAACGCGGTCGAAATTATTCCAGTAACATGGCTTGTTCGTATCCGTATAGCCATCAAGCTGCACGCCGATATTGGGCGCGGTGATGGTGATGTCGGCCACGGATGTCTGCACGACGGGTCGCGTTAATCCATAGAGCCTTATGCCGATATTGCCGCCTTCGATGCGGAAATTATGCAGGGCGCAGTGATCCTCGGTGACCTCAATGGCGGTGAAGCTGTTGTTCAGGGTTTTGATGATGGATGATTGCCCCGCGCCGATGATGCTCTGGAACGCGGTTAGCCTTATCGCGCTGCTGATCAGATATATGCCTTCGGGCAAATAGATGCTGTTAGCAGCATTCAGTGCGTTCTGGATGGCGATTGTGTCATCTGTTATGCCATCCCCTACCGCGCCAAAATCTTTTATGCTTATGGTGTCGGCGAATTTGGCGGATGATGTGCGCGTGATTGCGCCTGCGCCTGTGGCCGTATAGTCCGGCGCGGCCATGGAGCCTTCAAGGGAAACGGCGACGGGATTACCGCTGGCGTCAAATCCAAGTGCTTTATTGCTGCGAATGTTACGCTCTGGCAAGGTCACGCTTGAGGGCGTTTCATTGTCCGCATAGCGCAGCATAAGATCATTCTCGCGGTTGATCTGCTGCATGGAGGCGATGATGTAATCCAGCTCCGTATTGATGCTTGCGGCGGAGAAATCTCCCCCTTCGAGATAATCGGACGTGCGCTCAATCGTCAGCTCGCGCGTGAGGGTGATGATCGTCTCTTCAGCGGGAGCGATTGAAAATGTCACACTGCCTCCGCTTGTGTTGCCTGCGCCGGAAATGCTGAAGCCGCTTGCTTGCGGCGCGCCGTTCAAGGTTACGGTTAAATCTTCGCTCGCAAAAATGGGAAACGGATAGCTGTAGGTTGTCTGGATGCCATCGGCCACGTATCTTACGATGGGCGCGATGTTGGGGATTTTAATGTGTTCGGGCATGTGGGTTCCTTTATTGTGAATTGAGGGGGATTTTGCGTCATTCTGAAGACCTTAAGGTCTGAAGAATCCTGATCCTTCAGCGCAAGCGCTTCAGGATGACTCTGGCGGGCGGCGCTTATCAGAATGACTTTTTGGGGGGGTAAGAACAGTTAACCAAGCGTTTTATCCCTCGCCGTTTTTCCATCATTAAAAATGGTCACACCACCGCGGAAAATATCAAAGCCCAGATCCTGATCGTTTGCGCTTTTGTTCAAGGCGTTGCGCTCGGCGAGCTGGGTGCGTTGCAAAACATTGAGCGCGCCGCGTTGCGCAAGATTTTGGTCGATTGAATTGAAGCGGAGCTGATCAAGCTCTTCGCGGCGGCGTTTATCATCATCGGTTTCCTCGAACAGACCCAGCAGAACCGCCTGCGATGAGCCTGCGCCAGAGCCTACGCCCTGTGATCCGAACGCTGCGCGCTGCCTTGCTACGGCGCGTCTTAGAGCGTCCTGGCGTTGCTGTGCATCCTGACGGGTGTCGGTCGCGATTTTTGCGCGCTCCAGCGCTGCGTCCTGCGCGAGTTGCTGCTCCTGCAGTTTTTGCTGCGCCTGTAATTGCTGAAGCGATTGCTTTTGTGCTTTTTCAGATTGCTTGCGAGAGAGCTCGCTTCCAGCAAGACCGGCTCCTACGCTGAGCGCGGTTTGCAGTGATGTGGCTGATAAAGTTGGGATGAGTGCACCCATGGTGGTTCTCCTTTTATGATAGGGGTTAATAAATTTTGTTTTAATCATTCACCTTGATCTCCGAGGAGACCGAGAGCAGCGACTGACAAGGCTAATAATCATATTTGCCAGATAGCTTTTATCTGTTGGTTCGATCAACCCTTTCCTCAATAAAAATCTGCTTTTGACGTTTTAAATCTAATCCAGATGATCTGTGATGCCGTAATTAACAATAAAGGGACCTTGATCTTTGGCTGAATAGCCGCTTGCTTTACCAATCGGCGTTTCCTGTGTTGTAACTCTCAAAAAAATTCCCTTTTCATTTTGAAAATTAAACACACAGTATCCGATGCCTGTTCCTGCACAATCATCGATTTCAGTATAGCCTTTATCCCAAAAATGCAGAACGCGTGATGCAAAGATTTCTTCGCGTCTTTTTGTTACTGTCGGCGTCCATCCATTTTTTATGATGACCGCTCTTACCTTTTCGTATGGCATGTTCAGCATGAAGGTATTTTTTGGCGTTGCGAAAGTGCACGATGACAGTGCAAGTAGACTGATAACCCAAATTGTGAAGGCGCATTTTAGCATAGTTTACTTTAATATGAATTCTATTTCTCTATCAATGCCTTCAATGTTTTAAAATCAACATGGGCTTTATTGTTACCAACACCTTTGTAGTAGCTATGGTTAGACTCATCTTTCGGCAGCGCAGCCCATTCTTTGGATAAGTTTTTGATAAATTCATCTGTTGTGATTTCACCTTTTTTGTGTTTTTCGCTTCCTCTGCGCCTGAGAAGTTCCTTGCCCATTTCATCCTGCATTTTTTCGTCGAACAAATTGTTTTCATCGATATTCATCCAAAGCATTAAATCGTTCATTTTATCGTCTATAATTTGATAACGTCCAATGGCTGTGCCCCTTTTGTTTTTGCCTCTTTCTTTTTGCAGTTCGCGCACTTGTTTTATAGTCATTTTTGTCAGAGGCTTTTCTTCTCCTCCAACAATCACATTATAATTATCGCTGCTTTCATATGTTGCAATAAAATCAAGCAGTTTCTTTTCTATATCGATTCTATCGTTCTCAGCATATTTTGGTTTTTTGGCAGAAAATTGCGGTTTTTCGATTGTTTCAAAATCGGGCTTGCGCGCAGGAATTGGCGGCATGTGCTGCTCCGGTTTTTCTGTCATAGTGATTTCCTTCCGCTGCATAGTTTGCTTCTCTTCTTCCAGCCTTGCATAGATTTTATGCGGGTTAAATTTCAGGCCGTTTTTTGCCGTGTAAAATCCGTTTTCATCCGGCGCGTCAAATTCCGGCACTATCCCCGGCGTGCGCCAATCATCGCTTGAGCGTTCGTGTTCTGCTACGCGCAGCTGTTCCATCGTCGTGATCCCACTGCCGAAGCCGATTCCGGGGCGCTTGTTTTTTTCTGTTGGCATAAATGTCATTTCTTTATTCCTTTTCATTATTTAATCATTCACCTTGATCTCCGAGGAGACCGAGAGCAGCGTAAAGGGCAGCGGAATGGATTGCTCGATCCGCCAGAGAGCCTGTGTGCCCTGTGCCTGCCAGCCGAGTGCCCGTACGTTCACGTCCCCACTGATGAGGGGAAGCGGCGCATCAAGGATGGGTGTTTCATCAAAATCGCGCAGAGCCACATCATTCAGGCCGCGCCCGACGTCAAGCCTGAGGGCGGCGGTGTCTTGTAAACGGAAGAGTGCCTGCACAAGGCGCAGCTTTCGCCCGGAGCCAACGCGCCCGGATTCATTAGGCGGCAGCGGCTCGATGATATGGGTATAAGGCAGGCCGATCTGGACGGTGGTTGCGGGGGCGCTCAAGGTGATTGCCCCTGCGCTCACGCTTTGATCGGGCTGGACGATACCGTCGGCCACGATGGAGACCGTTTCCCCTTCGAGATGATTGAGCCCTGACCAAACAGATGCGGGGGAGCCAATTTCGCCTGCGAGAGCGGAGTCCAAATTCAGGGTACGATCAAGCAGTTCGATGAAGTAATTGCCCGCGCGCTCGATGAGAAAATACACCTCATCACCCACGACGCTTACGGATTTGACATTGCCGTTCGTCTCGTGCTGCGTCCAGGCGGAGACCTGCTCAGCGCGGAACACCGTCAGGCTGGCGAATTTTCCGTCTTCACGCACCACAAAGAGCAAGCGGTTTTTCTGGTCGTAATCCTGATCAACCGGTGTTCCAATCACGCTGCGGGAGAGGAGTGCGAGATCGTTGGAGGTGTAGGCCTGCTCCAGATCGGTGAAGAGAAATTCATGAATTTCCTGCCCGCTGCGCGCCATATAGATGGTTGCGCCGTCGACATTAATCGGCGGGATGTAGCGATCAATCCTTGATCCTATGCGGGTCTGTCTTCTGATCTGCACCGAGACGGGCGTGAGCGGATCGCCGGTGACTTGCCACTCTGCGCCGCTGGTGAAAATCTGAAGGTGGCGCGAGGAGAAAATGCCGCGTATCGCGTTGACCTGATCAGAGAGGATGGCAAATTCGATAGATTCATCATCCAGCCCCTGCCCCAGATCGAAGTTGAATAAATCGCCGGATTTTGAAAACCACAGACGGTTGGGCAAATCGCGGCTGCCGCCGATTACAAGGCGGTCTTGATGGAAGGCGACGGTTGTGGGGTATCCGCGAATGGGGCTGAAGGCCTGCTCGAACCAGTCGATAGTGGCGTTTGTGTCGGGCAGCTCGAAGAACTCCACACTGCCAGATACACTCGCATCATAATCCGGATTGGGTTTGGGGATGACTGTGCCCGTTACAACGGTCGCGGAGTCAAAATCGGTGATCTCTACATCAATGCCGCGCACGCGCAGGCGCGTTCCTTCATGACCTGCCTCGAAGACGGGGTTTGAGGCGGTCAGGCTTATGCTTCCGGTTGTGCCCGATGGGGTGAGCGTTACCGCGCTGGCTGCGAATTTGAAATAGGGGTGGAAAATAATGTTGCGGTCGATGAAAAAGTCCCAATCCGAAAGCGTCCACGTTCCGCCGCTCGAGCGCACAAGTTTCTTGGGCGGCACATCGGGATGCACGAGCAGCAGCGTATCGGCGCTTTGCGTCCAGGCGATTTGCGAGATTTGTGCAGTACTCCATGGGGCGCTTAATGTTGCCTCCAATATACCGGCGGAATAGATATCGATCTGCTCCTCCGTGATGACCAGCAGCGCGGTTTGCTGTGTGTTGAACTCAAAGGCAATCAGCTTGCCCGGGCCAGGCGCTGTGTCGATATAGCCCAGCCCGAAGCGGCGCGTCAGGCCGCCTGTAGGGTTGATGAATACGTTCTTCAGCGTGAGCGCACCATTGTCATAGGCGCGTAAATCTCCCCGGCCAAGCAGCTCGCGGCTGACTTCTCCGGCGGTGAAGGTGGTTTTTAAATCTCTGATGCGGGTCATGGTTGGGGTTCCTTTTTTCAAATTTTTGGACGCATAAAAAAGCCCCGCTGGTGGGGGCTTTATAAAATTGTTTGTGATAAATGCTGCTTATAGTAGTCTTTGAATATGAGATTTTTCGTTTTTCTATTTTGTTTCTTTATTTCATTTCCGGCGCGGGCGGATATCGTCAATGACTTTGTCCAGGTGCAATGTCTTCAGGATTTAAACGCTCTCAAAATTGATGTGTTTGGTGCAAATGGTAATATTGCTGCTTCGCGCTCGCATAATAATCAGCAAGAACTTTGGGAAAGGCATGGCATTCGAGAAATCAGTACGATGGTAGATTATATTCGCCCGGTTGACGAAAACGGGCTTCCTTCTGGCGATTACAGGGATACAAGGATGGCTCTAAAAAACCCTATTCAGACATCGTGCGCTCTTATTTCAGAAACTGAAGGTCGTAAACAAGAATCACTTATTTACGATGTTTACGTCGAGCCGTATTTTTTTAATACCAACCCTCACGGCCATTGTGGTGCAAGTCCAACATTTTCATTGACCGTGAAAACCGCAAATAATGTTCTTATTGATAATCTTAGGTTTGTAAGTGAATGCGTTACATACGAGGGGTCTCATCATGATAAGGGAATGGCCATGGGCTTCATTCAATCAATACAATTTAACCCAGAAGATGGTTACATAACAATAGACGGCACTCTTTTCACAGGCTTTGAGCATTACAATGAAAATTTTGTATTACCCCATCTCCTTTGGCTAAGCGATGATTTACCAATTAATCATGAAACCGTTTATGGTCATAAGAAGAAAAAATAAAGGGGCTGTCCTAGATAATCTTAGTTATCTGCGACAGCCCCATTTTTTATTTTCTCTGTTTCCATGGTTTTTGATCATAAATGATATCGGTATCATTGCCAAATAGATGCGATTTTCCCTGGTGTTGGTTTTTCTATTCTTTCACTAATTCGTTTAATCAGGATCGTTGCTGCCGCGTTTTGCCTCCTCCGATGCCTTGGCCCAGTCTTGGTTTGTGTATGGTTAAACAGTTTTGGCCAACCCTCATTGATTAATTTCATTTACAATAGCAGCATAGACCACGCGCGTATCCACCTCAAAATGCGGGTTATAATATTCACCTTCAGTTCTTATTTTAAGATATTGACCTTTTTGATTTTGAAAATAAAATGTACATAAAAGCTTTCCAGCACCAGTACAATCGTAAACTTCATTATATTCTAGGCTCTGAAAATAAAGGGCGATTGATCCTATCTCATTGAATAAGGGCATCTGTGTTGCAGGCTTCCATCCGTTTTCTAGAATTTTCTGTCTTGCATCGTGGTAAGACATATTCATTACTGTTGGCGCATTATTTTTATGTATATCAGTACATGAATTTAGAAATAGAATGACAAGAAGCCAATAGTTTTTATAAATTTTCATAGTGCCGTACTAAAAACATTCAGTTCGTACATTTATAATGAAAAATTACTTTTTCTCCAACACATCTTTCAATGTTTCGAAATCAGTCAAAGCCTTGTTATTCAAAACACCTTCATGGCGACTCTTATTTGAAGGGTCTTTTGGAAGCTCAAAGACTTGTTTCAACGTCATTTTTGTTAATGGCTTTTTTTGACCTCCGAAAATAACGTTGTAATTATCACTACTTTCAATTTCACCAATGAAATCTAGTATTTCGTTCCCTTTGGGCGTAGGTGAGATCACTTCCGGTTTTCTTTTAGGAAAAGGCGGAGCTTCGATTGCATCTAATTTTGGTTTTTGCCGTGGCACGGGTGCGGCATCTTCTTCCGGCAAAGCGATTTCCTGACGCTGGGCGGGTTGGTTTTCCTCTTCAAGCTTAGCGAATATTTTCGCCGGGTTGAATTTCAGGCCGTTTCGCGCCCTGAAAAATCCGTCTTCATCGGGCGCGTCAAAATTATCAAATTCCGGCACTATTCCCGGCGTGCGCCAATCATCGCTTGAGCGTTCGCGTTCGGCCTTTCGCAATTGCTCCATCGTCGTAATTCCGGTGCCAAAGCCAATACCAAGTCTGGCGTGGTGGTTTTTTTTGTCATCAAACATAGTTTTATCCCCTTACATCCACAAGGGTGAAATTCTCGATGCGACCGGGCGTGTCTTGCTGCGCATCGATTTGGCGGGCGCGGGCAAATTCACGCTCGGCGATGGTGAGCATGGTTTCGCTGCGGGATGTGTTTTCCGTGACGGGGATGGTGAATTCTCCGGCCAGTCTTGCGATCAGCGCTTGATCAAAATATGGAGGGAAGGCCGCTTCATCGGGGCGGAAGATATAGGTTAATACAACTTCCGGCGCATTGGTGTGCAGCGCGCCACCTGTCAGACGATAATTCAGGCCCCTGCCCCGCGCTCCGTTCCCAGCGCTCAGGGCGCGCAGAAAATCATTCGGCAGGCCATAGGCGTAGCTGTAATCAGCGATGGGGGCTTGCGCAAGCTGGCTGAGTTGTACCTGCGCTGTGGCGAAGCTCCAGGCATAGGCCGAGAGCAGTGCGTCGCGGCTATGGGGGTAGAGGGCTTCGGCTATTTCACTTTCAGCGGTGCCGTCAGAAAAGCTCTGGATCGGGCTTGCGCCAATTTTAATGAGTGCGCGGGCGCACAGGGCAATATCGGATAGTGCCATGGTGTGGTCTCCTTGTTTGTGGTCGAGGATGAGGGGAATGAAGTAAATTTTATTCGTATCTGCAGGTCAGGCTTTGCTGATCCCATGCGCCGCCGCGGTCAAGGCAGCGGTCGATTTTGAAAAAATAGGGGTTCAGGTCCGCGGTTGCCCATATCATGAAAAAATACAGACCGATGAAAGTTGCGTTTGAAATTGTTACGTTTAAAACTTTGTGCAGCTTTGAATATATTTTTTCTTTCGTGTTTTTCATTTGTTGCTTTCAACATATTCAAAATATTCGCACTGAAATTTTTGCTCATCCCATGCGCCGCCGCGATCAAGGCAGTCATCAATTTGTATGAAATGCGGATCAAATCTCAGGGCAATCCAGATGATACAAAAATACCACCCGATCAAGACCGCGAGCCCAAAAAAAATATTCATAGTCAGTTGCAAACCGGCATATATTTTTTCCTTAATATTTTTCATTCAAGCCTTTTGGTCTTAATATTGAACATGCATGCCGGGATGATTGAAATCTACCAGATTTGGCCGCATCCCGTCCATATTTATTAGCAACTTGATCACGTGTTATATCCTTTACTGTTTCCTTTAAACCTGCTTTTGGACTATCGGTTAAAAGATCCACCGCTTCTCTTGTATTACTTATTGTTTTTGCAGTTCCCTCCCAGCCTCCTTCGGTTGCTTCGTAATTTGTTTTACAATGAAAATACTTATCTGCGTCTATTGTATCTGCTTCACGCATATCCCAATAATTTTTCCAGAAAGCCTGAAAAGCATTTCCAGCCTTTTTATCTTGTTTCAATTTTTTATTAATTGTTGTTTCTGTTTCCCCTTTTGGGTTTATAACACCATCTACTTTAAGTTTGTGCTCTTTTTGGAAGTCATTAATTGCGACAAATAAATCATCATCCGCAAAAGGCGATAGTCCTGTTTTACTGTCGTCATAATGTCCAAGAACAGTCAAAGCTGATTTAATTTTGATCGTATCGTCAAGTTCAGATTTGGCATTACGTGCTAATTTTTTGTTTATTTCTATCATTTTTAAATCCTAAATGTTGCGTTTATCTATAAAAACAACAACCAGCCCCGGGGTGTAGGGAACCCGAGGCTGGTTGCGTGGTCGTCGATACCCTTTTACGCGGCGGGAGGGGGAGCGCTCTTGCGAGAGAGGCTTTTTGCGCTGCGACCCCACGCAGTCGTCACGTCTGATGCTAGGATCATCAGACTTCGAGGGAGGGGCAGCCTTATGAGTAGGCTGCGATGGTGACGCTGGTGCCGGTATTGGCCGTGACAACATAGAAGGTTGTGTCCGGCGTGCCGTCGGTATCGACATTGGCGATGATCAGGTCATTCACGCGCAGCATGTCTGCGGCGGCGTTGAAATATCCTGTCGTTGTTACGGCATTATCCGTTGTGGGATAGTGCCAGAGGGTGAAGTTATTGGCGTAGGCCAGGACGCTGAGGTCAGAGGGTTGGTAAGCCATGGTTTTGGTTCCTTTTTAAAAGTTATGTCATACAAAAATTGTCATCCTGAGGGAGTAAAATGACCGAAGGATCTTACTTTCGTTGTTCTAGATCCTTCGCTGCGCTCAGGATGACAAGGCAGGGATGACGGTTATGGTGTCGTCTTAATCCGGGGTTTCGTCACAATTGATTGTGATAATACCGCTTTCATCGATCAGACCTGCGCCCTGGCTCATCATGTTATTGACGAAGTGCGCAGCGCGGTCGCCATGCCATGACACGTCGGTCTGGACATCGCTGGCCGAGGCATGGCCGATTGCTGTTTTGTGGTAGTAGAAACACGAGCGGATATCACTGCCATTAACAGGCAAGCCGGAATGCGGCACGAAAATTGTGCCCAAGAACATTTTGGCTTGTGTGATAGAGGCGAAGGGCAGATTTTCCGCGCCGATGTAATCCGCGTTCACGAATTCATCAATTGCGAGCAAATCACTCCACTGTTTCCAACCCACCACGCAAAAGCGCTGGCCGTCATCAGGCACATCGTTTTCCCCGAAGGTTTCGAAGGCCTCAAGGATTTTGTCCTTGGTCAGGCCGACATTGCCATCTGCGATGGTGTTTGCCGTGGCAGCGGCGAGTGCATTGATGATCAGCTCATCCGTTTTGCGTCCCAGCGCATTTGCACCGGCGGAGGCGATGACCTGACGTTCGTCAATGTTGGTTTTGAGTTCGTCAAGGCGATCCACCCAGTCACCGGCATAGTAATCCTGAAGAACGACTTCGATGTTTGAGTGATCCAAATTCATCACCGGCACCATGCCATGTGTTGATTTTGTGCTGGCCGTGCCTTTGCCGACTTTTTGGAATACGGCGCTGGAGCCGTTGACACTGGAGATGGAGCGCACAGTGTTTCTGAGTTTGGAACCCTGGCGTTGATAGGCCGCATGCACTTCGCGTTCGAACTGCTTGATGAAGGCCTGGTCTAATGTGGTAGACATGGTTAAACCTCTTTCGTTGTGGTTTGAGTGTTTTAGGAAACGCCGTCTTTTGGTTGTCATGCACAGGCGGCAGGCCAAAATGAGGCAAAGAAAAACCGCAAGCGGGCACAATTATGTGTTCTCCGTTGCGGCTGGAAACCTGAATTTTAAACGCAGTTATGGCGTTTATGGTCTTAATATAGGAATAAATTCATAACATGTCAATCGCTTTTTGATTTTTTTGTGCGTATTTTCTGAGCACCGCAGCAAAAGCCACAATTTTGCCAAAAAATATGTTTAGATGTATACTGAAACTTATGGAGGGAGATCCTATGTTTGGTAAAACAGTTTCATTTGAAGAGGATCAGGCCGTCCTTAAATCCGCTCATTCAAAAAGACGGTTTCCGCGGCGTCAAAATGATTGCTGTGTAGCTATTGTTAATGGTCAGATGCATCCGGTTGAAAACTGGAGCACAGGCGGTGTGCTTATCACAGCAGATGAGCGTTTATTCAGCATTGATCAGACCTGCGTTATTACGCTTAAATTTAAACTCAGCGAGCGGGTGGTTGAAATAGATCACAAGGGAAAAATTTCCCGGAAGGCGCCCAACAAGGTTGCCTTAAAGCTTATGCCGCTGACGAAAGATGTGCAAATCGGTTTTCAAAAAGTCGTTGATGATTTTGTTTCACAGAGCTTTGCTGAATCGCAGACCGAGCATTAGAATTTGCGCCCTGCCTTTTAAATTTTGGCAGAGCGCTCTTTGTATTAATTTCCATACAGATTCTTAAATCCCTGTGTCACCTTCGCGATGAAGGCCGGGTCTTTTTCGCGCCAGTATTTCGGGTCGCGCATCATCGAGGACAGCTCGGCCTCGTGCATGCTATCCATATTTTTTGCGCCCGATGCAGATTTGTACAAGCTTGGCTCCTTGCCTTTCATCATGCGGTAAAGTGCAAGTACGCCTTCGTAGGAACTGGCGAGATTATCCAGGACATCGGCGGGCATGTTTTTCTTGCCAAACATCAGAAGTTGGCGCGAAACGTCCTGCCATTGCTCTGGGCCGCCGAAATGGTTTATGAGTTTTTCCACTTCACGGTCGGCCATCATATCGGCATGGATTTCCTTGATCATGGGCATAAGCTTTTCTGCAGCAAGGTTATATACTTCCTGCGCCTGCTCATCGGTGAGGCCTTTTGCATGCAGGCGTTCGTTGACCTCTTGGTCAGGGCCGAACAAGCCGTGGGAGCAATCGATACAGTAATCATGTGGTGATTTTGGCGGGGTTGGTTTGCTGGAGAGTTTTTGCTCCAGCTCCTTATAGGATTTTACCATCATTTCGATATTTACTTCGCCAGTTTCCGGGTTTTTGAATTTTTCCGGTATGTCGGCGTTTAAAAGGTTTTCTTCAGTCATTTTTTAGTCTCCTTTGAGGTCGGGTTAAAAAGTTGGTTTGGTGTTATTCCTATGGCAGATCTGTTTCTTGAGGATTTTCGTCTGCAAGGGTAATTGCTGGGCTAGTGCGGATCAGGTCACTTGGTACGGCCAGAGCTTCACCCAGAAATCTTGCTGCGGCGGGGAAATCAACTGTAAGGCTTGCTTCTGGTCCCATTGCCATCACGGATGTAATCCAGGTCAGGGTGTTTTGCACGTTGCGCTGGCCTTGCGATCGGGCAAGGGGTGAGCGGAAATCAACTGCGACCAGTCGTCCATCCAGCGCGACATCGGGCACTTCGCCGCGTCTGCGCAGGATTGCAAATGCGCGTTTGATGAGAGGGGTGAGCAGCTCTGATTGCAGGCGCCCGTAGGTTGCCCCCAAAAGAAGGGACATCTCGGCGGAGCGCTCAAGCACTTCTGTAGCGGAGCGCACTGGCCCGGTTACAGGCAGAAGTTTATCGGCCAAAAGTGCGCGGCGTATGGCGGCCTGAAGGCTTTCCAGCATGAGCTGGGATACGTCAAACCTGCCCGGCATTTCCAGAGGCTGTAGCCCTTTTGAGCCAACCGCCTTGGGGATAATGCTGCCGGGGGTGAGTTCTATATTGGCGGGGTTAAGCACACCGTCATCATCGGCCTGCCATATTCCGGTTACGGCGATGGATGCGTTTTTCAAAATCAGCTCGACAACCTTATTGGCGGTTTTGATATCCGGCAATGCCTTCATCACAGGCGAGCGGCCATAAATCTCGCCGGGGGATTTCAGCCACCTGAAACTGATGATGGGGGAATGATTGAACTTTCCGGTTTGCAGCAATACAGGCTTGCCGGGATCCTCGATCAGAAGCGCGGTGTAGTCATAGAGCATATCTTTTGGGAAGACGGCTTCGAGCACATCGAATCTGGCCTGCGGGTCTTTTGTTGCGTCCTTTATAATAGAGGATGGGATTTCACCGTAAGGATAACGTTCGGTGATTTGATCCAGTGTCATCTCAACCGTGCGATATGCGCCATCAAGATAACCGGATACGCCCTCCTCCAGCACAATTTGTGTTAAGGGAATGGCTTGGAAGCGGAAGGCTGAAAATCCGCCAGGGTCGGTTTCTTCGAAAGAGATAGAGGCCGTTCCGCCCACGACAAGATCGAGGTAGCATTGATGAATTTCAACTGCAAAATTCGATCGATCAAAATGCGCCTGTATGGTTTTGGCGGCTTGCTCCAGCACAGGAGATAGCGCATCTGCTTCGGCAGGGGAAAGATCGGGGCCGGGCTTTAGGCCAAACCACTGCGACCACGTGGGTGTTAGCTGGCCAAGCAGGCTTGCGGCGAGTTGATCGGCAGCGTCCATAGCGGTTGCATCATAGAGGTGATTTGTACGAGAGCGACCGGGTGTTAGAGTTGAGAGAAACCCTCCGCGTTGCGGCAGGGCAAAGTCATAGCATTCATCCCACAGGTTTTTCCATTTTTCGCGGTGTTTTTGCGCGGCACTAAAACGATCAATGACCATTTTGGCGTGAAGCTGCATCTGCGCTTGATCAGAAGAATTATCCCGGGCGCTTAATTTTTTTGTATCGGTTATCATTGTATTATCCTTGATTTAAAATCTGTTTATTCGCCAAGCAGCGTTTTGCGCGCGCCCTGATTGGTTTCTTGCAAAAACCCTTGAAAGCTTGTGGCGATGGTGCCAAAGCGGCTGCGCCCTCTTGCAAGCAGGCCGCGTGCGCGTTCCTCTGAGGCTGCGTTTTGCGCAAGCGTTGGATCGTTTGCCTGCTCTTGTTTTACAGGCGCTGGCGCGCTTGGTGTCGGCGTTGCAACAGGTGTTTGAACAATCTGCGTTTTTGGTACTTTTGGTGTTGATGCTAAGCTTCCCATAAGAAAACTCCTTTCTGAGCAGGTGAATGATATTTTGAGTTTGGGTATTTTTTCTTTTTGATATGGCGGTATAACTGCCACGGCGTGAATACGAAAATATTGTGAATACCAAGCATGCGCTTGCAGGCCTCTACGCATGTGAAGAGCATTATCGGGGCGGCTGTTTTGATGTTTTGTGCAAGCTGCGTTTCCATGACATGATGCCCCCTGCCCCTCAGCCAGTCAGGCAGGTCAAATTCCTCTGGCAGGTCATGCACCAATATTTCCATGATATTTGCCATGGGATCAATGCTAACCCAGCGGCCACCATCATGAAGCACGATAAAACAATGACGAAAGCCACGCTTTAGAATCCTTAGCCAGCGGATGTCCGTTTGATTCGTGAAAACAATCCACGCTTTTTTATGCGGCATGCTCATTCTGCAGCCACTCCTGAATGAAACCAGTTATTTTGAACAATTATGCCCTTGCGCAATAAAACCGGTTCCATGCGCTCTAATGCCTGCTTCCAGATGTAGAATGAGCGTTTTTCCTTTATACGCCGAGGGTCTGGCGCCATATGCCTGCGACCGTAATGACGCAGAACAAGGAAGTGCTCGCGCAGTAATCTGCGCTTACGATAAAGATCATCCAGAATTTTTAAGATATCAATCGGGTCGCACGGGCGGCGTTTTGCCCCCAGCCCTGCAACAAAACGCGCGCCGTCGTTTTTAGCTTGTTGTGCAGCGATAAACCAGAACCACGCCTCCTCCGCACTATCAAAGGGAATGCCATGATCTGGGCTCTTATCTGTGCTGTGGTGTTCCATCTTGACGTCCTTTGTTTGTGTTGGGGGTGATGAACGCTTTTGTATGTTTTAATAAAAAAAACACGCAAATGTTCTGTTTATGTTCTCTTTATGATATAGAATAAAAGGCAAGTCAAGGAAAAAATAAGAATAATTTCCTATTTATTTTTTGCTGCATTAATGGGACTAATGTCCTAGCACTTATTTTTACTATGGCAGCGCTAGGATATTCTTATGTTTACACATGAACAAATTTGGCAAGGGTTGGACCGTCTCGCGTCATCCAAGGGCTATTCCCCTTCGGGTTTGGCAAAGCGTGCAGGGCTTGATCCGACGTCTTTTAACAAAAGTAAACGTAAAAGCCCCGAAGGTAAGCCGCGCTGGCCATCCACCGAAAGCCTTGCCAAAGTTCTGGCCGTGACTGATTCAACCATGTCTGATTTTATCTCACTCATTGATCCTGCTCCACATGGACAGCTCAGCGCGGAGCATAAAAAAGATATGGCGCGCGATACAGCAGAAGCGCTCATTAAAACCGAATCGGTTTTATTTAATGCCAAGCAGCCCTTTACGTTTAAATCAGGAAGAAAAAGCCCGGTTTATATTGATTGCCGACGGCTAATATCCTTTGTTGATGAGCGCAGAGTTTTAATGAATCATGCTGCTAATATGCTCTGCTCACAAATTGGGCGTGAGAAGATTGATCTTTTGGCCGGGGGGGAGACCGCAGGTATTCCCTATGCTGCGTTTATTGCGGAGAGGCTTAACAAGCCCATGATTTATGTGCGTAAAGAGCCAAAAGGTTATGGCCGCATGGCACAAATTGAGGGCTTCATGCCAGAGAAGAATGATCAGGGCAAGAAACCTAATGTTGTCTTGATTGAAGATTTGCAAACCGATGGCGGTAGCAAGAAAGTCTTTATTGATGCGTTGCGCGCCGCTGGCGGACATGTTGAGCATGCTTTTGTTGTTTTTCATTACGGCATTTTTGATGCAAGCCGCAAGAATATGAAAGATATGGGCGTTACACTTCATGCTCTGGCGACGTGGTGGGATGTTCTGGAGGTTGCAAAGTCCGAGCAATATTTTGATACAGAGACATTAGAATCAGTGGAGCGGTTTTTAAATGACCCGCTTGGTTGGGAATAGATCATGAAAATACATTTCCATGCCTCTAAAAATCCGCGTCCGCAAGCTGCGTTCAGGGAGCTCAGCAAACGTTATGATCATCACCCGCTTGATAAAGCTGACGTTATTGTTGTGCTTGGCGGAGATGGTGCGATGCTGCGCGCTTTGCACGAGTTTACCGATTGTGACTTGCCCATTTTCGGGCTTAATCTTGGAACGCTTGGCTTTTTGCTGAATGAGTATAAAGACCGCGATTTGCTTGAGCGTGTATCGCAGGCCCGGGAATATAAAATCCATCCCCTGCGGATGGAGGCGAAAGACATTCATGGTAAGACATATTCAAAGATTGCGTATAATGAGGTTTCACTTTTGCGCGAAACACATAGCTCGGCCAAGATTATGGTTTTTGTGAATGATGAGATTCGCCTTCCCCTGCTGGTTTGTGATGGGATTATGCTGTCCACGGCTGTGGGGAGCACGGCGTATAATTCGTCGGCCAATGGCCCTATTATTCCGCTGAACGCTAATATTTTACCGCTCACCCCGATTAGTGCGTTCAGGCCGCGCCGCTGGCCGGGGGCACTTATTCCCAATACCAGCCGTGTGCGCTTTGAGATTATCCGACCGCAAGAGCGCCCCGTTAGCGCATCAGCGGATGCTGCGGAGATCCGCGATATTGCTATTGTCGAGGCTTTTGAAGCGAGTGATCTGTCTTGCACATTGCTGTTTGATCCGGATAATCATCTGGAGGAGCGGATTTATCAAGAGCAATTTGCGCCCTAGTTTCCGCCTTTACGCGGTTTGTTGATGCTGCGCAGTTTGCGCTTTTCTCCAAGCTCGTTTTCAATCTGGTCAAGAGTCTCGGCGATTTGCTCGTTTATGCTGCCGCCCTTTATGATGCCGCCCTCGGGGATAAGGCCGAGGCGCTCTGCGATGTATTGATATCCTTCAACAACATCGCCCAGATCCTGACGGAAACGGTCTTTGTCGAGTTTTTTGTTAGTTTTTGCATCCCACAAGCGGCAATTATCCGGGGATATTTCATCGGCGAGGAGAATATAAAGCTCGCCATGTTCACCCCAGATGCGTCCAAATTCCAGCTTGAAATCCACTAATTTTAGGCCAATACCAGAGAATAGTCCGCTCAAATAATCATTGACGCGCCAGGCCATTGAAACCATTTCCTCCAGCTCGTAGGGGTCGGCCATGCCGAATGTTACGATGTGGTCTTCCCCGATCAGTGGGTCGTTCAATTCATCTTTCTTGTAATAAAACTCTACGAGCGGTTTGCGCAGGATCGTCCCCTCATCCAAGCCCAAACGCTTGCACAAAGAGCCCGCAGCGATGTTGCGCATCACAAGCTCAATCGGGATAATCTCGACGCTGCGTACCAGTTGCTCGCGCATATTGATGGAGCGTATGAAATGGGTGGGGATGCCTATGCCTTCAAGTTTTGTCATGAGATGCGCGGAAATACGGTTGTTCAGAACGCCCTTGCCGGCAATAACCGCATGTTTCTTACCGTTCAGCGCAGTTGCATCATCTTTGAAGTATTGAATGAATGTGCCTGGCTCGGTTCCTTCATAAATGATCTTTGCTTTGCCTTCATATATCTTTTTGCGTCGCGCCATGGCATTGTCCTTAAAATTTTATTGTGCTTCATATAACAATGGATTTCATATTATTCAAATGATACTAATACTAAAATAGAATTTTGCCATAGGAGATTGCGCTATATGACTTCGTTTAACGATAGAGAAAAAGCATTTGAGAATAAGTTTGCGCATCAGGAAAAGCTTGATTTTGCAGTTGAGGCGCGCCTTTCCAAGCTTTATGGTCTGTGGGCAGCAGAAAAGCTGGGCTTAAGCGATGATGACGCAAAGTCTTACGCCTCTAGTGTTGTTTCGGCCAATCTGGAAGAGCCTGGGTTTGACGATATTTTGCGTAAAGTGCGTAAAGATTTTGATGAAAAAGGTCTTGATATTAGTGACCATGTGATGGTTTCAGAGCTAGAGAATTGCCTGCAGGAAGCAAAAAAGCAAATTAGTGAGCAAAAATAAGGTTTAAAACTATGGGTATGGATGCGGCAACAATAGAGAGAATGATCCGTGAGGGGATCCCTGATGCGGATGTGCGCATAGAAGATTTGCGCGGTGATGGTGATCACTATGCTGCCTATGTGACCTCGCCGGCCTTTGAGGGTAAAAGCCGTGTTCAGCAGCACCAAATGGTCTATCAGGCATTGCAAAATAAGATGGGCGGAGAGCTGCATGCGCTGGCTTTGCAGACTTCTGTGCCTGAGAAGAAATAATAAGGAGTTTTTAAAATGGAAAATATTGTTTTTAATCGCATTCAAAAAGAGCTGGATAATAATGACGTTGTGCTGTTCATGAAGGGAACAGCTGTTTTTCCGCAGTGCGGCTTTTCGTCTTTGGTGGTGCAGGTGCTCTCGCAGCTTGGAGTGGCTTTTAAGGATATTAATGTTTTGGAAGATAGCGATATCCGCCAGGGTATTAAGGATTTTACCAACTGGCCGACTATCCCGCAATTATACGTCAAAGGCGAGTTTGTTGGCGGATGTGATATCATCCGCGAAATGTATGAAGATGGTGAGCTGCAGCAGCTTTTGCAAGATAAGGGCATTGCGATTGCCGCCTAGCGCGTGACCTTGCTGTGGCGGTGAATGCCGCAAGACATAAGCAGCCCAAAGCCGATCAGTGCGGCCAGCATTGATGTGCCGCCATAGGATACGAGAGGCAAGGGCGCGCCGACAACCGGAATTAAGCCCATTACCATTGATATATTTATGAAGACATAAAGGGAGAAGTTTATGCACACACCGAGTGCAAGATAACGCCCGAAATTATGCCTGCAGCGCAGAGCTGTGCTTAAGCAGGTTATGAATATTAACAAAAGAAGGGCCAAGAGTCCCAGCCCGCCAAAAAGGCCCCATTCCTCGACCCATAATGTGAAAATAAAATCTGTTTGTTTTTCAGGCAGGAAATTCAGGTGACTTTGTGTGCCTTGCAAAAATCCTTTGCCCTGAATACCGCCTGAGCCGATGGCTATTTTTGATTGGATAATGTGGTATCCCGCGCCAAGTGGGTCGTTTTCCGGATTTATGAACGTCAAAACCCGCTGTTTTTGATAATCATGCAAAAATTGCCAGGCTATCGGTATACTGACGGCCGCCAGAACACCCGCGGACACAAAAAGCCATATAGGCGCTCCTGCAATGAAAACAACGGCCGCACCGGCCATGATAATCATTAAGGAGGTGCCCAGATCGGGTTGCATTAAAACAAGACCCACCGGCATGATGATGATGAGTGCCGGAATGATAAGAAACGTTAGCCGTCTTGCCTGTTCATGACTTGCCCCATGAAAATGTCTCGCAAGGGCCATGATCACAACAATCTTCATGAGCTCGGAGGGCTGTATCTGCATGAAGCCCAAATTGATCCAGCGTTGTGCACCCATGCCAATACGGCCCTTAAATTCTACAAAAATCAGCATGAGCATTCCAAGTATGTATAAAGGCCAGGTGAGTTTGTACCACCATTTAATATCAATGAGAGCAACGATGATCATGCCGGTGAGGCCAATACAAAACCTAATAAACTGACGTGATGCCCAAGGATCAACCGAGCCGCTGGCGGCGGAGTAAAGTGATGCAAACCCCACGCATGCAAGGCAACATAGCAGGAAGATAAGCCAGATATTAAGCTTATAGAGCTTTTGCCCAATGCTTAGATCATTTTCTATGAACATCGTGCTGGCCATTTTTTAAAGAGCCTCCATTGCATTTGCTGTGGTGGTTTCCGGTTTGAGTATTTTTCTGGCCGGGTCACGGCGCTGCGTTTCTTCCAATAGTGCTTTTGCAAGCGGGGCTGCTGCTTTTGACCCGCCGACGCCGTGCTCCACAACGACAGAACAAACATATTTAGGGCTAGAGGTTGGGGCGTAACCAACAAATAAAGCATGATGGCGTTGTTCCCATGGCAAATCTTCGTTCTTAACCCCTGTTCTGCGCTGTTCTTTAGTAATGCGCTGCACTTGGGCGGTTCCGGTTTTGCCGGCCATGGCAAATTCTGACTGTGCTATGCGTGATGCGTATGCGGTTCCGGTTGCTGCGTTCACAGCATCGTCCATTCCCTGCATGACTAGTTTAAGATGGTTTTGAGATACATCCATTGTATTCCACTTTTTTTCTCCCAGATACTCATCTCCCAGATAGGCACTCATCCAGGGCATAACCTCAATTCCACCATTAACCATACGCGCTGTCATAACCGCAAGCTGTAAAGGCGTTGTCAGCATAAATCCCTGCCCGATGCTTGCGACAATGGTTTCACCGTTATGCCAACGCTCTCCCAGTGCTTTTTTCTTCCAGATTTTATCGGGTATCAGGCCAGATTTTTCTTCTGTTAACTCAAGATCTAAAAGCTGTCCAAGACCAAATTGGCGGGCCATTGCCGCAATTTTTTCTATGCCAAGATCTACTGCGAGTTTATAAAAGTACGTATCGCACGATTCGGCTAGGGCAGATGTAAGGTTCATTGATCCGTGCCCCTGCTTCTTCCAACAATGAAATCTGTGATTGCCATATTCGAAATGTCCTGGGCATCTAACACTGGTGTTTTCGTTGATTAAGCCAGACTTTAATCCAGCAAGCGCTGTTATCATTTTAAAGGTTGATCCGGGTGGGTATTGTCCGGCAATGGCTTTGTTGGTTTGTGGAAGAGCAGGATCATCGCGAATAGTTTGCCATTCTTCGGTTGTTAGTCCACGCGCAAATTGATTAGGATCAAAGGCAGGGTGCGATGCCATCGCATAGATCGCACCGGTTTGCGCGTCCATAATAACGGCAGATGCGCTTTTATGAATGCTGAGTGCTTCCATTGCGTAGCGCTGTAATTCGCCATCGATTGTCAACACTACACGTTCTCCCTGAACTGCGGGCTGACGCTTTAACTCCCTGACTTCACGCCCTACGACATTTACTTCAACTTCGGATGCACCTGCTCTGCCTCGTAACTGGGTATCGTATACTTTTTCTATTCCTGTTTTACCAATTTTGAAGCCCGGCAGTTTTAAAACCGGGTCATTACTTTGCGCAAGGTCATCCTGGGATGGGCTGCGGACATAGCCAACAATATGAGCAGTTGATTCACGATAAGGATAGCTGCGTGCTTCCCCTCGCTCAATTGAAAGACCAGGAAGATCAGGCAAATTTACTTCAATTCTGGCGACCTCTTCCCATGTCAGATTATCTTTGATTTTGATTGGTATAAACTTTGCTCGCCGTGAGGCCTGTTTTATCACGCTGGACACGTCATCATCTTCCAAGTCAATTATTTTGCGAAGTTTTTTCATTGATTCTTCTAGATTGTTGACCAATTCAGGAATAATCAGTGCCTGAAAATTTTGTGTATTTACTGCTAAAGGAACCCCAAAACGGTCCAAAATTTGCCCCCGTGATGGAGGCAAGATTTTAATGCTTATACGATTTTTATCAGAAAGAGTTTTATACCTTGCACCCTGAGCAATTTGGAGCCATGCGAGTCTGCCACCAAGAATGCCAAGACCGATAATTTGAAGGCCTGCGATAAAGAAAGCGCGGCGTGTAAAAATTTTTTCGCTAACATCATCTTCAAATCTCATCTTCTATCCCACGGCGCTATACTGATCAGGCAAATCAGGAAGAATTTTATGTGAGATACTTAGTATTAAATTAATTAGCGGGTATATCAGGATTGCCGCGATGAGCGAGGTAAGCAAAGGCTGGATTGCCGCCAAATGAAAGAAGATCAAACTAAACAGGCACCACTGCACTAGAAAAACAATGCTTAGAGCAAACATAAATCCTAACCATATGACAATAAACGGCTGTCCCGAAAGAAACAATCTCTGGTTAGAAACACTTTGGCGCAGAACAAGAAAAATAAACGAATTTATACCTATAGGCCAGCCAATAAGAGCATCGAAGCATATCCCTGCAACGAAGACAAGCGCAGGTGGGATTAATGTTGGCCTGTATATCGACCAATAATAAATGAGCATGACCACGAGCGGCAAATCTATAGCCATAATAATTGGCGCAGCCATTGAGATCACATTTAATACATAAAAACAAAACATCAGGGCATAAGGCACTGAAAGGCGTGTAAATTTTTCTATCTGTTCATACAGTCCTGTCATGTTTTAATACCAGATTCCACTTATGGAATAACCGGCTTTTCCTTTTTATTTTGAATAATTCTAACTATTTGTAGCGCATTAAAATCAGCGAAGAGCATAACATTAAAGCCACCATACTCGTTTTCAAGAGCGCGCCCAACCGGGATTCCTTGAGGGAAAATGCCACCATAGCCAGACGTTATCAGCCGCGCCCCGTTTGAAATTTCGCTTTCCTGTGGCAAATGAATAAGGTGCGGCAGTCGTTCATTGGCTCCGGCCATGATAGCATGATGCCCAGTATCTTCAACAACCACCGGAACTCGGGAGTTTATGTCAGTAACGAGAAGGATCCGCGCCGCCGTTTCTCCCACCTCAATAATCCGGCCGATTAAGCCCTCGCCTGAAAGCACGGCAGAACCTTTCTGAATATTATTGTCCCGCCCGACAACAGCAAGAATGCTTTTAACGTAAGTATTACCTGAGTCGGCAATTACGCGCGCTGAGACGAATTTTGTTTCTTTTTCAATTTTTAAATTTAACAATTTGCGTAAAGACTTATTCTCGGAGTTCAGCAAAAGTGCCGTCTGATACCAGTCGCGCAGGCGCGCATTTTCTTGCTCAAGCCTCGCATTATCCGCTTGAAGCTGCGCGAAGCCTGTAATGTCATGTAGTAAAAGAGAAAATCTTTGAAATGGCAAGCTTGCGACGGACAGGACAGGGGCAAATGTGTCTGAAATGGTGACACGAATTCCTTCAAACGCAGAAGGTTTGAAGGTGGACATCAATATTGTGATAATTGATATAATTATAAGAAGGCTTGAAACGTGAGAATTCTCATCCCAGGGCAAGGGGACGTAACGCACGAAACCTCTGATCTTTGTGTTTCTTTTCAAATCTCTATTTCTGACTTTTTAAGCTTTAATAGGTTCCAATCAGAACATGCCGTAACGCTTTACCTGCCTCCAAAGCATGCCCGGTTCCAAGTGCAACACATGATAACGGATCATCAGCCAATGTGACCGCAAGCCCAGTTGCGTGGCGCAATACAAAATCAAGATTGGTTAATAAAGCGCCCCCGCCTGTTAAGACAATTCCCTTATCGACAATGTCGGCGGCTAGTTCCGGCGCAGTATGCTCAAGGGCTACTTTTACGCCTTCTACGATTTGACCGACCGGTTCGGCAAGGGCCTCGGCGACCTGACGCTCGGTGATAATAATTTCTTTAGGCACGCCGTTCATTAGATCACGTCCACGAATCTCAAGAGTACGGCCTTCACCATCGCCGGGTATACAGGCGGAGCCAATTTCCTTCTTGATTCGTTCTGCTGTACTTTCGCCAATCAAGAGGTTATGCACACGACGGATATAGGCGATGATCGCTTCATCCATTTTATCACCGCCAACCCTGACGGAGCGGGCGTATACGATCCCTCCTAGCGAAATAACGGCAACCTCAGTTGTTCCCCCGCCAATATCAACAACCATTGAGCCTGTGGCTTCGGTCACCGGCAAGCCTGCTCCTATGGCTGCTGCCATCGGTTCCTCTATGAGGCCAACTTCACTTGCGCCTGCGCTTTCGGCTGATTCCTGGATTGCGCGGCGCTCAACGGCTGTGGAGCCTGAAGGCACGCAAATGATCATTTTAGGAGACACGAAAGAGCGGCGGTTGTGCACTTTTCTTATGAAATGCTTGATCATGGCCTCGGTAACCTCAAAATCGGCGATCACACCGTCGCGCAATGGGCGCGTTGCTATAATGCTACCGGGTGTGCGGCCAAGCATTTGCTTTGCCTCATCACCCACGGCAAGAGTCTGTTTTTTCCCGCCAATGATAGAAATTGCAACGACCGAGGGCTCATTGAGCACGATTCCCTGCCCCTTCACATACACAAGCGTGTTTGCCGTTCCTAAATCAATTGCCATATCGGCAGACATAAACCCAAAGAGCTTTGAGAACATTTTACGATTTTCTTTTATTAATGTTTGAAAATTAAACTGATAATACACGGTATAGCAGAGAAAAATCGAGAATGCACCTTCTGTCTTATTAAAGAGTTAAAATTGTCAACAAAAACAAAAGCCGCTGCTCTCGCTACGGCTTTTTTTATTTAACACGATAAAATGCAGTTTTAGCCCTGACGCGCCTTATATCTAGGATTTTTCTTGTTAATCACAAACAAGCGGCCCTTACGACGAATAACGCGGCAATTTCTGTCGCGATTTTTTAATGTTTTTAACGAATTAACAACTTTCATGGTATATATTCCTGCTATGACGCTTTTATTGTGTGGGACAATAGCGACAGGGTAAGAGGTTTGTCAAGCATTCTTATTGATAAAGTTCTCAAGGCTGGCATTGATTTCCCAAACACAATCGGGGCATAATTGATTGATAGTGATTAATAATCATTCTCTTTCACTTCGTTTTGGGGCTTACTGTAACTATGTTTTCATCTAAGGATACACCGAAAATCTTCAAAGCTGGCGCTGTTATTATGCATCAGGGTGAGCCGGGTGATAATGCCTATATCATTGAAAAAGGTAAGGTTGAGATCAAAATAGAGGGGCCCGATGGCGAAAACCATCTTGTTGGAACCCGCAGCGCGGGTGCGATTATTGGTGAAATGTCCCTAATTGACAATGCCCCTCGTACAGCCACTATTATTGCCCTTGAGGATTGTGAGCTGCTCAAGATCACGAAAGACGAGTTTTCGCGCCGCCTGGATCATGCAGACCCAGTTCTAAGGATGACTATTCAGGTTATATTGACCCGCTATCGCGATACGCTTGGGCGTTCTGATATGAAGCAAAATGCGGCCAATACAAATATTGTAGAAAGCCTAGAGCGTGAATATCTTGATCAGGGTAATGCCGTTGAAAATTTGCGTATTGCGAGTGATTTTAAAGAGGCGTTGAAAAATAATGATATTTCTTTGCATTATCAGCCTATTATTGATTTGAATTCTGGCGATATTCATGGTTTTGAGGCTTTAATGCGTTGGACTCATCCTGAGCGAGGCCCTATACCGCCCGGGGTTTTTATTCCTATTATTGAAGAGGATGGCCAAATTGTTGAAGCAAGCAAGTGGGCTTTTCGAGAAGCGTGCAAGGCTCTGAAACGGATACAAGGCAAAACGGGTTATCATCGCAATTTGAATATGAGTGTAAATTTTTCGAGTGAAGATTTCTCTTCTAAGGACTTTATCGACAATGTATATGCTACGCTAAGCATGACGGATGTGAGGGCTGAAAATATTCATCTTGAAATTACGGAGCGTTTGCTGATGTTGCAACCAGAGCGGGCAAAAGATACTCTTGAGATGTGCCGAAAGGCCGGCATGGGTATTTCTATTGACGATTTTGGTACAGGATATTCTTCGCTGAGCTACCTTCATGCTTACCCGATTAATACACTCAAAATTGATCAGAGCTTTATTCGCGATATGCATAAAAACAGCAGCTCTCTTGAGCTTGTGCGCTCAATTATCTTTTTGGGTCAAAATCTTAAGATGAATATTATTGCAGAAGGTGTTGAACATCTTGAAGAAGCAAAATTGCTTAAAAATATGGGTTGTGAATATGCGCAAGGCTATTTCTTTGCCAAACCAATGTCTGAGAAGGATGTAGTGGATCTTTTTTTTTCGTGGGATAGTAAGAAAATCTGACGTTTGTTATTTTTTTTCAGCCTCAAAAACACCGTTCCAATTTTCAGGTAAATTTTCTTTTTCGAGTTTCTCGATGCGTTTTTCGAACATTTTGTAATAGTGTTTCATGTTCTCATCCGCGTGAATCATGCATCTTGTTAACTCTCCCAGTGCCGACGTGAAGTCTTTATAACGATATGCTTTGAGCATTAATTTTTGATGAGCTGCCCATGTCTGAAACCTGTTGCTTTGCGCTAATTTTTCATCACCCATAAGTGCATATATTCTTACTGTCTGCTCTTTTCCAACTACCTTTATTGTATCAAGCTCAAGCATTGCGAGATCTTGTGCTTGCGCCTGTGTGTCCTGTCCAACAATAATTGGTGTGCCGTAGGCCTTGGTTTGTCCTTCGAGGCGGGAGGACAAGTTCACCGCATCGCCAAGTGCGGAGTAAGCAAATCTTTGTTTCGATCCCATATTTCCTACAGCACAAAGCCCAGTATTGACACCAATTCCTACTTTTAAAAGGACAGGATCTTTGCCGATCTTGATTGCTCTTTCCTTGACTTTTTCGTTTATCGGCTCCAGCGCGGACTGCATTTCCAGTGCAGCGAGGCATGCCTGTCGGGCATGATCCTCCACATCGCGCGGGGCGTTCCAGAAGCTCATCATTGCATCACCAATATACTTATCTACAGTCCCTTGATGACTCATTACGATGTCCGTCATACTTGTCAGGAATTCATTCATAAGCTGAATGAGTTCTTCCGGTGATAACCCTTCTGAAATAGCTGTAAATTTTCGGATATCTGTGAACATAACTGTAAGCTCGCGACTTTCACCGCCCAGCTTAAGTTTTTCTGGATGGCGCTCAAGATCGCGCATCACGTCGCTTGCAACATACATCCCAAAAGCATTGCGAATTTCTTTACGCCTCGTTTCTGCACGCGCGTAAGACAGCATGGTAGAGGCAATAAATATCGAGAGCACAGCCAATGAAGGATAAACTGGATCAACCAAAAGCCCATACTGTGCGTAGGAGATATAGGCCCCTACTCCGGCCAAGCCAATGATTGTAACACATAAAAGCATGGATATTATTACACCAACAAAGGGCGCGAGCATTATAAAGAGTAAGCCTACACCCAGAATAAAAAGTGCCTCCACGCCAATAATCAAATCTGGTCTTAGCAAAAAGTCGTTATTCAGGATTTGCTCTATCACATTTGCGTGAACCTCAACGCCGGGTCTGAATGATTCCAGACTTGTATTTCTTAAATCTTTAAGCCCTTCAGCACTTGCGCCGATCAGGACAATTTTATTTTTTACTGCCCGCGTTGTTTCTTCATCAAACTCTTCACCCAAAAATTTATAGGCGGAAATGTAATCAGATACCGTACAACCAACCTTGCCGCGTTCAACATCCTGTTCGTTACAAAAATTGCGGTAGTAGACATATAATATACCGTCATTTTCTATCGGCACAGTTAAATTATCCATGACTATGCGGTAATTGGTATCTATCACCCCGCGCTCTTTTTCTGGAACTTCGGCCAGCGTTATGGTTCCCTTGCGCCCGAGTTTTGAGACCCTTACAGCCTCGATACTGAGTGCAGGATAAAGCGCTTTGCCGTTTGTAAAGACCATGGCCGAGCGGCGCAGAACACCATCTGAGTCAGGCTGTGCCATAAAACTTCCATTTCCGGCGGCGGCATTGGCAATATCAGGCAGATTTACTGCAGCGGCGTTAAATGGTGATGCATTTGCGATGAATACGCTTTTAACATCGCTGCGCATTAATATGCGATTTTTGTTAACTGGATCTGTTGTTTTACGGTCTTCGCGTCCATGGGTAAAGGCACTAACAAATACTCCGGAGTCTTCAATCGCTTTTGAAAAATTTTTGTCATAATCATAATCTTGCTCATCTTTTTTGATTGATTTAGATAATTTTTCTGCTGTTTTCTTGGGCATGCGTGCAATAAGGTAATTCATTGACGTCTGGTCCGCTTCGGCAAAAACACCGTCGAAGGCAATGGCCTTGGCTCCTTTTTCGGTAAGTCTGCGCGTTAAATCTGCGAGTATATATCTTGGCCAGGGCCACTGCCCTAACTCGGCGAGTGATTTTTCGTCGATATCGACAATCACAACACCATTGCCGCGCTCGCGCATATGGCGCTTGTTGAACTCATCAAAGACAAGATTTTGCATCTTCACGCGTATGGGGTTTTTGGAGGCGCTGAAGAAAATTGCGCAAAACAGGAGGGCTAGAAGGAAAAGAACGTGAAAGATCGTGCCGCGCGGTATTTTCAACGTCATGTTTTAACGCTCTCTCAGCGCGCGATTAAATCCACGGCGCAAGGGTTTTAGAAGGTAGTTTAAAATTGTACGCTTGCCGGTGATAATCTCGATATCTGCCACCATGCCTGCCGTTATGGGTAACGGGTTTTCTGCGGAGCCAAGATAGCTTTTTTTTGTCTGAACCTCGATTTCAAACATAATATTGCCGTCCTTATCCGTCACACTATTGGCAGAGACCCTTGATAATACACCATCAAGAGCGCCATATATTTGTGGGTCATAGGCACTGATTTTGACTTTTGCGCTCTGGCCGACTTTGAGGAAAGCGATATCCGTTGGTTTGACCTGCGCTATGATTTTAAGTGTATCGTTTGAGGGCACAATTTCGACAAGCTTCATGGCGGGTTCTACAACGCCGCCAATTGTCGAGAGCTTGATCTGGTTGACAATCCCATCCACGGGGGCGCGCACTTCTGTGCGATCAACGCGATCACCCATTGATCTCAAGTTTTCCTTGAGTGAGGCGATTTGCGTTTTAACCTCGCCAAGCTCTTCCAGTGCCATTGACCTAAATTTATCCTTTTGGGCGTCGCGCTGGCTTTTTGCGCTCGCGAGCTGGGATTCCAGGCCTTTCTTTTCTTCCTCTCTGGCCTTGATCTGGCCGCTTATATCGGCGCGTTCACGCTCCAGGCGGAGCTGGTCGAGTTTTGGCACGGCGCGCTGGATGACCATTTCTTTTGTAATTGTTAGCTCATCGTTCAGCAATTTGCGACTCTGGGTTAGACGGTTTATTTCCTCGCTCACCTCCGCCAGGTCGGCCTGTGCTTTTTTAATATTTTCGTCCTGAATGGCATAGGCGCCCATCAGTTCTTTCTGGCGGGATTGGTAGAGAGCGCGTTCATTTGCAACAATGTCTGGAATTTTTTCTTCTATCTCTTTAGATATAATAAAATCCTCAGATTGAGATTCTGCCAAAAGCCTCGATGTTTTTGCTTCCAGCCCCAGAAGTTTTGCCTGCGTACCGCGTTCTTCTGAAGAGAATAAAATATCACTGATGCGCAGCAAGATTTGATCTTTTTTTACCATATCCCCTTCTTTGACCAGAATTTCCTGTAAAATCCCACCCTCAAGACTTTGGACGATCTGGATATCCTGTGAGGGGGTGACCTGCCCGTTTCCGCGCGTGAGTTCCTCTACTTGCGTTACAGCTGCCCAGACAATCGCAAAGAGGATAAATGCAATAATCGCAAGTAAAAGATAAATGACGGGTTTTGCCGGTTTCATCTTGGCGGCTTCTTCGAGCTCGGCGCGGTATGTTGCTTCATGAATTACCATCATTTCCCTGCCTTAATCGTTGCGCTTTGGAGGGCGGAGAGAACATCATCGCGCGGGGCGTCCATCATGATTTTGCCCTGATGCAGTAAAATCAAGCGGTCAACCATGCGCATCATGGATTGTTTATGGGTGATAAGAATAAAGGTTTTGCCTCTGGTTTGCTCTTCCATAAAGGTCGTGAAGGATTCCTCTGCCTGCGAATCCATGGCGCTTGTGGGCTCGTCACAGACAAAAATATTGGGGCCTGTTATCACTGCGCGGGCCAGGGCAATGGCCTGTCTCTGCCCGCCTGAGAAATACGCGCCGCGCTCGCCAACGGGTGCATTATACCCCATAGGGTGGCGGGCGATAAATTCATCAACGCCGCAAGCTTTAGCGCAGGCCAGAACTTCTTCGTCAGTGGTTTGCGGTTTGGAGGCGGTGATATTATCGCGCACAGTGCCTTGAAAGAGAAATGTCTCCTGGGAAATGTACGCCATGTTTGATCGTAAATCGGCGGGGTCAATCTGGCGGTAATCCGTGCCATCGGCCAGCATCACTCCGTTTTGAGGTTCGTACAGCCGCAGGATAAGTTTTGCAATAGTGCTTTTGCCTGATCCGACGCGCCCGATAATGCCGACACGCTCGCCCGGCTTTATCGTAAAAGACATATCTTTTATAACGGCTAAATCTGTGCCGGGATAGGCAAAGGAGACATGTTCAAAGGAGATTTCTCCTAAAAGGGACGGTCTGTGCAGGAAGGTTTTTCCTTTGGGCCGCTCTACTGATGCTGACATGATTTTATCGAGGGATTTCAGCGCGCCACCGGCCTGATGATATTTTGCCATTAGGTTTGCGATCTGCCCTATAGGGGCGAGGGCTCGACCGCTGAGGATGACGCAGGCGATTAATCCACCGGTGCTGAGATCTCCGCTTTGCACAAGATACATTCCCGCCAGAATGATGAATACTGATGCGGTTTGCTGTATGAATGTTGCCACATTGACTCCAAAAGACGAAAGGGCACGCGATTTTTGTGCATAGGTTGCATCCTCAGCGATAGAGCCAGCATATCGGGCGCGGAAGCGGCCATCTGCGTGGTTTGCTTTAATTGTTTCTAGGCCATTTATTGTTTCAACCAACAGGCCGTGGCGGGTCTGCGCGGCCTTAAGGGCACTGCGTACAACTTTTTTCAAGGCTTTTTGAACGACCAGACCAATAACCAGAACAACTGCTATGAGTCCGACAATAAGCAGAGCGATATTTCCGCCGAGGCGGTAGATGAAAAACAGAAAGAACAATGTGAAGGGCAGATCAACAAGCACTGTGATTGTCGCGGAGGTAAAAAATTCGCGCACTGAATCAAAATCACGCAGCGTATTGGCAAAGCCGCCGCTGGAGGCCGGGCGCCCCGCAAGATTCATGTTTATAACATGGTCGTAAATTTTGTTAGCAGCCAGAATATCTGTCTTTTTACCTGCGAAATCAATTAAATAACCGCGAATTGTGCGAAACACAAAATCGAAAATGAAGGCGATGAGCACCCCAATCCCCAGCGCCCATCCCGTTTCTATGGCATTATTCGGGATGACACGGTCATAGACGTTCATGATAAAAAGCGGGCTAATCAGGGCAAATAGATTGATGAAAAGCGAGGCAAGGATAACCATCGCATAAACCGAGCCGCTTTTATAGATAATGGACCAGAACCAGTGGTCTTGATGCTCACTCTCGATCGTGCTCTTTGGCTTGATTGATACCGCAAAGCCGCCAAAATCTTCGGCAATCGAATCTAGTGATACCTGCTTTTCCACATGTATTTGCGGGTCATAGACCTGGGCGGTTTCTTCATCTGATCTTAGGATCAGAATTGGTTTTTCATCTTTCAGAAAAATGAGGTGGGGGTTGAGAATTTTCCCTAGACTTGTGAAACATTTCTGCTGGATGATCGCGACGTCAAAGCCAATATTTTCTGCGGCTTGTTCGAATAGTTCTACGCTCATGTCGTTATCAGCGTAGGCAAGCCCAGCCGTTATGGTCTCTTTGGATTTTGGCGCACCCATATATTTTGAGAGATATACAAGGCTTTCCAGTAACAAATCACTCACTTTTTTCGCCTTTTGTTGGGCTGATAATAGCTTTTTTAATGCGTCCCAGTGAGGCCAGAACACCATACTCAGAGGCTAATAGATTAAACTGATTATCACTCTCTTCCAAGAGGGCATTGAACAACTGGCTTTCGGCGCGCAGCAGATTAAGCAGGCTGACGCGAGAGCCTTCAAACTGGACTTTGTATGACGCTAAAAGGTCTTTGTTTAAATCGACGCGCGCTTGAGAGAGCTCATATTGCTTTTTCAGCATGGTGTATGTTGCAAAAGACTGACGGATGTCCCGTTCAATCTGGCGCTGCGTTTCTTCTATGCGTGCTTTGGTCTTGGCATGTTCATATTGCTTTTGCTTGATGGACGCATTTCCGCGCTCGCCCAGAGAAAAATTCCAATTCATGCGCATGACGGCGCGCGCGTCTTCGTTCTCCCCGCCGATTTCATCGCGCTTGTCACTCTTGAGGTAAGAAAGCTCGCTAATCAGGTCGGGGTAGAGCACGCCCTCCTGCGCTTTAGCATCATAATCGGCGGCCTTAGATTCCATTGCAGCCGATTTCACGGATGGGTGCGCCGCCTTTGCGCGCTTGATCAGTTCATCGCGATCGCCTTGAAGGTATTTTTCCATTGAGGGCGGTATTTCCATCGTTTCAGGTGGCGCGCTGCCTGTGATCTCATAGTAATAGGCTTGCGCCGCGCTCATCTCGCCTTCATATTGCGCGATAACGCCGTGAACAATCATTTCAACATCACGGGCCTGTTGTAACTCTGTTTCGTCTGCAACACCCTCCTTTACAAGCTTTGCAATGCGGGATTGATAGTCCTTAATCCGGTCCATTTGCTCAGACAGGCGCGCCAGCGCATAATTGACGCGAAGAATATCGATGTAGCTGCGCGTGATGTTTAACACTACCTGCTCTTGCGTATCCAGCACGATATAGTCCAGTGACTGGATACGAGCTTGCGCGGCCGATACCCGGTTTTGGGTTTCAAAACCATCAAATACGGGCTGCCTGAATGTGACGTTGGCCTCACCATAACCTGATGCGGCGCGATCGCGGGTTGTATTAAAGCCGCGACTGGTCGAATTATCCTGCAGTACGCGGCCGCCCGTGACATTTGTAGAAATGTCAGGATAATAATTTGCCTGTTCTTGCTTTTTTTCATAGATGGCAGCAGATTTACCTGCTTGCGCGCCTATAATTGTTGGGTTTTTTTCTAGTGTGGTTTGAACGATCTCCTGAAGTGTTTCTGCGCGAACATGTAACGCCGTGCATAAAAAAAGCACAGTCGTACAAATAAATACACAGTAAGACTTACCACACATATAGAAAAGACCGTCTATTTAGAAAAAAGCAGCAGAAATGCGCTTTAGAGAAGCTTAATAATAGTCAAAAAAAAGTTTTTTATCAAGTAATTACGTATTCTTTCTACAAGTTGTTCTTTGTAATAATTTCTTTGGATCAGGTCTTCACAAATATATTCAAATCATGCATTGTTGTGCTTCAATATTATTGTGATGAGGATATAAGATTTTGGCCCTGAACATTGCCATTCCCAAAGAGGTGCTTGAACATGAAAAGCGCGTTGCCGCCTCTCCTGATACGGTCAAGAAGCTTGTGCAGTTGGGATGCAGTGTTTCCATCGAGACTGGTGCCGGGCAAAATGCTACTTTTACCGATGCCGCGTACAAGGATGCAGGCGCGAATCTTGCTAAAACTTATGATGAGGCGGTTAAAAACGCGAATGTTGTTTTGTGTGTGAGCGCTCCTCAGGATGTGCGCTTGGATGCATTATCTAAAGGCACGCTTGTGATTGGCCTGCTCTCCCCTTTTAGCAACGATTTGATTTTAAAGGACTATGCTAAGTCGAATATTACCGCCTTTTCGATGGAATTTGTACCGCGGATTAGCCGCGCGCAAAGTATGGATGTGCTCTCCTCGCAGTCCAATTTGGCGGGATATAAATCTGTTCTGGATGCGGCGGAGCATTACGCACATGCCTTTCCGATGATGATGACGGCGGCAGGCACTGTGCCTCCAGCCAAGGTGTTTGTTATGGGCGCAGGCGTTGCGGGCTTACAAGCTATTGCTACTGCACGCAGGCTTGGTGCCGTGGTCTCCGCCACAGATGTCCGGCCAGCTGCTAAAGAGCAGGTGCAATCTCTTGGCGCCAGTTTTGTCGCGGTAGAGGATGAAGAATTTAAACAAGCCGAGACCGCAGGCGGCTACGCCAAGGAAATGTCTAAAGAATATAAAGAAAAACAGGCCGAACTAATCGCTACGCATATTGCTAAGCAAGATATCGTGATTACCACTGCGCTCATTCCGGGGCGTCCTGCGCCGGAGCTAGTGAGTACGAAAATGGTTCAATCCATGAAGCCTGGCTCGGTAATTGTTGACCTTGCAGTTGAGACCGGAGGCAATTGCGCTCTGTCTGAGGCAGGAAAAGTTGTGGTGAAGCATGATGTTCACATTATCGGGCATCTTAATGTTCCAAGCCGATTGGCTGCGGATTCTTCTGCTCTTTATGCGAAGAATTTATACAATCTTGTAGCGCTCATTATTGACAAGGAGAGTAAGAAACTTGCGATTAACTGGGATGATGAGATTATCAAGGGCGTTTGTATGACCCATGAGGGGAAAATTGTTCACCCTCATTTTGCCGCCAAAGCGCCTGAGAAAAAACCAGCTAAGAAAAAAGAAGAAAAAAAGGAAGAGAAGAAAGAGGATAAGGACTAGATTATGGCCGAAGCAGAAAAAACAGTGACCGAAAGCCTTTCTGACCTTGCCGTGCGCTTGCAGGATTTGTCTCAAAACGCCGCAAGCCTCGCACAAGAGGCCGGGCAAAGCGTTGCGGATAGCGGTGCACATGGTGAGCCGTTCATTATTACTGGTCTGACGGTTTTTGTTCTGGCCTGTTTTGTGGGGTATCACGTGGTCTGGCGCGTTACGCCTGCCCTGCACTCCCCTTTGATGGGGATAACGAATGCTATTTCTTCCGTGATTATTGTGGGCGCGGTTATGGCGACGGGGGCGGCTTCCACCTCTGGTTTTTCAAGTTTTCTGGGGTTTTTGGCCGTGGTCTTTGCGTCTGTGAACATCTTTGGCGGCTTTATTATCACCAAACGGATGCTGCATATGTTCCGGAAGAAGGGATAGTGCATTTATGATATATCGTCTTTTCCTTATTTTATGTGTATTTGTTTTACCTCACGATGCGATGGCAGGGGATCGTTTTAAGCCTCAGGATCCCAGCCTGACTATTTTTCGCCAAGGGCATCCTATAAGCATTTACAAGGATGACAAAGCTGAACTCCTCAAGCGTGCGCTGGAGGTTTTTAATAGCAATGGTGCCGATACACGGCAAATGTGGTTAAAGCAAAAATTTGAGCAGGATGGTGTTTCTGTTGCACAAAAGTGGGATATGGCAAAGTTTCAATCCTACTTCCTTGTTACCCCCGATGCGCCAAAACCGAAAGATAAATTGGGGCGCAATGAGGTCAATGTGCAGGAGATGCTTATTACAATTAATGAGCTTAACACAGGCAGTTTATTTGGTCGCGTTATGGCGAAGTTTTCTGATGATGATATCCGCGCCTATGATGTGGATATGAAAACACTTGTTAATCTTTACTGCCTTGATAAAGCTGCGAAATATTTGCCTAAACCCTATGGTATTTTTCGGGAAAAATATCAAGGCGATGTCTATGAGGATGCAGGCATTATCTGCAGCACAGCAAAGGAAGAAAAAGAATGATTGCGCTTACCTCTTTGGCCTATTTGATTTCGGCTGTTTTATTTATTCTGGCGCTGCGAGGCTTATCGCATCCCGAGACCGCTCGACAGGGTTTGAATTTTGGTATGATCGGGATGGGGCTTGCGATTGTGACCTCGCTGTTTTCGCCTCATGTTGAGGGCTGGGTCTGGATTATTCTGGGCGTTGCGATCGGCGGGTCGATTGGAACCTATATCGCCAAAACCATTGAGATGACTGCCCTGCCCCAATTGATGGCAGCGTTTCACTCGCTCGTGGGTTTGGCGGCGGTGTGCGTTGCGGGTGCGGCCTTTTATAATCCCGAAGCATTTAATATTGGCATAGTCGGCGATATTCACACGGCCAGTTTGATTGAAATGTCCCTTGGCCTTGCAATTGGCGCGGTGACGTTTACGGGCTCGATTATCGCATGGGGGAAATTGCAGGGCAAAATATCAGGCAAGCCGATTGTGTTTGAGGGGCAACATAAGCTCAATGCCTTGCTTGGCGCGGCTATGCTGTTCATGATTATCATGCTCTGCGTTACCGGAAGCCCTTTTTGGTTTTGGATGATTGCGATTATTGCCCTGGCGCTTGGTGTCTTGATGATTATCCCTATTGGCGGCGCGGATATGCCGGTGATTGTCTCTATGCTGAACTCCTATTCCGGCTGGGCGGCTGCGGGAATCGGCTTTACGCTGCATAATAATCTGCTGATTGTAACGGGCGCTCTGGTTGGTGCGTCGGGCGCGATCCTTTCCTATATTATGTGCAAGGGCATGAACCGCTCGTTTCTGAGCGTTATTCTGGGTGGTTTTGGCGGTGAAGAAAGCGCCGGAGCAAGCTCTGCTTCCATGGGTGATAAGAATGCCAAGATCGGGGCGGCGGATGATGCAGCCTATATCATGAAAAATGCATCCAAGGTTATTATCGTTCCAGGCTACGGGATGGCTGTTGCACAGGCGCAGCACGCTCTGCGGGAGATGGGTGATCTTCTGAAAAAAGAAGGTGTTGATGTGAAATACGCTATTCATCCTGTTGCGGGGCGCATGCCGGGGCATATGAATGTTTTGCTGGCCGAGGCGAATGTGCCGTATGATGAGGTGTTCGAGATGGAGGATATTAACCGCGATTTTGCACAGGCTGATGTTGCCTATGTAATTGGTGCGAATGATATTACCAATCCCGCGGCGAAGAATGACAGCACCTCGCCCATATATGGTATGCCTGTTCTTGATGTGGAAAAGGCGCGCACCGTTCTTTTTGTTAAACGCTCTATGGGTTCTGGCTATGCGGGTATTGAAAACCCTCTGTTTTTTGAGGATAATACGATGATGCTGCTCGGTGATGCCAAGAAAATGACGGAAGATATCATCAAAGCCATGGAATAATTTGGTATTATCTTAACGGTTTGTCCGTCATATTATTCCTATGGGTGATTCACATGATATTCCTGTTTTAGAGCAACGATTTACGCAGCCTGATGGCTGGCGCTGGCATGGCTTCGAGCGAAACGGCCGGAAAATCCGCTTTGGCAGTGTATCTCCCAAAAATTCTGTCCCTGATGGCGTTGTAGTCTGCCTGCAAGGTGTGCGGGAATTTAGCGAGAAATACTATGAAATTGCGCGGTGGTGTCTGGATCATAATCTGTCTTTTTGGATTATGGATTGGATGGGTCAGGGAAAATCGGGGCGGTATATTGCTCAAAATCCGCAAAAGCGCCATAGCGTTGATTTCAATGAGGATGTCGCTGATCTGCATTATTTTATTCAAGAATATGTGAAAGGCGCGAGTGTGCATCCTGATCGCGGGCGTATCCCCATGGTGATGCTTGCCCATTCTATGGGGGCGAATATTGGTTTGCGTTATATTGCAAAACATACGAATGTATTTGAGTGCGCGGCCTTTACTGCGCCTTTGATCGGTATTAAGGCTTTTCGTTTTATCCCGCAGCACTTTATCTTGATGGTGGCTGGTATGTGTTCGGCCTTGTTTGGACGTTCCTATATTCCCGGGGGGAATGATTTTGAAAAACGCGACGAGCATGCACGGCTATCCTCAGATGCGGCGCGGCTTGCGGTTCAAGTTCAATGGCAACAACACGACCCTGAGCTTGCCTGCGGGGACGTTACATTCGGATGGGTTTATGCGGCGCAGAAATCCTGCCTTGTGCTGCAAAAAGCATCCTTTATGCACGCTATTTCCATTCCTTGCGTTTTTGCCATATCCGGGTATGAGGATCTGGTGGATAATGCAAAATCATCTAAGGCTGCTCAATATATGAAATCCTGCAAAGTTGTTGATTACCCTAGATCTGCTCATGAAATTTTGATGGAGAGCGATGAGATTAGAGATGATTTTCTGGCGCAGTTTTATACACTCATAAAAGAAAATCTGATAGATAGCCCGAAGGCCTTGAAACGTTTTTAAGAACAAGGCACAATCATACTTTATTGCATAAGGAGACAAAATGTCAGATCAAGATAGAGAGCAGATACGTTTGAGTGATCGGATTTTATCCGCACTGGAGCTGGCTTTAGAACAGGAAGACCTTAAAATCTCCGAGACTCTGACGCGCGCACTGGAGCAGGCTATGACACGCAATACCGGCGGCGGTGAGTTTATCGAGCGCAGGGATTATCCGCCAGAAATGGAAGCGGCGATGAGCAAGCTCTTTGAACTTCGTGATCGCGAAGGAGCGATTTAAGCTGAGATTAGCTGGAGCCAGTCGTCTTCGCTCAGGATTGTAACGCCTAACTCTTCTGCTTTTTTTCGCTTTGAGCCTGAATCCTCGCCTGCGATCACATAATCTGTTTTCTTTGAGACTGAACCAGAAACCTTTGCACCCAGACTTTCGGCTTTGGCTTTTGCCTCAGCACGGGTCATTTTTAAAAGACTTCCGGTAAAGACTACGGTTTTACCGGAGACCGCACTTCCTTGCTGCGCGATATTCGTATAGGGCGTGATCTCTAGATGTTTGTTCAGCTCCTCCAGAATATTCAGATTATGCGGCTCATGGAAGAAGGC
The DNA here is from genome assembly GCA_964351365.1 of uncultured Micavibrio sp. Taxonomy (GTDB): domain Bacteria; phylum Pseudomonadota; class Alphaproteobacteria; order Micavibrionales; family Micavibrionaceae; genus UBA1672. Next base: position 68,226 of record CAYGNP010000001.1, read on the forward strand.
GGTTAAATCTGCGGCAACAGCAGGGCCAATATCCTCTATGGCGATTAAATCCGCGAAGGCTTCGCTTTCAGGGTCCTGCGCGGCGATCATGGCTTGTTTTAAATTTTCAATTGTGCCGTATGTTCCTGCTAATCTTTTGGCTGTGGCTTCGCCAATCTGACGGATGCCGAGCGCGTAGATCAGCCGGTTTAAGGGTATATTGCGGCGCTCATTAATCGAATGAAAGAGGTTTTTTTCCGAAAGATCACCCCAGCCTTCGCGGGCGCGGATGGGCGTGAGCGTGTTTTTGTTGCGTTGTTCCAACGTGAATATATCGGCGGGGGATTTGATCAGCCCCTCCTCCCAGAATGACTGGATGATTTTATCGCCTAGCCCGTCAATATCAAAGGCAAGGCGCGAGACAAAGTGTTTTAATCTTTCAACGGCTTGCTTCGGGCATTCAAACCCATTTTGGCAACGGCGCACGGCGTCGCCTTCGGGCTTTATGGCCTCAGCGCCGCATTCGGGGCAATGGGTTAGAGGAGTGAAGGGTATTTCAGTACCGCTGCGTTTTTCGGTGAGGACTTTTACAACTTGCGGGATGACGTCTCCTGCGCGCTGGATGATAACCAAATCACCGGTGCGGATATCTTTGCGCGCAATTTCATCTTCGTTATGAAGCGTGGCGTTCGACACCATCACGCCGCCTACATTTATCGGTTCAAGCCTTGCAACAGGTGTCAGCGCGCCAGTGCGCCCGACCTGAATATCAATCGCGTTAATGCGTGTTATGGCCTGCTCGGCGGGGAATTTATGCGCTGTTGCCCACCTGGGAGCGCGTGAGACAAAGCCCAGACGCTCCTGATAATCAAGGCGGTTGACCTTGTAGACGATGCCATCGATTTCGTAATCGAGTGCTGGGCGATCTTCAAGCATTATCTTATAATTTTTTATGATCTCATCAATGTTGCGGCAGAGTTTATAGGGTGTTTCGGGTATGCCCCAGAGAGAGAGTTTTTCACGGATGCCGTCTTGCGTTTGTGCAATAGGCTCAGATATTTCCCCCAAAGCATAGCCGAAAAAGCCGAGATCACGCGAGGCGGTTATGGCGGACTCTAACTGGCGCACACTTCCGGCGGCGGCGTTGCGGGGGTTGGCAAAACCCTCCTTGCCTGCAGCTTTTTGTGCGTCATTCAGGGCTTTAAATGCCTTACGTCCCATATAGATTTCGCCGCGCACTTCCAGTATATCCGGTGCGTTTGCGCCCAATCTATGCGGGATGCAGGATATGGTTTTTACATTTGCGGTAATATCTTCGCCTTCCGCACCATCGCCGCGTGTTGCTGCCTGAACGAGATGCCCGTTCTCATACCTTAAAGAACACGATAGTCCATCAATTTTTGGCTCGGCGATTAGCTCGATGGGCTCATCTTCATTAAGACCCAGAAATCGGCGGATTTTATCAATAAACCCCTGCACGTCCTCTTCGGTGAAAACATTCGAGAGTGAAAGCATGGGCATGGCGTGTTTGACTTTAGCAAATCCTTTGGCCGGGGCGGCGCCCACTTTTTGGGTGGGGCTGTCGGGCGTTTTTAGATCGGGATAGGTTTGCTCAAGCTTTTCAAGTTTCTGACGCAGTTCATCATATTGCGCGTCGCTTAAGTGCGGCGCGTCCTCCTGGTAATAGGCCTTATCGGCTGCGCGGATTTTCTTGCTCAGCTTTATATGCTGCGCTTTTGCTTGCTCATGGTCCATATCGAATAGCGTGCTCATGCGGCTTGATCCAAAAGTTTATTGGCTGCGGCGCGGGCTTCCGGTGTAATATCGGCTCCGGCCAGCATGCGCGCGATTTCCTCGCATTTTTGCGCGCGCGTTGTCAGCGGCAGGATTTCAGTTTTAACAGATGCTTTGCCGCTTTTGCGAACAATCCAGTGATGATTTGCGCGGGCGGCGACTTGTGGGGCGTGGGTGACCACCAATACCTGCTTTGATTGCGCAAGGCGCGCGAGTCGCTCACCCACTGCATCTGCAGTTGCGCCGCCAATTCCTGTGTCGACCTCATCGAAGATAAAACTATGTGTGCTGCCGTTTTGGGCGATGATCACCTTGAGTGCGAGCATGAAGCGCGCCATTTCCCCGCCAGAGGCGATTTTATGGATTGCGCCGGGTGCATTGCCCGGATTAGTTGAAACTAGAAAACGCACCTGATCTATGCCGTTTTGGCTCCATTCCGCTTCATCGCGGGGTTCAATTTCGGTTATGAATTTTGCTTTTTCGAGCTTGAGGGGTACAAGCTCTTTTTGAACAAGCGTATTTAGTTTACTTGCGACTTTTTTGCGCTGATCGCTGATTTTTTGTGCCTGTGTTATATAGGTTTGGCGCGCGGCTTCGGCCTTTGTTTTTGCGCGGGTAATTGTTTCATCGGATTGCTCGATCAACGCGAGGCGAGCCTCAAGCTGACGAGTTATCTCTGGCAGATCATCCACAGCGCAGTTATGTTTACGCGCCTGAAGACGCAGGGCGTGCAAGCGGTCATCAATCTCTTCGAGATTATAGTTTTCATCCTGTAAATCACGGCATTGCGCCTGAATAAGCGAGTCGGCCTCGGCAATTTCGTTTGAGGCTCTGGCGAGTGCGGCAAGAGCTTGTTTTAGCTCCTGCGTGCCATTGTCCGAGACACGATCAAGTTCTGCCCATGCTTTTTGCACGGGGTCGTGATCGGCGTTCAACACTGCGTTCGCTGTGGTTAGTGCTTTTAGGATGCTGTCTCTATTTTTCAGGCGCTCACGCATGGCGGAGAGCTCTTGCTCCTCCCCTGCTTGCGGGGCAAGGGCGTTTAGGTCTTCGAGTGAGAAGCGCAGATACTCCTCCTCCTGCTGCGCGCGGGCGCTGAGCTGTTTGATGGTATGGAGCTCCAGCTCCTTATCTTTCCAGTCATTCCACTCCTTTTTAAGGGGGGATGGCTCGATTCCGGCATAAGCATCCAGCATTGCGCGGTGCATTGAAGGGTTGAGCAGGCCTTGGGTTTCAAACTGGCCGTGTATTTCAACTAACGTATCGCCAATTTGTTTGAGCAGGCCGATGCTGACGGGTTGATCGTTAATATAGGCGCGGCTTTTGCCCGAAATACTTAGAACACGGCGCAGGAGAAGCAGATCGTCCTCAATCAGGATGTCTGAGTCCTTGAGCAAATTATAGGCACTGTGGCCGGGGGGGATTTGGAAGCTTGCGGTTACGTTTGCGCTATCCGCGCCCTTGCGCACCAATCCGCTTTCCGCTCGCACACCAAGGGCAAGGCCGAGGGAATCGAGCAACACCGATTTTCCTGCGCCTGTCTCGCCGGTTAAAACGCACAGGCCGGGCTGAAACTCGATTGTCAGCTGATCAATCAGAACAACATTATTGATGTTCAATCGTATCAGCATGGCTTACGCAGAGCTCCCTCTTTCATTTATTATTTCGGGTTGAGTAGTGAATCCATTGTGCGCTCTATAAGGCCACGCTCATCGTTTATTTTTTTGCGCTGTTTGTCATCGAGCAATGCGAAGCTGCGCTCATACCACTTGCTGCCGGGATAGTTATAGCCCAGAACGGCGGCCACCTGATACGCCTCGTCTTTCAGGCCAAGTGTCAAATAGGCTTCAACGAGGCGGTGCAACGCTTCGGCGACGTGGCTGGTGGTGTCATAATTTACAATCACAGAGCGGAAGCGGTTAATGGATGCGTTGATCTCTCCGCGGCGCAGATAATAACGCCCAATTTCCATTTCCTTGCCGGCGAGGTGATCCAGTGTCAAATCACGCTTCAGGCTGGCATCGCGGGCGTAATTGCTGTTAGGGAACCGGTTGATTACCGTGTTCAGGGCTTTGACGGCCTGAACTGTCATTTCCTGATCACGGCGAACATCTGATATTTGCTCATAATAGCATAAGGCCTTCAGATAGTAGGCGTAATCCACATCATCCGAGCCGGGGTGGAGCTGGATATAACGGTCAAGTGCCACGATTGCTTCTATGTAGCGCTGATCGAGGTATGAGGAATATGCGCCCATTAACTGTGCACGCGATGACCATTTTGAATATGGATGTTGGCGCTCAACCTCTTCGAAATATTTTGTTGCCTCTGAATATTTCTTACCTTTCAGGGCCTTGTCCGCGCGGCTATATAGCGTTTCAGCAGAGGCTTGTTCGACAGCGGGTTCCTTGTTTTTGGATGAGGAGGAACAGCCGGATAAACCAATTGCGATGAACATGAGAAGAAGGGTTTTTCGTAAAACCATGCCGAGGGACTCCTGAAAATAGAACATGGAACACTGTAAACCGAAGTCATGTTTAAGTGAAGTGATTTGCCCTGATTTAATAGAGAAGATACGGGGACAAGTTTAGGCGTATGCACGCTCGCGCATGGATGTTTGTTGCGCTGCCTGGTTTCTTTGCGTATCGAGTTCAACATATTCCCAATTACGCTGATCAGAAAATAATTTATGCAGGATTTTGTTGTTCATCGCATGGCCTGCCTTTACGCCGTCATAAAGGCCAAGGATCGGCGCACCGGCAAGGTAGAGATCGCCGATTGCATCCAGAAGTTTGTGGCGGATAAATTCGTTAGAGAAACGCAAACCATCGGGGTTCATCACTGTTTCTTTATCCAAAACGATTGCATTGTCCATGGAGCCACCAAGCGCCAGCCCCTTGGAGCGGAGCCATTCGACTTCGTGGAAAAATCCAAAGGTGCGCGCCTGCGCGATATCATGTTTGAAGTTGCCGTTTACGAGCTGTGTTTCAAATCGCTGGAAGCCAATTTTCTGATGATCAAATTCGATTTCTCCAGCGAAAACACAGGCTTCATCTGGCTTGAGCGTTACACGCTTGCCGTCTTCTTCAACGCTCACTTCCTTGAGCACACGGATATAACGTTTGGCCGCTGTTTGGGTTGAGATACCGGCTTTTTCAATGGCTTCAACAAAAGGCATCGCGCTGCCATCCATTGCAGGGACTTCCGCCCCGTTGATTTCAATCAGAAGATTATCGATACCACACCCGCGCAGAGCCGACATGAGGTGCTCAATTGTTCCAACAGTTGCGCCATGGGCATTGCCAATAACCGTGCAAAGCTGCGTATCAACGACATGATCCCATTTTGCAGGGATGATATTTTCGCCGTCTTTCAGGTCCGTTCTTATGAATACAATACCATGATCAGCAGCCGCAGGAATAAGGCTCATCGTAATATCACGGCCTGAATGAAGGCCTATATCACACAGTGTGATTTTCTTGCGCAGCGTCGTTTGTATTGTTCCAGTCATAAGCTCGCCCTAAGGGTTATTTATTATACTGGCCTGAGAATACAGATAAGCGTACGGCGCTTCAAATAACAGATTGTTTCGATATGTTACAAAGAAAATTCAATGCGTTAGACAGGCGCGTTAATTCGCCTGTCTGCGGAGAAAAGCAGGAATATCAAGCTCGTCTTCAGCCCTGGAAACGGGCCTGGCCGCTGGCGTTGTGATATTGAGCGTTCCCTGTTCCGGTCTTTGAGGAACATCTGCTTTGCGCTCTTGCTTTTCGTTTGTTGCGCGAATCATATCACCATCATCACGCATATTGTCTATGCGCTGCTGCACTGATCCTGTTATGCGCTCGAATAATGAGAGAGGCCTTGCATTTTGCCGCGCAGCTTCTGCGGTTACTTTTTTCGGCGGCGTCAGATTTAGGCCCAAAGAGTGATGTTTTTGCTTTTCTTCAAGATGCGCACCATGGAAGCTTGAGATGTGTGAGCCGATTCCTGTTTTTGGAATCATTACATCCGGCTCCATCGGCTTTGGCGGAATGAAGGCGTTGTTATAGGTTTCGCCGCGCAATACTGGCTGATCATCATCCTGAGCAATAAACTCGCCTTGCTCAAACATATCGATAGAACTCGGAGCCTCTTCATTTCCACGTGCAATCGGAGCAGGCGCTGTGAGGTTTTTAACCATATCGCGGCTTGTGACGGCCATCTTTGGTGATGGCTCTCGCCTTGCCGTTACAGGCGAAGATGATTGTACGGATGCTTTTTCTGATGCTGTTGCAACAGATGCGGCATTAGGCATTGAGCGCCCCATTCCCCCGCCAAAACTGCCCCGGCCTTCTGTTGAGCCTGTACCTCTGTCAGAACCACCTTCAATGCCGGTAGCAACGATTGATACACGCATTACGCCATCCATTGATTCATCGAATGTTGCGCCAAAGATGATATTGGCATTTGGATCAACTTCATCGCGAATGCGGTTACAGGCTTCGTCTGCCTCGAACAATGTCATATCAAAACCGCCGGTGACGTTAATGATGACGCCATTTGCGCCTTTCATTGATACATCATCCAGAAGCGGGTTGTTAATAGCTGCTTCAGCGGCTTCAATAGCGCGTTTATCACCGGATGCCTCACCCGTACCCATCATAGCCTTGCCCATTTGCAGCATGGCAGTCCGGATATCGGCAAAATCAAGATTCACAAGTCCGGGGCGAACCATGAGATCAGTCACGCCGCGAACGCCTGACTGAAGAACAGTATCTGCCATCTTGAATGCTTCTGCGAATGTTGTCTTTTCGTTTGCAATGCGGAACAGGTTTTGATTTGGAATAACGATGAGCGTATCTACATATTGCTGCATTTCAGCTATACCGCGCTCGGCTTGCTCCATACGGTGCACACCTTCAAAATGGAACGGCTTAGTAACCACACCGACGGTTAAAATCCCTTGCTGGCGGCAGGCTTTTGCAATAACCGGCGCCGCACCAGTCCCCGTGCCACCACCCATACCGGCAGTGACGAAGGCCATATTTGCACCCTCAAGATACTGTAGAACTTCTTCAAGACTTTCTTCTGCTGCTGCCTGACCGATATCGGGCTTAGAGCCAGCACCAAGACCACCTGTAACATTCATCCCCAACTGAACCTTATTGTCAGAATGAGAGTTGCCAAGTGCTTGCGCATCTGTGTTACACACCAGGAACTCGCATCCGTCCAGATTGGATGCGATCATGTTGTTTACAGCGTTGCCGCCCGCACCCCCAACGCCGATTACGGCAATTTTTGGAGATAATTTTTGAACCGGTGTTGGTTGCATTTTTACGTTAATCATTTTCTTTAGGAACTCCTGAGAAATGGATGTTCAAGGTAGGTTGAAAAAAGTTTAAGTAAATTTTTCTTCAATGAAAAGGGGCAATTGATGTGCGTTTGCCCTTTTCCCCGTCTTTGTACATCCAGAAACCTCTTCCTACATTGAATCAAATTTTGAAGCAAGCAACCTAACCCACGAATCTGATTCAGTTTTTTGGTGAAAGCGCTAGAGACTCTATGCTTATACAGACACTGAGAACAATGCTGTGGATAAAATTACCAGTTTTCTCTGAGCCATAGTTTTGCACGCTCAAAAACCGATTCAGGGCGAAGACGGGCCATAATCTCGGCTGGCATTTCGCCGCTATGTTCGGCGGCATATGTTAATAACCCGGCGACGGTTGAAAAAGATGGGCCGCTGACCGCATCTGGAAGGCCGCTGAGCCGGATAGGCTTGCCCAGTCGCACTTGCTTGTCAAGAACATGCTCGGACAACTCTTTGATGCCTGCGATTTGACTGGAGCCGCCCGTTAGAACAACGCGCCGTCCAATAACACGATCCAGGCCACAATCTTTTAGATTTGCGCGCACCATATCCAGGATTTCTTCGATGCGCGGCTGCATAATGCCGATCAGAAAAGAGCGAGGAATATGGTTTGGTTTTGACCGGTTTTCTTCACCCAGCTTTGGCACATCGATCATTTCGTTTTCGTCCGTGTGAGAGGCCATGGCGCTGCCGTAGAGAATTTTAAGGCGCTCGGCGTCCTCAACGGATGTCATCAGGCCTTTGGCGATGTCATTTGTGATATTTTGTCCACCAAGAGGTATAGCATCGCAGTAAATCATGAACCCGCTGTGGAAGACGGCGAATGAGGCAACGCCCGCGCCGATGTCAATCACCGTACATCCCAGATCAATTTCATCATCCACCAGAGAAGACAGCCCAGAAGCATAAGCACCAACGCAAAGGGCAGAGATATCCAGATGGCTGCGTTCAATGCAAGAGGCCATGTTTCTCAGCGCTGCCGAGTCGCCAGTTACCAGATTAATATCCACTTCAAATCCGTCTGCGATCATCCCTTGCGGATCGCGAATGCCGTCCTGTCCGTCGACGCGGAAAAATGTAGGGATAGTGTGGATGAGCTCGAGACTATCTTTTGCCTCTTTTTCCTGCGCGCTGGCCAGAGCGCGGCGCACATCATTATCGGTGATTTCATGCCCGCCAATATCCACCTCTACGCAATGGCCAAAGGATCGCACATGCATTCCTGAAACATTCGCGATCACTTCGCGCAGCGGATAGCCGCGCATGACCTCTGCGGCCATATGCTCGGCAGCGTGAACGGTCTGGCGAATAACGGCCTCGGCAGCGTCAAGATCTATAATCGATCCGTTTCTCACGCCTTTTGATGCTTTATGGCCAACACCTAAAATCTCGAAGCCATGGTTTTCGCAAGGGCGGCCAATAAAGCACGATGTCTTACTGCTGCCAATATCAAGGGCTGCGAGCAATGTATCATTTTGTTTTATGCTGTTACGTGGACGCATGAGGCTAATTTATACTCTTAGTTAAGTTTATAGGCTGGTTTCAGAAAATTTTGATTTGTAATCCTGGACTGTGCCCAGGCGAGTGCGAATAATCAGCCTGCCCTGGTAGCGCGCATCGATATCGCGGATTGCTTCTTTGGTCAAGACCTGATCCTCGCCGTGTTTTTCGGCAAGCGCCTTAAGGGCAAGGTCAATACCGCTTTCAGGCAGTTTAATCCTTTTTCCATCCGTCAGGAGTAAATCCCATCTGCGTCCGTCAATATACTCGGCGTGATCGACCATGGCCATAATATCCGGCTGTTTACTGAGCATATTGATCAGGGCCGCTGCCTGCTCGGGGGCCTTTGCACCATCGACCATGAAATAATCTTTAAACGCACTGAGATTGCTGCGCGTTAGAATAACACCTTGATAATCAATCAGGCTAAGTGCATTTTCATTTTTCCACAATGCAATTGGGTTGCGCTCCTCCAATCTGATATAGACCGTATCAGGAAGGCGGCGCTCAACGCGCGCAGATTTCACCCAGCCAATTTTCTCAATTTGTGTCTTGGCATCTACCGGATCAAGCAGGAATATGGGATCGCCCTTTTGGATGTTCATAAGAGCGAGCATGGTTTGCGCGTCCGTATATTTCCTGCCCTCAACCAGTAAATTATCAACCCGAAAACCTGCTTTAGCGGTAAATTTGAGTGTCTGGTTTTTTGCTGCGCTCATCAGGCGTGTGTCCATATCGCTCAGGAAAAACCACAGGCCTGCCCATAAAATCAGCGCAGCCAGAGTGCCTGCGATCAGTGGCTTTTTAAACTGGCTGATCTTTGATTTGGCCGCACGCTTTCTTCGCAGCGTTGATTTGCGCGTTCCTATTGATGATCGTCTTATCGCTGCCAGCATCCCTAGCCCCTCCTCAACAATCGCGCGTCTGCAGGCACGGGGTCGCGGGGAAGCGATTTAGCTTTGTTTTCAATCATTGCCTCCTCGATAAGTTTCGTCAAAAGATCTGTAAATAAAATCGGTTTGCTTGCGGCCTCCCAGAGGAAATAGCCAAATGAGCCGGGCATGGGGTTGACTTCGTTCATCCAGAGCTCGCCGGTTTTGGCGTTGCCGATAAAATCGATGCGCGGCGCGCCGGTGCCATCCAGGGCATCAAACATTTTGATTGCCCATGTGCGGATTTGGTTGCTTTTTTCTTCAGGCAGGCTGGGGTTAATTTCGCGGGTAAGCGAGAGCATGCCCTCACTGACGGGGGCGCTGGTGTTTTTTGCGCCGAGTTTATCACCCGACTTACTGTTGCTGCCTGACATATATTTCTGTTTGAAATCAAGAAGCTCGTCCGTGGCTTTGGGGCGTTCAATGGCCGATGTCGCGCCTTTTTTCATAACAGCAACATTATACTCGATCAGATTTTCAACAAATGGCTCGGCGATGGCGCAATCATCAAATTCGAAAATTGCGGGCAGGCAGGCTTTGGCTTCTTCGGCGTTTTTGACTTTGGCCACGCCGATGGAGCTACCCAGATGTGCGGGCTTGATAATGCAAGGGTAGCCGAGCGGCTTCAGGAGTTGATCGATCGTTTCCTCGGCGATCAAAAAACCCTGATCTGGGCGCTTTAACACGGCAAAAGGCAAGACGGGGATACCCAAAGCCTGAAGCGCGTATTTGGTGGTGATCTTATCCATTAAAATCGCGCTGGCCTTGGTGCGCATGCCGGTATAAGGCACATTCGCTAGCTCGAAGAGGCCTTGAATATTCCCATCTTCGCCAAACAAGCCATGAAAAGCAGGGATTGCAACATCAAAGGGGATAGGCTTGGCTGAGCCTAAAAATGGCTGGTGCTTTGGAATTAGACTGCCCCCGCGCGCGGCGTGAACATCCAGGGTAACTTCGGTTACTTCGCTCAGGTTTTTGAGCAAATAATTTTCGCGCTTACGCAGGATATCTCCAATATACCATGCACCATCGGGGGCGATATAAACAGGGAATGCCTCATATTTATTCGTGTCTATTGCGCCCAAAGCCTGAAGGCCGGAGATGACGCTGACATCATGTTCAGGCGATCTTCCACCGAAAAACACGGCTATCTTTTTTTTCTGCACAGTTTTGGTTTGAGACATTGCTTAATCATCGTATAAGGGGTGATGGATATTTGAACTTTCCTATTTAACCATGAAATTACCGCTCTTTAAAGGGGGCAGATGTGCAAGAATTTAATTCGCAGGGTGTAAAGTTTTGCTACCGCGATCTTGGTGCGGGTTTGCCTGTTGTTATTTGGGCGCATGGCTGGGGACAAAGTCATGCTGCGTTTTTGCCGCTCATTGCACCGTTTGAGGGGCGGATGCGTCATATTACGCTTGATTTTCCAGGCTTTGGGGCATCGGAAACACCGCCGCAGGATTGGGATACAGCCACATATGCCGATGCAATTGCCGCGTGGATTAAAGATCAGGGATTTCCGCCTGTTCTGTGGGTCGGGCACAGCTTTGGCTGCCGCGTGGGGGTGCAGATTGCAGCGCGGCATCCCGAATGCGTGCGGGCAATGACCTTTATTGCCGGGGCGGGCTTAAAGCGCAAGCGCCCTGCCCTGAAGCGCCTCTATCTGTTTTTGCGCATCCGTTTGTTTAAGATTTTGAAGCGGCTTGTGCCCGAAGGGGCGCTCAAGCAAAATATCATGCGCGCTTTTGGCAGTCGTGATTACCAGAGCGCCGGGGCGATGCGTTCCATTTTTATCCGCGTGGTGAATGAGGATTTAACCGAGCAGGCAAAAATGATATCCTGCCCCGTTGCGCTGATTTACGGATCGGGCGATACGGAAACTCCGCCGGAATTTGGGGAACGATACTCGCGGTTGATCACGGGCTCAAAATTCTTTTTACTTGACGGGCAGGATCATTATTCTGTGCTTGGCGATGGGCGGCATCCGGTGATAAAGATTTTGAATGATTTTATAGAAGAGAACGCATGAGCACGGCCTTTATCATCCACATATTTACCTATATCGCATTTCTTGCCTTTGCGACAACGCGGCTGATGAGTTATTTGCACGCGCTCCAGCAGGATGATTACGACAATACGCGCCTGAGCCGCTGGATTATCATGAACAAGGTTTATGATACTCGAGTTTCGCTGTTTCTTTTGCTGCTGCTGGTGATGTCTGTGGTTGTGCGTTTGCCTGAGCTATACAGTAACATTCTGATTTTCCTAGGATTTTCTCTGGCCGCCTATCTGGAAAAAGATCCGCGCCGAGATGCGAAAAAGCCTTTTGTCTTGACCCAGCGCGCCAAGCGCATTCTGGGAATATCAGTGCTTTATGCTGCGCTTGCCGGTGCGGTAACTTTTGTGTTTCCTTATGTCTTTCTCTGGATCATCACGGTGCAGCTTTTACCGGCGCTTCTCTTGATGGGGAATGCTTCTTTGCGCCCGCATGAGGCCGCAGTTCAAAAGCGTCTGGCCGCCGAGGCTCGCGCAAAGCTGGATGAATATAAACCGATTGTTATCGGGATTACAGGATCATACGGCAAAACATCCATCAAGCATATTTTGGGGCATATATTGAAGCATTCGGCTCCTACTCTTGTTACCCCGGGCAGTACAAATACGATTATGGGCACAACGCGCATTATCCGCGAACAGCTTCAACCTAATCACCGCTATTTGCTCGCAGAGATGGGCGCGTATGGGCCGGGCTCGATTGCCGCATTGTGCGCGCTGACGCCGCCTGATTTTGGCATTATCAGTGCCATTGGTCATGCGCATTATGAACGGTTTAAAACCTTGGACACTGTTGCGCACGCAAAATATGAGCTTGCGCAGGCGGTTCTTGAGAAAAACGGCACGGTGATTGTGCATGAAAAAACCCTGAAATTTCACTATACCCGCGAGATGCGGGCACGCGCGATGGATCATTTTATAGTATGTGGTGAACCGATGCGCCCGGGCAAAGCACCCAAGAACGAGCAGGAATACAGCTATCTTGCGCCCGATGATCTGCATATCCTTAAGGTCGATCAAACCCCTAAGGGTCTATGCGTGGATCTGTCGTGGAAGGGGGAGAAATATACCCTGCGCGCGCCGCTTTACGGTATTCATCACGGGCATAATATGGCTTTGTGTTTTGCCTGTGCCATGTCCCTTGGAATGGAGGCGAAAGATATCAAGACCGCTCTGGCCACAACGCCGCAGATCAAGCACCGCCTTGAGGTAAAAGCGCAGGTTGATGGCACGTTCATTATTGATGATGCATTTAATTCCAATCCGCCGGGTTTTCGCGCCGCCGTCCATGTGATGAGCGTTCTGGCAGAGCATCACAAGGGGCGCGCTATTTTGGTGACGCCCGGTATCGTGGAGCTTGGCGCGGCGCATGATGAGGTCCACAAGACCCTTGGCACGCTGGCGGCGGAGGCGTGTGATATCGTGATTGCTGTCTCTCCTTCGCGCATTCCCACCTTTATCGAGGGGTATAACATGCATGGGCGCGGTAAGATGCTCTATCAGTTTGATACGTTCAAAGAGGCGGAGCGCTGGTTGATTGAGCATAAAAAGCCGGGAGATGTGATCTTGCTCGAGAACGATCTGCCCGATATTTATGAACGGGTGCTCAGGATTTAGGGGTTTTTTTAAAATTATAAAAAAATATCTTGACGGTTATGCTCTAATTTAAGTATATTTTCATAACTTATAAATAATATAATAGAACATTATGGGAGATTACGGGAGATTACCATGAGTGAGTCGCAACCTACTGCAGATGAAATATTAAAAAACCTTATGCGTCAGGTTCAAATAAGTCAGGTTCAAATAAATGAAGAACCGCTTGAAACTAAGATCAGGGAAGATTTCTTGAAATATGGCGGTACAGTACTCGCAGACGCCGCGAGCGAGGCTACTCTGCCCAACGGACAAAATGTATGGTGGGCGGCTACAGCAAAAGATGATACAATTTTGAGCTTTGCAATTGCATTCAAAGATCAGGATAACCGTCTTGTTACAGCTTACTTAGGTCCTGACGGACGTTTGCAAGTTGGCCATTTGCGTGAAAATGGGCAGTCTGCCGGTGGAGTAGAGGGTTCCTATCATGGGGGCTTAAATGATGGCAGAGATATTGATACTGTCTTTCAAAAAGCGAGAGAGATGATGACTGCAGTAGCAGAGGAATTGGCTTTAAGCACAAAAATGCCGCTCAAATACAAAGATGACTTTGAGAAAATTCAAGAAATGGGCTCTCAGCCAGGTGCGCCAGGTGCTGCGCAATTAAAAATGGGTGGCTAATTTCAAGTTATTCAGGCTTAATTCCCCAACCCGCTTAATCTCCCAGTGCAAATCAATGCCGCACTGGTTCTTCACGCGGCGGATAAGTTCCTCGCCAAGCGCCTCAAGGTCTGCGGCGGTGGCGGTTCCGGTGTTAATCATGAAATTCAGGTGTTTATCGCTCATGCGCGCACCGCCAATTGCGAGATCACGCCCGCAGACTTTTTCCACCAGTTGCCATGCCTTCAGATCACCCGGTGGATTGGCGAAGGTGGAGCCGCCTGTTTTTTCGCTGATTGGCTGGGTTTTCTGTCGCTGTTCCTTAATCTCCTTCAGGCGTTTCTTAACGATGGTTTTGTCTTCTGTCTTGCCCTCGAACACGGCGCCTGTAAAAACTGCGCCATCCTGTAATTCGCAGGATCGGTATCCCATGTTCAAATCCATCGGCAAAAGCGGCAGAAACAAGCCATCGCGGCTCAAGGCCATCGCCCCCGTGAGCACATCCTTAACTTCTGCGCCATAGGCTCCGGCGTTCATGCGCAATGCCCCACCGACGGTGCCCGGAATACCGGAGAGGAATTCAAGCCCCCCTATTCCGGCCTTGGCCGCCGCCGCAGCAACTGAGCCGTTGAGCGCGCCTGCACCAGCCATGATTTTTGTGCCTTTAACTTCGATTTCGGAAAAGGGTTTGCCAAGGCGCACTGTTAATCCACGTATGCCGCCGTCACGCACGATGGTGTTGGCCATGCCTCCCACTATGGTGAGGGGGGCGTCTACGGGGTAGTCTTTTAAGAGACTGGCAAGGTCCTCAATACTGTCCGGCTCAAAGAGAAGATCAGCCGACCCGCCGCAGCGGAACCAGCTTTTTGCGCCAAGTGGGGCGTTTTGTGTGAACACGCCATCATAAAGTATGGGATCGAATTTCATTGCCGCAGCTTTCACGCGACTGCGCCCTTGCGCTTAGCGAGCTCTCGCGTGAGCTCCTGCGGCAGGGCATGTGCCCATTGCGTTGAGTTACCTGCGCCCATGATAATCACATAATCGCCCGGTTTGGCGACATCGGCAATAACGCGCGCGATGTCGTCCCTATGCTCAAGGATATGGGCAGAGCGGTGGCCATGGGTTTTCAGGCCCTGCACGAGGTAATTTTTATCCACGCCATCAATTGGGGTTTCGCCCGCATCATAGACATCGGCGATGAACACATGATCGGCATCGTTGAAACAGCGGCAGAATTGCTCGTATAAATCCTGCAGGCGAGTGTAACGGTGGGGCTGCATTACGGCAATGACCTGCCCGCCCTGTTCGCTCACAGCACTACGGGCGGTCTTGAGAACGACGTCGATTTCGACCGGGTGGTGGGCGTAATCATCGATTATCGTGATTGCATTAACTTCTCCGGTTTTGGTGAAGCGGCGCTTGACCCCGCCAAAATTGCTCAGCGCCTTTTTCATGGTCTCAGGGGGGACGCCCATTTCCTTTGCCACGCCGAGCGCGACCAGCGAGTTCTGCACATTATGACGACCCAGCATGGAGAGCTTGATGTCCTTAATAACAACATCTTTTCCATCCATATTGAGCCAGCCGGCGAATATGGCATCAAAGATGGAGCCATTTGCACTGACGCGGATATTTTCAGCGCGGATATCGGCCTGTGGGTTAAAGCCGTAGGTGATGACTTTGCGGTCAGAAACTTGCGCGGCCAGAGTTTGCACTTCCGGATGGTCAATGCAAAGCAGCGCGTAGCCATGGAAGGGCAGGTTCAGAACAAAGCGCTTATAGGCGCTTTTGACCTGCTCGAATGATCCGTAATGATCCATGTGCTCGGGGTCGATGTTGGTGACCACCGCCACCGTTGCAGGTAACCTTATGAAGCTGCCATCGCTTTCATCGGCCTCTACGACCATCCAGTCCGACTGGCCGAAGCGGGTGTTGGTTCCGTAAGCATTAACAATCCCGCCATTGACGACCGTGGGATCGAATCCGGCGGTATCGAGCATCTGCCCCACCATGGATGTCGTGGTGGTTTTGCCGTGCGTTCCGGCAACAGCAACAGCGGATTTCAGGCGCATCAGCTCGGCCAGCATTTCTGCGCGCTGCACGATGGGAACTTTGGCGGCGCGAGCGGCAATCAGCTCAGGGTTATCCTTACGGATGGCGGAGGAGATCACTACGGCGGCGGGCAGCTTGCCATTATCACGGATATGCTCTGCCTCGTGGCCGATATGAACCTTTATGCCCTGCTCTCTCAGGCGCGTGACATTTGCGCTTTCGGCCATGTCAGAACCTTGGACGGCGTAACCTAAAGACACCAGCAGGGCTGCTATACCGCTCATGCCGATACCGCCAATGCCGATGAAATGGAGAGTGCCGATGTCCGGTGACATTGTGCGCATGATAATTCCTTTTATTATTGCTCTACCAGAGCAGCCACCAGATTACCCAGTTTTTTTGCCGCATCCGGTTTTCCAAAAGCTTTAGCATGCTCTGCGGCTTTGGGCAATATTTCAGGATTATTTAGAAATTCTGAAATGCGCGCACTGAGTTTTTCCGGTGTAAAATCATCCTGATCGATGATCCATGCTCCACCCTTATGTGAAATTCCTTGTGCGTTTTTCTTTTGCTGCTCATCCTCGTGCACCTTCAGAGGGATGTATATTGCCGGAAGGCCAACAGCGCTGATTTCCGCGACGGTGCTCGCGCCGGATCTGCCGATAAAAAGATGCGCGGATTTGAGCTGATAGGCGACATCTTCGAAAAATGTTGCAAGATCGGCTTCTATTTTTGCCTCGGCATAGGCGGCGCGCACGCTATCCAGATCGGCTTCGCGGCATTGTTGTACAATGTGAATTTGGCTACGTTGCCGCTCTGTCAAAAGTGCCATGGCTTTGGGGACAACCTCGCTTAAGATGCTAGCACCCAGAGAGCCACCCATGATGAGTATGTTTAGTTTTTCATTCCTTTGAGGATAGGGCTCCTTGCTGAGCGCGGCGATATCTGCACGGATGGGATTACCGGTGATCACGCATTTTAACATATCAGTCTTCTCTAAACCGTCATAATAGGGATAAGTCAGGGCAATCCGCTCGGCCTCGGGAGCCAGAAAAAGATTAGCCTTGCCTATGACCGCGTTGCTTTCATGCAAAATAGTGGGGATATCATATCTTTGCGCCGCGAAAACTGCAGGAACAGAAGGGTAGCCACCAAAGCCAATGACCAGATCGGGCTTAAGTGATTTTATGAGTAACAGGCCTTTCAGGATGCCTATTCCCAGGTTAAGCGCTCCCTTGATTTTACCGGTTATGCCTGCACCTGCCGTCCCGGATTTCAGGGTGTGGATTTTGATATCTTTAAAAAGCTTCACAAATTTCATCCCGCGCGGGTCTGTTGCCAGCTCAACACGAAAACCCCGCGCCTTTAGATCCTGAACCAATGCGGCGGCGGGGGTCATGTGCCCTCCGGTTCCTCCTGCGCTGATAAGGATGAATTTAGACATGGGCGGATTCCTTTTTCATGCGGGTCATGGTCATGCTTGTGCGCGCAATTGATCCTCTGGTTTTCTGACGGGTGAGCGCAAGAATAATGCCAAAGGCCAGCCCCATAGCCAGCAAAGAAGAGCCGCCGTAGCTGATAAAGGGAAGCGTCATGCCTTTTGCAGGCAATAGATTGACGCTGGAGCCCATATGGATGAGGGATTGAAAACCAAACATTGCGAGCAGACCACCCGCCGAAAGCACGCTAAACATATCCTGTGTTTCCTGCAAACGCCTGAATCCACGCAAGAGAATAACCAGAAATATTCCCATCAGAATTGAAGCGAATATAAATCCCATTTCCTCGGCAAGAACGGAGAAAATAAAATCAGCATGCGCATCAGGCAGCCTGATTTTCTCTGTACCCTGCCCCGGCCCAACACCCGAGAAGCCACCGCTTCGGATGGCATCCAGAGACTTGTCAACCTGATATGTATCCCCGCTATCGGGGTTAAAGAATCTGTCGACGCGGCTACGGACATGGTAGAAAGACATGTAAGCCACGCTAAGGCCGGCCCCGCCGACAGCCAGCAATATTGCCAGGTAACGAAAGCGCAGACCTGCGATAAAAACCTGCACCGCAAATACGCAGGTCAGGACGACGGTCATCCCCAAATCTGGTTGCAGCAAAAGCAATATGATCATGACAATATAGAGGGCTATGGCAACATGATAGCCGTGAAAGGTCGGTTTGATATGGCTTTCGAGGGTTGATTTTTTTTGTAAGGCGATAAGCCATGCGGCCACGACTGCGAAGGCGGGCTTGATAAACTCACTGGGCTGCAGGGAAAAACCTAATATTGAAATCCATCGCCGTGCGCCCTTGATTTCTGCTCCAAAGAATAATACGCCGATCATCATCATTACAGAAATAACAAGAATTATACTGGCCAAGCGCCAAACTGTTCGGGCTTTGATCATGGATACGCCGATCATGAGTAAAACCGAGGGGATGAGGAACAAGATGTGCTTTTTTAAGAAATGATAGTCGCTGACGCCGATTTTATTCGCAACTGAGGGGCTGGCGCTTGCGATAAGAGCTATGCCAAAGAGGATCAGCAATAAGACGCATCCCAGCATGACGCGGTCAACCGTCCACCACCATGCCCCGAGGAAGGATTGATCCATACGCGAGAAGGCTTTTGGCTGGTTAATCTGGATGTCTTGCATCATTCTTCCAGTGCATTCACAAGTTCACTGAAATGATCGCCGCGCTCTTCAAAGGATGAAAATTGATCGAATGACGCGCATGCGGGAGAGAGCAGAACGACCCCTGCCCCGCCAGGCTGGCCGCGATTATCCTGCGCCATGGCATGGGCATCACGCAGCGCCTTATCGAGCGTGAAGGATTTGGAATATTCGATTGTATATTGGTCAAACCATAGCGCGAAATCATCGGTTGCCTCGCCGATCAGAAAGGCATGTTTGATACGCGGGAAAAAATGCTCCAACCCTTCCAGGCCGTTCTTTTTTCGGCGTCCACCGACAATCCAATAGACATTATTGTTGCAGCCCAAAGCAACGGCGGCGGCGGCGGCGTTGGTGGCTTTGCTGTCATTGATATACCCAACGCCATTGATGGTTCGCACCAGGAATTGTCTGTGATTAAGACCCGGATATTCTCTAAGGCCTTCCCAAATCTGGGCCGGCATGCAGCCCGCTTTGCGGGCGGCGGCATAGGCGCAGGCGGTGTTCTGGCCATTATGCGCCCCTTTTAGGTTTTGTATGTCATTCAGATCGCCAGTTTCGTTGCCGTCTACAAATAATTTATGATCCTTGACGCTGTACCCTTTTTCGAGAACCGATCCCGTTGAGACTTGTGTAATATCTTTATCTTCCTCCCGCTCACTCAATCGTTCAAATATTTTCCGGGTGCCCTCGTCATCGGTGCAGATTACGACGTTTTTGCTTTCGCATAGACGCTCCTTGACGGCGGCATAATTTTCGAATGTGCCGTGACGGTCAATATGGTCGGGCGTTATGTTCAGCAAAACACCTATATCGGGGCGGAAAGTCGGGCAGAGATCAATCTGGAAGGATGACATTTCCAGCACAAGCCATTCCGGGGGCTTTTTTGTGTTTAGATCAAAGACCGGATTGCCGATATTGCCGCCAAGAAGCGCATTTTTTCCGCAAGTTTTGAGTATGCTGTGCAGCAGGCTGGAGGTGGTTGATTTTCCATTAGTGCCGGTTATTCCTATTGTTTTTACCTCAGGGTGTATACGCATAAACAGCTCAATATCGCAGATAATTTCGATATTCGCCTCTTGCGCTTTTTTGACGATATCATGTGGCTCGGGGTGGGTTAGAGGGATGCCGGGCGAGAGAACCAGAAACGCGCATTTTGAGAGATCCTGATCGCTGTAGATATCAACATCCTTGAGCTTTGCAACATTTTCGGGATCATCATCGCCGATGATCATATTCGCTCCGGCCTTTTTCAGGGCTTTGGCAGTTGCCAGGCCTGATTTTCCAAGGCCATAAATTAAAACAGGTTTCTTTTTCAGAGATTTTACAAAATCGTCTATCTCGCTCATTGCTCTCTCACAGAATCGATTTACCGGATTTGCATTATCGCAATTTTAAGGTTGCGAGTCCAATCAAAGCAAGTATCACGGCAATAATCCAAAAGCGTATCACGATTGTCGGCTCTGACCATCCTTTTTTCTCGAAATGGTGATGCAGCGGAGCCATGGCGAAAACACGTTTTCCGGTGAGTTTGAAAGATGTGACCTGAACTATGACCGAGACTGTTTCCAGGACAAACAAGCCGCCAATGATTGCCAGCACTATTTCATGCTTGGTCATAATTGATATTGCGCCGAGCAAACCACCCATGGCCAATGAGCCGGTATCGCCCATGAAAATGGCGGCAGGAGGCGCGTTGTACCAGAGAAAACCCATGGCGCCGCCAATGAGCGCGCCACATATGATAGCAAGCTCTGCGGTTCCGGGCACATGGTGGAGATAAAGATAACCTGAGTAATCCACGCGGCCCACCAGATAGGCGATGAGCCCAAAACAGCCGGCGGCAATGGCGACGGGTACAATCGCCAAACCATCAAGGCCGTCCGTCAAGTTGACGGCGTTCGAAGAGCCGATCATCACGAGCAGGCACCAGGGTATAAAAAACCATGAGATATTAAGCAGAATATCTTTGAAAAACGGAGGTGCTATATGGGTGCTTAGAGTATCGGGCATCGTGTTCATAATCCCATAGGTTGCAATTCCGCCAATCACCAACTGGCCAAGGATTTTTATACGCCCGGGCAACCCCTTGGTGTTGCGCTTGGTGAGCTTAAGGAAGTCATCAGCAAATCCGATCGCTCCATAGCCTAGCATGACAAGCAGTGCGTTCCACATATAGGCGTTGGTTAAATCTGCCCATAGCAAAGTACTGAGCGCTACAGAGATGAGGATCATAAGCCCTCCCATGGTAGGTGTTCCGGCTTTTGCGAAATGCGTTTGCGGGCCATCATCTCTTATGGGCTGGCCTTGTGCCTGTTTTGATTTCAACCAGCGGATCATCGGCATTGCAATCACAAAGCAAATGATGAGCGCGGTCACAATTGCTCCGCCCGTGCGAAATGTAACTGAGCGGAAAAGATCAAAGAAAAGGGCGTTATCAGCAAAGAGGTTATAGAGCATTTGTTACAATCTTTTGTTTCATTTTATGCTCCTGCACAACGCGCAGCGCATCCGTCATTTGAATGCCTTGCGTCTCATTGTCTTGCTTGAAGATCATCAAATCGCCGGGACACAGAACATCAATTACTATTCTCTCTAACTGGTCTTTTTTGTAAAGAGTTGAAAGTAAACTATTCACATTACGCATAACCGGCTTTTGCGGGCAGGCATAGACAAAATCGAGCGGTCCCATGGAAAACGGCACGGCGACCTCTTTTTTGATGTGTCTGTGGTTTGTGGCGCCGTAATCGCCGGGGTAATCCACGGGATTAAGCATGACTGTCTGGCGGCCGCGGCCTACATCGATCATATTGCCCACGCGGAAAATTATTCCGTTGGGGGTGTATGCCCGTTGCTGGACGCGTACGCTTGCTGTTCTGGTCTTTAAATGTGACCAGAAATACCTGTTATCTTCAATCATAAAAGTTTTTTACTCCATTTATTTACGCATTTACTTTTTATGTACGCAGTGCATTTTCGACTTCTTTTACGTCATCAAATTCTTCGGTTCTGTCCTTAAAAATCTGTCCTTGTTCATGCCCTTTTCCGGCCAGAAGCAGGACATCGTCCTCTTGCATTTGACTGAGTGCAAACTCAATGGCCTTGCGCCGTCCAGAAATATTCTGAGCCTGCGGCGCGCCTTTTAAAATAGCTTCGCGAATTTCGCTTGCGTTTTCGCTGCGGGGGTTGTCGTCGGTTATGATCACCAGATCGGCATTATTTTGCGCTGCTTTGCCCATTATTGGGCGCTTTGCCTTATCCCTGTCTCCGCCGCAACCAAAAACGCAGATCAATTTGCCCTTTGTATGGGGGCGCAAAGTCTTTAAAACTGTTTCCAGCGCATCGGGCGTGTGGGCATAATCCACATAAGCATGGCGGTTTTTTGTGTCGTTTGTGACATATTGCAGGCGTCCGGGGACAGGATATAGCAAATCCATATGCTTAACTATACGATCCGTATCGGTATTTTTTTCTGCTATAACACAACCAAGTGCACAAAGTGCATTCATTGCCTGAAATAGACCGGGGAGCGGCAGAGAAACAGTATATGGTTTCTTATTTATCGTTATCCTTAAATCTTGTTTAAAATCAATAGGTTTTGCGCTGTTTAGCGTGATGTTTTTGCCGTTTTTTCCGTATGATATTATCTTTACCTTGCGCTGTTTGCATATCGCCAGAAGCTGCTCATATTCCGGGATATCGGCATTAAGAACTGCGGTTCCATCTGGTTTTAAAAGCTCTGAAAACAGGCGCATTTTGGCGTTCAGGTACTCGCTCATATCTGCGTGATAATCAAGGTGATCCTGAGAAAAGCTCGTGAAGGCGGCGACGCTGATGATGGTGCCGTCCAACCTGTATTGCGCGAGACCATGGCTGGAGGCTTCCAGCGCGGTGTGGGTTATTCCAGCCTCGCAGAATTTGACGAATGTCTTATGTAATGTTACCGGGTCGGGCGTTGTCAGCCCCCCGCATAATGTGCCAAGCATGGCTGATTTCTTGCCCATAGCCTGCCAAAGCTGATTGGTGAAATGGACGACCGAGCTTTTGCCGTTGGTTCCGGTGACGGCAACGATCTGATCTGGCTGGGTTTTATAGTAATCGGCTGTAAGGTGGCCGAAAGATTTGCGCAATGTTTCACGTGAAATATTTAGTGAACAAACATGGTCTGGCAATGGTTTTGAGCCATCGGAGAGAATGGCCGATGCCCCGCGTTTTAGGGCTTCGGGGATGAAATCATGGCCGTCGGTTTTTTCCCCCGGCAAGGCGGCGAAAAGGAAACCCGGCTCAACGGCGCGGCTATCGGCGGTTATGCCCTTGATGGTGCTCAGGTCAAATTTGGGATTATGCGCAAACTCATTGAACGGAGGCAAGATGTCTCCTTCCAGAAGGTGTCTCTTTTGGGTCGCGGATATAGGGTTCCAGATCGCGGCCTATATCCTGCGCGGGGTTATACTTGTCTGTGGCCATTCCCAGAATTGAGGCCATTGAGGTTACAATGCGCTTAGCAGCGGGGGCGGCAACCCAGCCTGCGGTAGCGTAGCCGAAGCTTTTGGCGTTGCCTTTGGGCTCATCTACCATTACCATAACCACATATCGTGGGTCGCTCATGGGGAAGGCACCAACGAAGGAGGAAATAAGCTTTTTGCGGTCGTAACGCCCGTTCACGCTCTTTTCAGCGGTTCCGGTTTTTCCGCCCACTTCAAGGCCAGAGACATCAGCGTTTTTACCTGTTCCCTTGGTCACAGCAAGGCGCATTAATTTGCGCATATCCGCGGAGGTTTTTTCGGAAATAACCTGAATTTGGCTCTGGATTGCGCCCTGGTCTTTCATCAGGAAATATGGTGTTATGCCAATACCGCCATTCACGATTGTGCCCACCGCCGCCGACATCTGCAAGGGCGTTGTCGCAAGACCGTGGCCGTAGGATACGGTCATTGTGGTGCTCTCGCTCCAGTTTGGTGGCGGGACGATCGGACGCCCTACTTCCTTGATATCAATTTTCATTTCATTCAAAAGCCCCAGATCGTCATAAAAGGCATGGAGTGCCTTGCCGCCTATTTTCTGCCCCATCAGGGCGCTGCCGATATTCGAGGAATGGACAAAGACTTCGGGTATGTTCAAAATTCGTTTTTGGGCATGGTAATCATTGATCGTGTGCCAGCCGATTTTCAGGGGATTGCGGGCATCAAATTCGTCTTGCATCTTTGCGTTTTCAAGCTCTAGCAATCCGGCGGTTGAGAAGATTTTGAACATAGACCCAAGCTCGTAAACACCAAGGGTCAGGCGATTAAATTTCTGGTTTTCCTTGGCCTTGCTCGTGTCATTTAAGTCAAAATCGGGAAGGGAAACCGCGGCGATAACCTCGCCGGATTTAGCATCCAGAATGATCCCTGCCCCGCCAATCGCATTGAAGTCTGCCATTGCTTTTGAAACTTCTCGTTTGACGACATGTTGAAGGCGTAAATCAAGGGTTACATTTATATCTTTTCCGGCGCTTAGGATATCATCAAAGCCGCGCTCCATGCCCGCAAGACCAAGCCCGTCACGCTGCATGTAGCCCACCATATGCGCGAAAAGTGCGCCTTGGGGGTAAATGCGTGTATATTCATATTGGAAGCCCAGAGCGGGATCGCCTATTTCCAAAATCTGACGTTGTTGCGCGGGGGTAATTTGCCGCGCAATCCAGCCAAAGCGGTTATCGGCGCCAAGGATGCGCGCAGTTTTCTCCTTATCCAAATCCGGAAGTACGGAAGACAGGCTGAAGAGAAGCTGCCCCTGATCTTTGACCAAAGCAGGATCAACAAAGACTGAAGGGGTTTTCAACGTTGTGGCAATCAAGAATCCGTTGCGGTCATAGATATCACCGCGGCGAGGGGCGATGGCAGCAACCTGCTGCTCCTGCTGCACGTCATGATTTGCTTGCATTTGCGGGATTGTGCCCTGAACGATACTGAGATCCGCAAGACGAATTAAAACCAGAAGATATGCCGCTATAAAAGAGACACTTAGTATCGATAATCTACCACGCGCCATGATGAAGGCCGATTGACGATCACCGCTTAGCTCAATCCGGTTATGGCGGGCATGTTTCCACATTAGGGTAAATCCTGTGTTGCGCCGTAGGAAACTTCTCTGAAGGGCACGGGCGCTGGCAATGGCCCCTCTTCCGGGATATCGGTTTTGGAAAGCATGTCTTCGGATTGCGGACAGGTCATGCCCATGACATTTGCGGCTATGCTCTCCAGGCGTGCAGGATCGTTCAGGTAGGCCCATTCCGCTTTCAGGACGCGGATTGATTCCTCTTCCTGATCAATCGTGTTTTGCTTTGCGGTGATTTCGCGCTGAAGAATTTGTACACGGTGACTGATGTTCATCAGGGCCGCGCCGCTGATGGCGACGAGGGAGAAAACAATTGAATATTTAAGGAGTATTTTACGCATGAGACCCTCCGGATCTTTTTGCCGCACGCAGGCGCGCAGAGCGCGATCTTGGGTTTTCTCCGGTCTCTTTTTCACTGGGCTTTATTGCCTTGCGGGAGATGAGCTCAAAGATTTGCTTATGCGGGGCATCCGTCGATTGAGGCGCATGGCGAGAGCCGGAGATTGTTACCCCTGATTTTTCGCGCAAGAATTTTTTGACGCGAGAATCCTCCAGCGAATGGAAGGAGACCACAACCAAGCGCCCGCCCTCTTCGAGAATATCGATGGCAGCATCCAATGCACGATCAAGCTCGCCAAGCTCATCATTCACGGCGATGCGCAGGGCCTGAAATGTACGCGTTGCGGGGTCTACACCGTCCTTGGAGCGCGGAACGCAGGAGCGCACTATATCGGCGAGGTCGAGTGTTGTTTCGAATTTTTTTTCAGCGCGGCGTTCAACGATTTTACGGGCGATGCGGCGGGATTTTCGCTCTTCACCATATTCATATATCAGATCAGCGAGCGCATTTTCTTCGTATGTATTCACGATATCCGCGGCGGTGGGCATATCGTTGGCTGTGTCCATGCGCATATCAAGCGCGCCATCAAAACGGAAGGAGAAGCCGCGCTGCGGCTGGTCAATCTGCATGGAGGAGACGCCGATATCCAGCACGAAGCCGTTTATTTTTTTACCATCCAGAAGGGTTTTGACATCACCGAAACAGCCGCGCAGAAACATAAAGCGGTCTTTGTATTTTACCTTAAATTTTTCTGCTGTGGCTTGCGCGCCAGGGTCGCGATCAATGGCGTAGAGCGTGCAGTTTGCGGCATCTAATATAGCCGCGGAATAGCCGCCTGCGCCGAAGGTTCCATCAACGTAGGTTTCACCGTCTTTGGGATTGAGCGCGGCGAGCACTTCGGGGAGCATCACAGGGTAGTGAGGGCTTGTATTCATCCGCGCGCCCTTTCGGTTTGGGGAATGGTGAGCTTGCGCTCTTGCACTGCGCCTCTGGCCTGCTCTTTGCGGCGGGTAAAGAGCTCGGGGCTCCATATCTGGAATTTACGGCCAAGCCCGACGAATGTGGCATTAGAAGAGATTTGTGCAGCCTTTAGCAGATGCGGGGGAATAGTGATGCGGCCATCACCGTCAATCACAAGTTGCACACTTTCGCCAAAAATCGTTGTGGCCAGATCGTCCTGATCATCGGAAAACAGGTCGTAATGATCCATGCGCGTGCTGATTTCATCCATTTTGGCCCAATCAAACCCCTCCAGGCAGGTATGGTTGTGGGCGGAAAAGACGACAATGCCATGATGAAGCTGCTCTGCCAGGGCCGCGCGGAAAGGCGCCGGCATGGACACCCGGCCCTTTTTGTCCACCTTATTGGTGTATGTCGATAAGAATAACGCCATAAAGCCCTGTAATTCCTAGCCTTGCTCCAATAATTTATCTTTTTGAAAACACGAGAACACCGCTTGTGCCATAAAATGACACGAAATGGATATATATGGGATATCATGGGAATTAATGGGACGTCAAGAATTGCCAGGAGGCTATACAGAGAAATAATGAGCTTAGCAGACATGTACGCGTGGACAAAAATGTGGATAAAACTGAGATAAATTTTTTAAGTTGCTCATAATTTATACATTTTTTATGCAGGGTATGCTTCGCAAGCCCTTGTACACTCTAGGTTTTTTCCTAAGACATTGCAAATCATCAAAAAGCTTGATTTTTATGTCAGATAATGCTAGTTGTAATTCCACTGATTGAACAGAATTCTGAGTGTGTGTGGGGAGAGACTTGATGCTCGAAACATTCTTAATGATTGTTCTTGCTGTGAGTGGTGGCATGTTTTTAGGGACGATTTTATTTACCTATCATGTCAGCGATAGCAAGTAGAAGGCATTGTTTTAAAACAATATATCTGCTTGTGTTACAGATTTAGAGCATAAAGATCTTTTATAAGAAAACCGCCAAGTGGAGAATTTGGCGGTTTTTTTGTCCAACATAAAAAAAATATAAAAATGCATAAATTATGCACACAGAAAAAGGTCGAAGAAATCTATAAGCCGGGTTCTGTCCTCATATTTCTATGAGTGATGACCATTCATCTTGGCGATTGATTGCTCAAACGCTCATGCGACCTACCCGGGAGACGGTGCGGAAACACCTTGCATTTACATGCGTGCCTCCCCTATTTGGTCTTGCTTCCGGCGGGGTTTACCATGCCACATTTGTTGCCAAATATGCGGTGCGCTCTTACCGCACCTTCTCACCTTTTCCTCTTTTCAAGAGGTAGTTTAAATTTCTTCAGCACTTTCCATCAAAGCTTGCGCCCTGTCCGGACGTTATCCGGCGCCGTTTTTCCGTGAAGCCCGGACTTTCCTCCCACCTTTGCCAAGGCTTTGGCGGGCGGCCATCCGATTTCTTCGACCAAGGGCACTATACTCTTATTTATGATGAAAAATCAAACTTTATGCGGACGCAATAGAGAGCAGAGCCGCGCTATGGTTTCTTGGTTGATTTTACCCTCGGTGCCATGCGTGAAAACATCCGGATAATAATGGCGCTGGAAGGCGGTGACAACATCCTGAAATGCCGCCATCGGATTGTAGCCCAGCTCGTTAAAAAGTTTTTCGGCCTCGTAATCATTGCGGGATATCGCTTCGGCGCGGGTGTAATCTTCTGGTTTGGGGTGAGGCCAACGTCCAACGCCGTTTGCAGCCAGCCATTCCCAGTCAAAAAGCTCGCCAGGGTCTTGCTTGCGCTCGGGTGCCACATCGGAATGGCCCAGAACGTATTTGATCTCGTGCTTATCGATGATTTTGCGAGAGAGTTTGAGGACGGCTTGCATTTGCGCTTCGGGAAACGCGCGGTACCCGAATTCATGGCCGGGATTAACGATTTCTATGCCGATGGACGCCGAGTTGATGTCGTCTTCACCCTTCCAGTAGGATACGCCTGCATGCCAGGCACGCTTGGCATCGGGGACAATATCCATGGTTGTTCCATCTTCATCGATAATATAATGAACACTTACGCCGCTTTTGGGGTCGCTCAGGCGGTCTTTTGCCTCTTTCATTGTTTTCATACCCGTATAATGCATAAGCAAGATATAGGGCTCTAAATCATCTCTGCGGTCTTCATAATTTTTGGGTTTAAAGAGCCATTGAAACATTTTACGCGTAACCTTCGAATAGATATATAATAGATATATAATAGGTTTATTATACTCCTGTTTTCGTAAAAACAAAAGTGAGATGAAAATGCGTTTTTTAGTTGTAATTTTTTTGAGTGTCGCTGCCCTTGGGTTTGGGTTTTTTCTATCCAATACAGCATCTTATGCGGTTGAAGGGACACTGGATGTTAAGGGGCCCGATTTGCAGGCGAGCAAGCCAGCAGATTATCCGGTTGCGACCTTTGCAGGGGGGTGTTTCTGGTGTGTCGAGAGTGAGTTCAGACCGTTGATGGGTGTTTTGTTCACGCGATCAGGATATATCGGTGGCCAGAGCGAACATCCAACCTATCAGGATATTACAACCGGAGAGACAGGCCATGCCGAAGCGGTTGAGATTACTTTTGATCCTGAAAAGATATCCTATAGTGATCTGGTGGACCATTTTTTGCGCAAGGCCCATGACCCGACGCAGCTTAATCGTCAGGGCGTGGATGTTGGCACGCAATACCGCTCGGAGATTTTTTATCATGATGAGGCGCAGCGCGAAATTGCGGCAAATGCACTCTCGCAGCTTAAATCCGAGGGCGTTGCGGTTGTAACCAAGCTCAGCCCTGCGCCTGTGTTCTGGGAAGCAGAGGCGTATCATCAACAATATTATGAGAAGTACGAGGAAGAATCCGGGGCAGTGCATCCCCGTGTTTTGTACAAGAAGCAAATGAAGCTTTTAAAAGGGCAATAGTTGCGCCTATAATTGCGGATGGATCAAAAGCATCTTAAAGCCTTTCAAACTCTCCTAGACCCTAAGGGCATTAAGTTGCCTGAAGAGGGTCTTGGCTCTTATGAGACCGGCGGACGCGGGGATACGGGCAAGGCTGCGCTTGTACTGCGGCCGTCCACAACAGAAGAAGTTTCCGCCATAGTTGCCTATTGCGTGCAGCAGGGTCTGGCGTTTATTCCGCAATCGGGAAATACGGGACTTGTGGGCGGATCCATTCCTGATGATACGGGTACGCAGATTATCCTGAGCCTACAATCCATGAATATGGTCCATGAGGTTGATGTTGTGAATGGGTCGGTGCATGTCGATGCAGGTGTACGTCTGTGGGGGCTGAATGATGATTTGCGGGCGCAGTGGGGGCTAGAGGTGCCGATTGATCTGGGCGCTGATCCGTGTATCGGCGGGATGGTTGCGGCCAATACCGGAGGATCGCGGTTTTTGAAATATCGCGGCATGCGCGAGCATGTGCTGGGGGTAAGGGTGGTTTTGGCCGATGAGAAGGGTACGATCATTGATGCGCTGCGGCCTTTTCATAAGGATAATACGGGGCTCGATGTGAAGCAGCTTTTTATTGGCACATGCGGTATGTTCGGGGTGGTCACCGAGGCTATACTCCGGCTCTCGCCCAGTTTGAAGCAGCGCGCAAGCGCGTTACTGATTCCAAAATCATTTTCGGATGTGAGCGAGATTTTGATACGTATGCAGCAGGATTGCGGAGATTATCTGAGTGCGTTTGAGGGTATGAGCGGGGAAGCGATGGCCAGAGCGATTGAGCATGTGCCCAGCCTGTCTTCGCCGTTTGGGCCGGAGGGTATTCCAGATTATGCGATTTTGATGGAGCTTTCGCGAAGCTCCGCCCCGCGGGAGGGGGAGCAGAGCCTTGATGTTGTTCTTGAGCAAATTCTGGCCGGTCTATGGGCGCGTGAGCGCACACCGCTTGAGACGGCGCTAATCGGATCGCCGGAAAAGCTCTGGGCGCTGCGGCATGCTCTGTCTGAGGGGGTGCAGAAGTCAGGACCCTTATATGCGTTTGATTTGTCGTTCATTCGGGGTCAGGTGATGGCGTTTTGCGCCGATATGCGCGGTGCACTTGCGGATGAATTCCCCATGTTAACCCTTTGTGACTTCGGGCATATCGGGGATGGCGCTGTGCATTTCAATCTGGTGCATGACGGGTCAGGAACCGTGGATGAGACGGCGCTGAGAAGCTGGGTGATTGAACGTGCGGTCAAGGCCGGAGGGTGTTTCAGTGCGGAGCATGGGCTGGGGCGCAAAAATCAGGTTTTTTATGATCGCTATACCCCGGCTACGGTCAAGATTTTGACGCGGGCGATCAAGGATGCTATAGCTCCGGGCGATATTGGCGTGATTAAGGTATAATATGGCTTTCAAGCTTGGTGCGATAGAGATTAGCGATCCGGTGTTTTTGGCGCCGATGTCGGGCATTACCGACCTGCCCTTTCGCAGACTTGTGAAATCTTACGGCGCAGGGCTGGTTTTTTCAGAGATGATCGCCAGCCGCGAGATGATCCATGAAACCGCACATTGCATCAAGATGAATGAGGATTACTCCGAGGAATTTCCGATGGCGGTGCAGCTTGCGGGATGTGATCCGGATGTAATGGCGCAGGCAGCGCAGCTCTGTGTGGCACGCGGCGCGGCGATTATCGATATTAATTTTGGTTGTCCTGTCAAAAAAGTGGTGACCAAACTTGCGGGATCGGCGCTGATGCAGGATGAGGGTCTGGCCACCGAGATTATGGCGGCGACGGTCAGGGCTGTTGATGTGCCGGTTACGGTGAAGATGCGCCTTGGGTGGAGTGATGCGGATTTGAACGCGCCGTCATTGGCGCGGAAAGCGCAAGATGTCGGTGTATGTATGGTTACTGTGCATGGGCGCACGCGTGAGCAGCGCTTCTCAGGACATGCGGATTGGCGGGCTGTGCGCGCGGTTAAGGATGCGGTGGATATTCCGGTTATCGTGAATGGGGATATCATCACGCCGCAAGATGGCGCGCGGGCGCTGGAGCAATCGGGCGCAGACGGGCTGATGATCGGGCGCGGAGCGCAAGGCAAGCCCTGGGTTTTGCGCCAGATGATGGATTACATGAGAACCGGCGCTATTGGCGCGGAGCCAGATATTGAGGAGAAGCTTGCGCTTATTCTGGATCATTATGATGCGATTCTTTCCTATTACGGCGAACGCAAGGGCGTTCCGTTTGCGCGGAAGCATCTTTCCTGGTACTGCGCGGATTTGCCGGGGGCGGCGGCGTTTCGGGCGAAACTGAATGCTTTGCGTGAGCCTGAGGATGTGCGCGCAGCTTTGCGCGGATTTTTCATGATTTACGCGCAGGCGGCTTAGTCTGTCAGACATTTTCGTCAATACTTAGATTCTTCGCTGCGCTCAGAATGACAAAGGGGGGGGATTCTTCGCTGCGCTCAGAATGACAAAAGGGAGGGCGGAATGACATTTGAGATGCTCATTGTCATCCTGAAGCCCTTTAGGGCTGAAGGATCTTGTGCATTCATCATCCTTAAAAATGGAATTACCGCAAAGGCTCTAAGGTTCGCACCGTTTTTTGAACTACAGAGGACACAAGAGGGCGCCAAGGTTTTTGTTTTTAAGGGATGAGGGGGGAGGGGATTCTTCGCTGCGCTCAGAATGACAAAAGGGAGGGCGGAATGACAAAGGGGGGCTCAGAAAGACAAGCGGGCTCAGAAAGACAGGAGGTGCTGCGTTTGGAATAAGACTTTCTGATAGATGGTTTAGAATTTTTAATAATGTGGGGGTTTTTGATTGGCCATTTGCGAATCTGCGGGCATTGTTTCCTCCAGGCGTTCAATTTTCGAGAGGGTTTTCTCAAGGCGCGCTTTCAGGCTCTCGATCTCTTTCCATTGCGCGGTGATGAGATCGCTCAGCTCGGTGATGGTTTGCTCGTGATGGGCGAGCGTGGTTTCAATATGCATCAATTTTTGTTCGGTCATGGGCGGTGTCATATCATATTAGCGCGCTTTTACACTAGAGATTTATACGCAGATGCGTAATATACGCCTCACGATGACGATCACTCAAAAACTTTATCAGTTGCTCTGCGGGCCAAAGCTGTTGCATTTTGTGCTGCCTGCGCTGATGGTTTATCTGGTGATCGGCACGGTTGCACAAAAATATGTCGGCCTTTATGAGGCGAGCAGGCTTTATTTTTCCGCGCCTTTTATATGGGTCTTGTATGTTTTTCCCCTGCCCGGTATGCCCGTGTTGGTGGCGCTGGTTTTCTTTAATCTTGCATTCAAGCTCGCTTTTAAAAGCCCGTGGCATTGGCGTAATGCAGGAAATATCATCACGCATATCGGGGCGATGCTGTTGCTTCTTGGGGGATTGTTTACCGCGATCTTCAGCTCCGAGGGGTATATCGCTATTCCTGAGGGGTCATCGGAATCGCGGATATCGGATTATCATAAGCGTGAATTTGCTGTTATGGATGATCGGGGTGAACTTGTAGGCGTGTTTGATCATAAAACCCTGCGCGCCGGGCAGGTTTTACCTGCCCTGCCCTTTGAGGTTAAAATTCTGGAGCGGTGCAGGAATTGCAAGATTACAGCGCGCGCAGATGGGGGTGAGGATCATCAGGGCATGGCGGCGCATATGCAGCTTTCTGATGATACGCTAAAGAATAATGATGAGGAAAA
The DNA here is from genome assembly GCA_964351365.1 of uncultured Micavibrio sp. Lineage (GTDB taxonomy): Bacteria > Pseudomonadota > Alphaproteobacteria > Micavibrionales > Micavibrionaceae > UBA1672. The sequence goes on from CAYGNP010000001.1 coordinate 100,885, forward strand.
TATGGCCGGTTTGACCTTTCGGGTTGACGGGGTGGATATTTTTGTTGCGCTGGAGGATGTTTCGGAAATTCCAAGCGCCGAGATTGATGGCAAGACTTACCGCTTTGTGCTGCGGCGGGCTGAGCGGGTGTTGCCGTTTTCCATCACACTGGTTGATTTTGAAAAGCAGGTTTATCCGGGCACGGATACCGCCAGAGAATATCAATCGCACGTTTTGATTACTGATGGTGATTTGCAGTGGGAGAGCGTTATATCGATGAACGCGCCGCTGCGGTATAAGGGGTATACGTTTTTTCAATCCTCGTTTTTTGAAACGCCGTCCGGTGAGGTTTCCGTTTTGGCGGCGGTGTGGAATGTGGGGCGTGCGTTTCCCTATATTTCCGGTTTGCTGATGTGTATTGGCTTAATATTGCACTTGTTTTTGCGCAGGAGAGTAGCTGCGCTGGTTTTGTTGTGTCTGGTCGTACCGCAGGGCGTTTATGCGCAAGGGTTTGATACACGGTATTTTGCACAGTTGCCTGTTCTTGATGCGGGGCGGGTCAAGCCAATTGAGAGCTTTGCGCGGGCACAGAAGAAAATTCTCTCCGGCAGTGAAAAGGATGCGATGGCGTGGCTGTTGCTTAGTCTGTTTGATCCGGCGCGGGCGGAGCATATTGCGGTGATAAAAATTACCAATCCTGACGTGCTGTCGGTTTTGTCGTTGGAGCGCCGCGAGAGCAAGCTTTACAGCTATACGGAAGTTTTTGAGGCGCTGGATCGCAAGCAGGATTTGATTTTGGGGATTGTGAAAGCGGATCAAGATCAGTGGAGCCTGCAACATCGGGCGCTTATTTCCTTGCAGGAAAAAACAGTTTCCTATCAGAAGCTTATGGGCAGTCTGGCGGGGTTTTTACCGCTGGATGTTTCCTTTGAGGATGGGCGCAAGCGAAGCTATTTTGATCTCATGGGGGAAAAGGATGAGCTGCTGAGCCGCGCGCAGGCCCTTGCGCAGCAGGGTCAAGGTTTTGAGACCTTCAGCGCGGATGATGCGCATATAGTGGAGCTCTCTTATCTTCTGAGCACGCTGGAGGAGAACGGGCGGCGCAGTGTACCGTTCAAGGTTATTCCTGTTGAGGGGGTTATGCTCGCGCCGTGGCAGGTTTTGCTGGAGGGTAAGAGTTCGGATTATCTGTCTTATTGGGAGGGGCTGGCGCGGGCCTATCATGCGGGTGATGCCTCGATGTGGAACGATTCCTTGCGCGCGCTATATACGCTTTATGTGCAGGAAGATGACAGGCTATATGATTTGGGCCGCGTGCAGGTGGAGTATTATTACACTCTGCTTCACCCCTTTGTTGTCAGCTTTGTTTTTTGTCTGGTGGCTTTGTGTGTTTTGGGTGTTCAGGCCTATACGCGCAAAGGTTTATTGCGGGCGGCGTTTTGGATTTTGATGCTGAGCGCCGGTATGCAAATTGCCGGTATTGCGGCGCGGATTTATATTCTGGAGCGTCCGCCGGTGAGCACGCTCTATGAGACGGTGTTGTTTGTGTGCGCGCTTGTGATGATGTATTGCACCTTGCGGCGCGGCCTGTTCTGGCTTGGGATGGCGGCGGGCTTGGGCACGGTTTTGCATATTCTCGGATTTGCGCATGAAGGCGATGGTGATTCACTTTTGGTCTTGCCTGCGGTTCTTAATACGAATTTCTGGCTGGCGACGCATGTTCTCTCCATCACGGCGGGCTATGCATTTTGTGCGATTGCCAGCGCACTGGCGCATTATCTTTTGTTGCGGGGTGAGCATGGGGGCGTTGTTTACGGGCATATGCTGAGCACCGCTTTGATTGCGCTGTTCTTTGCAACAATCGGCACGGTATTGGGCGGGATTTGGGCGGATCAGAGCTGGGGTAGGTTTTGGGGGTGGGATCCGAAGGAAAACGGCGCGCTGCTGATTGTCTTGTGGCTGATCTGGGTTTTGCATGGACGCATCAGCGGAATGATGAGGCCGCAGGGCGTTCTTTATGCGATGAGCTTTTTGTGCGTTATACTCGCGCTGTCGTGGTTTGGGGTGAATTTGCTGAGTGTGGGGCTGCATTCTTATGGTTTTACGGATGGTTTAGGACTTTATCTGAGTGGATTTATTGCGCTTGAGTGCCTGTTTTTGCTTTTTATCTTCCTGAGGGAGCACCGATGCAAAAAATTATCATCGTTTTTGTAGCGCTGGTTTTGGGATTAGGGCTTGCGGTGTGGGATGCGTATGCGCCGCCGCCGGGCACGCCTGCTGCTGTAGTTTTTCCTGATGCGCCGGATTTTGCGTTTGAGACTTTGGATGGCGCTGCGCACAGGCTCTCGGATTTTCGGGGAAGGACGGTTCTGATCAATGTCTGGGCAACATGGTGTGCGCCATGTGTTGTGGAGATGCCGGAGCTGGTGCAGCTGGCGGCGCGCGAAAATCTGGTCTTTATTGCCCTTTCAGTAGATAAAAATCCGCAGGATATTAGGCCTTTTTTTGATAAGCTTGGTGTTGATTATTCACATGTTTTTTTGGTGCATGATGGGGATAAAGCCATTTCAAAAAATCTCTATGGCGTGAAGATGTATCCGGAAAGTTTTGTGATTACGCCGGAGGGCACGATCAGAGATAAAATCGAGGGGGTTATTGACTGGCTGGGGCCGGAGGGGCGCGAGCGGCTTGGGATTTAATATACCTCGCCTTTGCCATTGCCGCGCGGGTCGGAATAGGTTTTTACGGTGTTTGTTTCAAAGTCCCAGAAGATCATCTGCATATTGCCATAGGGGCGTGAGGCTTTATCCAGCTTGTGGCCTTTGGCGGTGAGATCCTTGATCTCTTTATCTGTAAACGCACCCTCCTCGTAGGTTACGATATCGGGCATGTATTGATGGTGATAACGCGGGGCGGCGATAATGTCTTTGGGGTCTTTTCCATCCAGAAAATCCAGGATCGCAAGCAGGTTCATACTGATAATTCGAGAGCCGCCAGGCGTGCCAAGGATCAGAATGCCCTTATCTGTTTCCACAAAGGTTGGAGTCATGCTGGAGAGCATGCGTTTTTTAGGTGCAATCACGTTCGCGGATGTGCCCTGCAAGCCGTAGCCGTTTTCAACACCGGGCTTCAGGGTGAAATCATCCATTTCATTATTTAGCAACACGCCTGTGCCTTGGGGCACAAAACCGGAGCCAAACCAGAAATTGATGGATTGGGTGACGGCGACGCGGTTTCCTTGCGCATCTATAACTGCGAAATGTGTGGTTTCCGTGCCCTTTTCAGCTTCGAGGGCAAGAGGCGCGCTTGGCGTGGCTTTGTCTGGGCTAATGCTCATGCGTTGCTCGTCCGCGTTCTCGCCGGAGAGGATTTTTTGAACCGGTACAACAACAAAATCGCTGTCGCCCATATATTGTGCGCGTTGCTGATAGCCTTGTTTCATAGCCTCGATGATGAGGTGTTTGTTCAGTTTTTCATAGCCGGAGAGAATGTTCAGAATATTCCCAATAACCAGTCCTCCAGAGGATGGCAAAGACGGCATTATGATTTTTGCGCCTTTATTATTGATGATCAGGGGTTTGCGGATAATTGTTTTATACTCTGCGAGATCTTCCAGCGTCCATATGCCGCCGCGAGATGTTATATCCTGCACCATATTTTGGGCGATTTCACCTTTGTAGAAGCCGGCCTTGCCTTCCTTTGCAATTTTCTCAAGTGTTTGAGCAAGGTCGGGCTGTTTTAAGATCCAGCCTGCTTCGGGCACTTTACCATTATCCAAAAATATAGCAGCGGCGGCAGGGTTTGCACGCAGTTGATTTTCTTTAAACGATGCTCCCTCGATGTAGCGCTCATCAATTGGGAATCCATTTTGTGCGATTTCAATTGCGGGTTTTAGGCTCTGAGAGAGCGGCAAGTTTGCAAATTGCTGGCTTGCGGTTACGAAGGCCGCAGGAAGGCCGGGAATTGCGGCAGCGAGGGGGCCGTTGGTTGAAGCGCCTTTAACCGGATTTCCTGTTTCATCCAGATACATATCGGCAGTAGCCTTAATTGGCGCCGTTTCGCGGGCATCAATCACGCTGTAATTTTTAGTTTGTGCATCGTATGTGAGCCAAAAGCCTCCTCCGCCCAAGCCGGAGCCAAAGGGCTCGACGACACTGAGCATAGCGCTGACGGCTATGGCGGCGTCGAAGGCGTTACCGCCCTCCTTCAGGATATCTTTTCCAGCCTGCGTGGCTAAAGGGTGGGCAGAGACAACGGCATATGCTGGCGGCTGCGTTTGGGCATGGCTTATTGCGCTCCAGAGGCAGAATACTAGAATTAGAATGATATGCTTTTTCATTTTTCCTCCTGCTGGCGGCGCCACATCTGGGCATATATCCCGTCTTTGGCAAGCAGCTCTGTATGTTTTCCACGCTCCATGACGCGGCCTTCATCAAGAACGAGTATTTCATCGGCGGAGACGACTGTCGAGAGTCTGTGGGCGATGACAAGGGTTGTGCGTCCTTTTGAAACGTCTTTAAGACTTTGCAGGATTTCCTGCTCGGTTTTGGAATCAAGGGCCGATGTTGCCTCATCGAAGAGCAGAATGGGCGTGTCCTTGAGGATGGTGCGTGCGATGGCGACGCGCTGTTTTTCTCCGCCGGAGAGCTTGAGGCCGCGCTCGCCGACAAGGGTTTCGTAGCCTTTGGTGAGTTTTTCGATAAAGCCGTCGATGCTCGACATACGTGCCGCGCGGATAACTTCTTCCTCGCTGGCCTCTGGTCTGCCGTAGGCGATGTTGTAGCGGATGGTGTCGTTGAACAAAACGGTATCCTGCGGCACGATGCCAATGGCTTTGCGCAGAGAGCTTTGCGTGATCTCGCGTACGTCCTGTCCATCAATGCGCACCGCGCCCTTAGTGACATCATAGAAGCGGAAGATCAGGCGGCTGATCGTGGATTTTCCTGCGCCGCTTGGCCCTACTATGGCGATGGTTTTACCGGCTGAGACTTTGAAGGACAGGCCCTTGAGGATATCACGGTCTGGATCGTAGCCAAAATGCACGTCATCAAATTCGATACTGCCGCCGGTGACGCGCAAATCCAATGCATCTGGTTTGTCTGTAATTTCGCGCTCGATGTTCAGCATGGAGAACATATCATCCATATCGGTTAAAGACTGGCGGATCTGGCGGTAAACAAAGCCAAGGAAGTTTAGCGGGATATAAAGCTGGATCAGGTAAATCACCACAAGGGTAAAATCGCCGATGCTCATTTTTCCTTCGGCAACGCCGTGCGCGGCCATGTACATGACCAGAACAAGGCCGATTGAGATGATGGCCGACTGGCCAATATTGACAACCGAGAGGCTTTGAATCGATTTGACGGCGGCCTTTTGGTAAGATTGCAAAGACACATCATAGCGCGCGGCTTCATGCTGTTCATTTGCAAAATATTTCACGGTTTCATAGTTAAGCAAGCTGTCGATTGCGCGGGTGTTGGCTTTGGTGTCCTGATCGTTCATTTCCTTGCGGTATTTCAGGCGCCATTCCGTTGTTATCAGAGTGAAAGCGATGTACGCTCCGATTGTAAAAAAGGTTATAAAGGCATAGAAAAAGCCGAACATGTACCACAGCACGGCGCAGACCATTACAATTTCAAGCAGTGTCGGCAGGATGTTGAACAGCATGAAGCTGAGGAGAAATTCGATCCCCTTCACCCCGCGTTCAATGACACGGCTAAGGCCGCCGGTCTGGCGGTTCATGTGAAAACGCATGGAGAGTGCGTGCAAATGCTCGAAGGTTTCAATCGCGACTTTGCGCATGGCGCCTTGCGCAACATTAACGAAGACGGCCTCGCGGATCTCGCCGAAAATAATGGATAATGTCCGCACGAACCCGTAACCTATGAGGAGCGCCGTGGGCACAACGAAGATGAGTGTTTCACTGTTTGGTGATGCCAGCGCCTTGTCCCAACTGCTCATCAGGTCGATGATGTTTTTGTAGATGATGGGTGCGTAAACATTCGCAAGCTTTGAGAGGAACAGGCAAACCATTGCAATAACAACACGAATGCGTGTTTCACGAGCGTTTTTTGGCCAGAGATATGGCAGCAAGGTTTTTAATGTCTGGATTTCTGAATGATTTTTTGTGCTCATGTTGGGTTGAGTGTTAGCATAAAATTATACGATTGTAATGATATTTCCTTGTGCACAAAAACAATTTTCATATTGGGTTTTAATCTGCGTTTTGTGCTATAATTTTATGGTTTTTGATAAAAATTTTGGGGCTGCACCATATAATCAGCCCGTTTATTTTTTATTACTGTCCTCATAATTATCCTTAGAATAAAACTGCATAAACGCTTAAAAATCTTGACGTATTTTCCAAAATGCATGAAGAATAGTTGCATCTGCGTGTGAAATTTGGCGAAAGAGTAAAATAGTTATGGGTTTTAAGAAAACATCCGAGGGCCGCGTTTTTTTCAAAAACCCTGATAATGACGATGACCCTGTTAATAACAGTGCGATTGCGCCTGAGGCGATTGTGCCCAAAGATAATGCACAAATTCAAATTCTTCTTTTGCTTAAATCATTAAATGCAAAACTAAAATCTGCAAAGCTTGATCAGGATAAGCTTGCGCAAGAGGTTGAAGTCTATAAGGCGACTTTGCGCAAAATTGAGGAAAACAGCGCGGGATCGCGTGCGCCAGCATCCGATAAAAAAATGGGCGAGGCGCAAGAAAAGATCAGAGCTTTGGAAGCCAAAATTGAGAAGCAGCAAAGTGATTATATTTCTCTGGAGCAGGCCCTTTCACAAAAACAAGTTGAGGTGTCGAAGAAGGCTGCGCGCGTTGAGGAGCACGTCAAAGGCACTCTCAAGACACTTGATGAAACAAAGGCTTTGGTGCGCGAGCTTGGAGATCAGACAAAAAATCAGGACAGTAAAATTACTGCATTAAAAAATGATGTGGAGGAGCGTAAAAAAAATATCGAGGCTCTGGTTAAAAAACAAAAAGTTGTTGAAGAGACACAAAAAGAGCACATTGAGAAAATTTCTGATCAAAATGAGGCTCACGTTTCGCTGATCAGGCGTGTGAGTGAGTCTGAAACGCGGTTTGATAAATTGGATAATAAGCTTGAGGATGCGCGCTCAGATTATCTCAAGCTTGATCGCAAAATTGACAAGGTGATTGAAGATCGCGGCAGAATTTTGCGTAAAATTGAACGAATTGAGCTGGCCGTCATTGAAACGCGTGATGCCCTGAATGCCAAGGCTATGGTGTTGCTGACGGATCAAGGCGCTGTTGCGGGCGTGAATATGCCGGAGATAGGTGATAACTCTTACCAGAATGATCCGATAGCCTTGCAGCGTCGATTGCAGGAAGAAGCAATGATGCCTTGGTGGCGCAAGCCTCTGCGTGTGTCTGCTACCAGCCTCATTATGATGGCCGTGATTGCTGTTTTAACCGGATGGATTATAAGTGCAGTTCTGACTAGTGCGCCTGTTGAGGACGTCTCGCTCTCTGATGTGCCCGCGCGGACTGTCCGTTTATCATCATCCGAGCCACTTCGGGAACCTTTGGATGAACCCACCGAATCGCTAGAGCGTTATGTTGAAGCCCCGCGTGAGCGTGAGCAAGATTTAAGTGCGGCACGGCCACTGCAGGAGCAAATTGCCGAAGAATCTGTTTATGATAATGCGCTTGATGAGGTTGCAGCGGATAATGCCCCCTTGATTGCGCCTTCTCCGCCACCTAAACCAGAGGCGCCTGCACCGGCGGTTGATTATGGTATTCGTATTCACAAAGGTGTTAGTGATCCTGCAGAGCTCTCTACGATTGGTTTTGAGAATAAAGAAGAGTTGATTGAGGCATTCGAGAAGGAGCCCGAGCGCGTTGCGAAAGCAATGAATGATCTTGAACCCTCGAGCTTGACGAGCGATGATAAAGTTATACCCTCTACAACCGGGCAGGCTGTGAGTGCGCCGGTTGACTTGACCGCACCTGAGATAATTGATGAGGTTACTAGACCTTATCAGATGGCTTCTTATAAAAATGATTTAAGGCAGCGTATTCGTCCCGATCCCAAGCTTACTGATGTTGCCAAGAAAATTGAGACGCAGGCGTTTGAAGGTGTCCCTGAGGCACAACATGATATGGGCGCAATCTATGTTTCTGGCCATGCACAGATCAAGCAAGATTTAAAGCGCGCTGTACTGTGGTTTACGGAGGCATCGGATAATGGCGTTGCCAATGCAACTTACAATTTGGGTGTTTTGTATCATAAGGGGCTTGGGGTGAAGAAAAGCCTTGATAAGGCTATGGACTATTATCTGAATGCGGCGCAGGCCGGGCATCGTGAGGCACAATATAACCTTGCGATTGCCAATATCGAGGGGGTTGGAACGCCTTATAATCCGGAAAAAGCCAAATTCTATTTTGAAAAAGCGGCAAATCAGGGCGTAACGGAGGCGGCGTATAATTTGGGGCTTATTTATGAGAATGGTTTGCTTGGTAAGTCAGAGCCAGGTAAGGCTCTTTCATGGTATAAGTACGCAGCGGATCAAGGGAGTCCCGAGGCCCAGAGCGCGCTTGAGCAGCTTGCCAATTCGCTCAGCATAAGTATCGAGGATGTAAATACGATTGTTGATAATGTTCGTGGCTCTGATGCTCGCGCTACTGAAGGTGGTAAGGATCAAAATGTGGTCTATCAGATACAAAAAGCGCTTAAGGAGCGTGGATTTTATCCTGGGCCAGTGGATGGTGTGATTGGGCCTGTTACGCGCAGCTCCATTCGTGCGTATCAGCTCTCTGCGGATTTGACAATAGACGGTGAACCAACACCTCAGCTTTTAGATGTTTTGAAAACAGAGCCCGCGGCCTATTAAGTATATTAATGGGCGTAATTACCGCTGAGCTTTATGAGTTCGGCCTCAATTGATTTGCACTTTTCGTCCTTGTTCATGCAAATCACGGCACTCACCGCCAGTTGGTACATGTTTAAATCTGGAGGAACCTCAGTTTGCTCAGTTGTATCCGAGATATGGTTTATACATTCAGTGAGTGCGCTTTTCATGGCATATGCAGGAACATCAATTTCTGCAGCCGCCGTTGCGGCGGCACAATGCTGCTTTAGAGGCTCCAGAGCATCTCCATGCCCTGCTTTTTCAAGCCTATCTGAATAGTCGGTTGCCATTGTATGTGATAAAACAGCAAGTGATTGAAGGCACGGCTTTTCTTCCCAAATATTAGGGCAATTCTGGGAAATTTTTAGCATAAATGGCAAAGCAGAAAGGTCGAACTGTTTAGAGTCCTCTTTTACTGATTTTTCCAAATCCTGTTTTGATGGCGGATCTTTGCGGTCTTTATACCCTTGGTTCCATATAGATTTTCTTTTAGGCTCTTGATCTTTAATATTTTCTTGTGTGGACTTGGTATCGGGCGATGATAAATCTTGGGCACAAAGTGGGTGCTGGAATGAAAACAATGTTGTCATTAGGAGTAGAAAGTTCACAGCTATCTTTGGCATTTTAAATCCTCTTGGAGCATTGACATTCGCATAGCAAATATGTGACTGATAGATGAAGGATAGTAGCACGCATGGATAATGTAAAAGAAGAAAAAAAAATATTTAGCGTATTGCGTTCATTTCGCTTTAAGAAACCTGTTGGCCGCGTTTTTTGGGTTTGGGTCGGGTATCAGGCCATCAAGGGGACTTTAACCCTTAGTTTCATCTGGATACCGCTTTTTTACGTTTGGTGGGTTTCATAAAATGAGCAATGGCGCAGATGATATTGATAAAAAGATGCGCCTGGCATCTCCGACGATTTATGAAATTATATCCAGTGAAGGTGAGGAGGAGCTTGCGCGGCCCCTGCACTCTTTAGGATGGTCGGGGTTTGTTGCGGGTCTGTGTATCAGTTTCTCGCTGTTTTGTGAGGGGTATCTGCGTTATAATCTGCCGGAGAGTGCGCATAATTTCCTCATTGAGAATATTGGTTATACCTTCGGGTTTGTCATTGTTATCATGGCGCGCCTGCAGTTATTTACCGAAAACACGATTACTGTGGTTCTTCCGGTTTTTGAAAAGCGCACAAGCCGCAATTTCAATAAAATGATTACGCTATGGGGCGTTGTGATGCTTACGAACTTTATGGGAACCTTTGTTGCAGCGCTTTTGGTTACAAAGCTCAGCTTTGTAACACCTGAGCAGCTCGCGGTATTTACGGAGATATCGCGTCATGCCGTTGTTCAGGATTTTTCGTATGTGTTTCAGATGGCTATACCGGCGGGTTTTCTCATTGCCTGCCTTGTCTGGATGCTGCCCAGCAGCCGTGGGAGTGAGATCTGGGTGATTATGCTCATGACCTATATTATTGCAATCGGGGATTTTGCGCATATCGTCGCAGGCTCTGCCGAGGCCTTTATGCTGATTTTACAAGGGCAGATAGGGTTTGCGCAATGTTTGGGTTATCTTGCGGCGGCGGCGGCGGGCAATATCGTCGGGGGCACATTCCTGTTCGCCCTTTTTGCCTATAATCAGGTAAAAAACGAGCGCTAGAGATTTTTCTTTTGCAATTTTGGAAAAATTGATATACTTACTCCTAACGCACGTGTCTCTGGCCGATCTCTTTTGATCTTATGGTTATGCAACGGCGTAAACAATTTTGGACCGGGGCGGATGTCATAAATCCCAACCTTAGAGATTTGAAAGGGTTTACGTTATGAAACGTAATGTTGCTACTGGCTGGGGACAAAATAATCCCCACATTGTATTGAAATCATCGTTGATGTCTCTGGCCTGTATAGGCAGAGCACACGGGGGCTCGTCCCTCACTTTGGATATCATGTTTTAAGGCATCCGCGCTTGTTCGATAAAAACGGGCAAGCGCTGGTTGGTTTTTCTTATTCCGGAAGAGCCAATCGTTTACTTGCCTTTAAAATTTTGACCAAGGAAGGATGTTCACTATGAACGCTGTTTTACCGTTTTTACAAAATAAAGCACGCAAACAAAACGTGCCCCCGTTTTTCAAAGATGTACGCGATGTCGTTGGTACTCTTAAGCCCTGCGTGCCAACTTATGTGCTTAACCCTGCGCAGATTGCGCAAACGGCTACGCATTTTATGACGCAGTTTCCGGGCAAAACCCTGTTTGCGGTTAAAACCAATCCACACAGGGCGGTGATTGAGACCCTGGCGCGCGCAGGTATGACGGCCTTTGATGTGGCCTCTTTACCAGAAATTCAGCTTGTGCATTCGATTGCCCCGGATGCGGAGCTGTTCTTTATGCATACCGTTAAAGCGCCGGAGACGATCCGCATTGCCTATTTCGATTACGGCGTGCGTAATTTCTCGCTTGATCATGAGGACGAGCTTGCGAAAATCATAGATGCTACGGGTCATGCAGATGATTTGACCTTGTTTGTGCGTGTGGCTTTGCCGAAAAATGACAATGCCGCGATTGATTTTTCCAGCAAATTCGGCGCGCTTCCGGCTGAGGCGATTACGCTTTTGCAAAAGGTTCGTCCGCATGCCAAAAAGCTTGGCGTTTGTTTCCATGTTGGCACGCAAACCGCGGATGCGGGCTCGTATGGTAATGCGATTAACACCATCAAGGGTATTATCCGCGATTGTGGTGTGCGTGTTGATGCGCTTGATATTGGCGGCGGGTTTCCTGTGCCGTATGAGGGCGAGGATGTGCCGAGCATTACAAGCTGCTTGAATGTCGTCAAAACAGCGCTTTACCATGCGGGGCTGGATCATCTTGAGCTGCTGGCCGAACCGGGGCGCTGCCTTGTGGCGCAAGGCGGATCGTTGATTGTGCGGGTGGAGCTGCGCAAGGGTGATTTGCTCTATATCAATGATGGCACGTATGGCGGCTTATTTGATGCTGGCTCGCAGCTGCGTACGCCCTTCCCTGTTCAGGCGCTGCGCCCGGATGGAGGATTTTCAGGTGCGCCTGAGGCGTTCCGTCTTGCGGGGCCGACCTGTGACAGCCTTGATATGATGGAGGGGCCGTTCATGCTGCCCGCCGATATCAAGACAGGCGACTGGATCGAGATCAAGAATACCGGCGCGTATAGTCAGGCTTTGCGCACGGATTTCAATGGCTTTGGTGTTTGTGAAACGGTGTTTGTTCAAAGCCACTAGATAGTTGGGTTCTCCCAATGTAAGGAGAACCCCTTTTTTGTTTAAAAATCAAATAAATCAAAAACTTCGGAAAAGGCGCTCTTCTTTTTTCTGTGTTTTCCTTTTTGGTATGGTTCGTCGTGGTAGCGTTCCTGGAATTTTTCCTTGTGTTGCGGAGCGATATATTGTGACATTTGCTGTTGCTCCTGGCTTACTGCATTTTGAATAGCTGCCATAATTTTTTCAAGCTCACCTTTATCAAGCCATATTCCGCCTGTCGTCGGGCATACGTCAAACTCTACTCCGTAACGGTTAATTTGCTGCATCGGTTCGCCGCTAATGGGGGATGTTAGAAGGGGCATTGTGATCTCCTCAAATATGGATTAACGTTTATTGTCTATACCGTACCAAAAAGGTACTGCATTTCAAGAGAATTATGATAGGCGGCCTTCGAAATCTTTATAGCCGAAGGATTTGACCAGCTCGTAGCGCCCGTCTTCGTGAAGGATACCGATATCGGGCAGTGGCACGCCGTTAAAGGTCGTGTTCTTTACACATGCATATTGCATCATGTCGGTGAAGATCAGTTTTTGACCGACCTGAAGGGGCTCATCGAAGCTGTAGGTTCCGATGACATCGCCGGTCATGCAGGTGTTTCCGCCCAGAATATAGCGGTGAGGCGCGTCCTGGCGCGCGCCTATAATCTGCGGCGTGTAGGGAACCTCCAGAACATCGGGCATATGGGTGGAGGCGGAGGCATCGAGGATTGCAAGCTTTTCTGTGTGGTTGATGATATCCAGTACTGTGGCCACCAGATATCCGCCGTTATAGACATGCGCTGCGCCCGGCTCCATGGTGATATCAAGGCCGAATTTCTCCCGCAGCTCGATGAGGGCTTTGATCAGTAATTCGCGGTCATAATCCGGGTGGCTGTAATAGTGCCCGCCGCCAAGATTAACGCGCTTGACGGTGTCCAAGGCAAAGCCGAATTCATGGGAGATATAGTGAATGAGGCGCACCGAATCATGCGCGAGGTTTTCGCAAAGATTATGAAAGTGGAGCAGATCAACTTGCTCCAGAACCTCCGGCGTAAGCTCTTCCTTATATACGCCAAAGCGGGAAGACGGGGCGCTCGGGTCGTAGAGGGCGGAGTTTTTGACCAGCGAGAGCTGCGGGTTTACACGCAGGCCAATCACGGCGTCTTTATGGCTGGCGCGCACAAGGGGGGCGAAGCGCCGGAGCTGCTCCACCGAGTTGAAATAGATGTGATGCGAATATTTGAGGATTTCTTTCAAATCGCTTTCAGTATAGGCGGGAGAATAGGTGTGAACCTCTTTGCCGAAATGGGTCTTGCCCAGCCGTGCCTCATACAGGCCGCTCGCGGTGGTGCCGTCCAAATAATCCGCCATCATGGGGAAGACGGAGAATTGTGAGAAGGCCTTGGTGGCGAGCAGAATGTTCACCCCTGCCCGCTTTTTGATCTCTGCCGCTTTCTCGAGGTTGCGCTTGATTGCAATGATGTCGGCGACGTAAGCGGGGGTGGTGATGGATTTTAAGACTTCTTTCATTCCTTTATGCTTTCCTGATCCTTCGCTTTGCTCAGGATGACATTCCCTGTAGCGTCATTCTGAGGCGTAGCCGAAGAATCTATGGGAAATTGATAATTACATTGCGATAAATCTATCCAATCAGGATTTACACATTGTATGAGCATATCCTTCTTTTTCCTTATCCAGCCTTTAATTGCCTTTTCTCTTTTTATTGCATTTTCGGAATCTGAATATATTTCAAAATATACAAGTTTGTGACAATTGTATTTTTTCGTAAAACCTTGATGCGTTCCGCTCTTATGTTCAAGAACACGTTTTTCAAGATTACTGCTGACGCCCGTATAAAGAGCAGTATTTTTAAAATTTGTCATTAAATACACGTAGTAGCTTTTATTCATTTAGATTCTTCGCTTTGCTCAGAATGACAATTAAAGACATCAAGCCGCTTTCTTCTCATATTTCGCGCGGCGTTCGGTGAGCTCGCCCAGGCCAGCGGGGAGTTCTTTCACGTGCCAAGGCAGGCCCTGTTTTGCGACTTCTTCCATAAAGGGGTTCGGGTCGAGCTGCTCGACGTTCCATACGCCTGGCTCCTTGCCCCATAGCCCTTTGGCCATCATGATTGCACCCGTTACGGGGGGCACGCCGGTGGTGTAGGAGACGGCCTGCGCGCCGACTTCTGCGTGGGTTTTGGCGTGGTCGCAGACATTGTAGATGAGAACGGTTTTTTCTTTGCCGTCCTTGAGCCCTGTAATCACGCAGCCAATGGATGTTTTGCCGGTGTAGCCATCGGCGAGAGAGGATGGCTCTGGCAGCAAGGTTTTGAGGAACTGGATCGGCACGATCTCGACGCCGTTATGCACCACGGGATCAATGCGGGTCATGCCGATATTCTGCAGCACTTCCATATGTTTGATATATTCATCGCCAAAGGTCATCCAGAAGCGGATGCGTTTCAGGCCCTTGATGTTTTGCACGAGGCTTTCCAGCTCTTCGTGGTAGAGGAGATAGCTCGCCTTCTCGCCTACTTCGGGGTAGTCGATCATCTTGCGGAATTCGAGCGGCTCGGTTTCGATCCACTTGCCATTTTCCCAATATTTGCCTTTCTGCGTCACTTCGCGCAGGTTGATCTCTGGGTTGAAATTCGTGGCAAAGGCCTGTCCGTGATCGCCCGCGTTGCAGTCGATAATGTCGATATAATGGATTTCATCGAACAGGTTTTTCTGGGCGTAGGCGCAGTAGATGTTCGTCTGGCCCGGATCAAAGCCGCAGCCCAGAATCGCGGTAATGCCCGCTTTCTTGAAGCGATCCTGATAGGCCCATTGCCAGTGATATTCGAATTTTGCAACGTCGATTGGCTCGTAATTTGCGGTGTCCATATAATTGGTATTGGTTTCCAGGCAGGCGTCCATGATGGCCAGATCCTGATAAGGCAGCGCCATATTGATAACCAGATCGGGCTTAAGCTTGTTGATGAGCGCCACCGTATCGGCGACGTTATCCGCATCAAGGGCGGAGATAGTTATATCAACGCCAAATCTTTTTTTGATGTCTTTTTGGATGGCTTCGCATTTTGAGACCGTGCGGCTGGCGAGGTGAATTTTTGTGAAAATATCCTTATTCATGGCGCATTTTTTTGCGACCACGCTGCCTGCTCCGCCGGCGCCGATAATCAATATGTTCATAAGCCTGTCCTTTCGTTTTCGTGCCCCCTTTATAGAGTTGAAATGCCCTAAAAATCAAGTATAAGAAGAGAATGATGGATTTTATGGAAGCAAAAGACAGTTTTATGCGCCAGTGCGCCGATGATGCGCGCGCGGTGATTATCCCCTTTGGGCTGGAGGCCAGCGTGAGCTATGAAGGCGGCACGAAAAAAGGGCCGAAGGCGATATTGGATGCCTCGCCGGAGCTGGAATATTTTGACGAGGTGTTCTGGCGTGAGTGTTTTCGTGATTACGGCATCGCGACCCTTAAAGAGCCGAAGATTGAGAAGGATTTACCCGCCGCGCTCAGTCAGTTAGAGGCGATTGTTGCGGGGGTTCTTGAGGCGGGGAAATTTCCGCTTGTGATTGGGGGGGAACATTCCCTGACTGCCGGTGCGATACGGCCCTTTGTGAAACGCCACGAGCAGTTAACAATCTTGCAGTTTGATGCGCATGCGGATTTGCGCGATGGCTATGAGGGTGAGCATTTCTCTCATGCGGCGGCGATGCGCCGGTGCTTGGATCATGATAATGTGCGCCTGGTGAGTGTGGGCATTCGCAATATTTCGGCGGAGGAAATTCCGTTTTTGGCCACCGATTCGAATCGTATTGATATCTTTTGGATGAAAGACAGAAAAGTCTGGGATATCAACGATGTAGCGAGCGCTGTTGGCACGGGGCCTGTTTATATCACTTTTGATGTGGACGGGTTTGACAGCAGCCTGATGCCTGCCACCGGTACGCCGGAGCCGGGCGGCCTGTTTTGGAATGAGGTCATGGATATGCTGGATCTGGTTTCGCAAAATGCACAGATTGTTGGTGCGGATGTGGTGGAGCTTGCGCCGCGTAAGGGGCTGCATGCGTGTGATTTTGTCGCGGCGAAATTGTGCTATAAAATTATGAATTATGCGTTTAGAGCGCGTGTTCAAGCGTTCTAATTTTAATAAACACCAATTTTGAGGTAAATTCCGCTTAAGGTCTGGAGTTGCTCTGTTTTTGCACGCAGCACGGCCATACGAGCGCTCTGCAGGCTGCCTTCAAGATCGAGAAGACGGGTAAAGGTTGCCTCGTTTTCCTTGATATATTCTCGCAAGTTACCGAAGTCCTTCTCTTGTTTTTCAAGCGATTTTTTTAAAATATCGGCCTGCTCTTTCAGATGGGTATAGCGAACCATTTCCTGCTCCAGATCAAGCACATAGGACATGATATCGGCCTTAAACTCGTCAGGCATATTATCAAAAAGAATTAGAGATTGGACGCTTTGGCCTGGAATAATATGCCAGGACAGATCAGGATTAGCGAATATTGCATCATCGATCCCAAAAAAGGTATTTAAATTCATATCCGGGAATATTTTTTGGGTAATTTCGAATTGCGCGCGGGCGACTTTGACCTCTTTGGCTTCATTTAATATGTTCGATTTAGTCGATAATAGCGGATTTATATCCCCACGAGTAAGTGTCACAGGGGTTTTTAGAATGTCTGCTATAAATTCAGGCAGAAGACGTGTCGATTCAGTGAGTTGCTCGCTCTGGTTTTTCTGTTTAATGCCCAGTTGCTCGATTTGCTTTTCAATTGCGGCGTTTTGTGCAAAGAAATCAGAAAGCCTTGGATCTTTATCCCGATTTTCTTTCGGTAAATCCACATGTGCCAGAACAGCCATGCGTGATTTAAGGCTTTGTTCTAAAATAGTTTTTTGGTTTTGCGCGTATCTGAACTTTATGTATGCGTCAATGACATTTGCGATCAGATCAAGGTTTTGGTCATGATAATATTTGCTCAGGGCTGCTTTTTGGGGCTTGCTGCCTTCGTCTTGATATGGTTCGTGTTTGCTTCTCGCATTCAGGCTTAGCGCGGCAGAGATAAGTTTATCCAAAACCGGATCGCTGAAAAAGCTCCACCACGCGCCAAGTGCGTGATCGTTTTTTTCAAATTTCATTGGCTTAAAGACCACACGTACAGGATCAGGAGGTGCAGATATATCCTGTTTTTCCTCGGTAAATGTTACGCATGCCATCAAAGACACTATGCAGGTTACGCAGAACAAGAGACGCAAAAACATCGCTTTTTTCCTGTTTGATATGATCTTTCAGCATAAAGGGACAGTGCGTAAGTGCAAGGGTAGAAGGTTAATAAGGCTTTTATATCTGTGAACATTTTTCATGACATAATTAAATGACATAAATTTAATGTTTTGTGTATATTCTTTGAAAGGTTTTCTTCGCTACACTACGTATAATGTACGCCAGTTAAAATCTTAGGATACACATGATTAATCGCCTGACGCATATTATCTTTGTTGCTGTTTTTACGCCTGTTTTAGCGGGGTGTTTTTCAGTGACAGAGCGCAGTCCTTATGCAGGGCTTGATCTTTCGGCTTATAAAGATAAGCAGGCTGATCAATATTCCATCTTCTGGAATGAAGGCTGGTGGTCTGTTTATCAAGACGAGCAGCTTAACAGCCTCATGGCTTACGCTTTTGAAGAGAACCCTGATTTAAATCAGATCCGGGCGCGACTAAAACAGGCGCAGGCCGAAACACGCGCAAGCCGGTCGGTGCTTTTTCCGGCACTGGATGTCACAGGCGGGCGATCTGAGTTTGATGGGAATAATAACCTCGATTCAGAGTTTGATTTGCGCGGCGGAGCCAGCTTTGAGATTGATTTATGGGGTGAAAACCGCGCGCGCGTTAAATCAAGAACGTTACTGGAGCGTGCAGCTCGCTATGATCTTTATGCCGGCGCAATTACGCTGAGTGCAAATATAGCGAATAACTGGCTGCAAATCCTGTCTTTGCGTGAACAGGAGGCGATTATCCGCAAGCAAATTGAGGTGAACAAAACCGTATTAGACCTTCAGGAACAACGCTTTGAGCGAGGCGGAGCGCGCGCACTCGATGTGCTTCAGCAGGAGGAAAATCTTGCGCGATCAGAAGCTCTGTTGCCTGATATTCTTGCCAATCAGCGCGTGGCAGAGAATAATATTTCTATTCTTATTGGCCGCACGCCTAGTGAGACCGTCTTGATTGATGAAAAACTTTTGCCTGAGCCTTTGGATTTACCCCCCAGCGGCTTGCCTTCTCTCTTACTCGAAGACCGCCCTGATATTGAGGCCGCATGGTCGCGGCTGATCTCTGCAGACTGGGCGCAGCATGCTGCCTTTGCAGACAGGTTGCCGCGCTTTGATTTAAGCGCGAATTATACAAGCACGTCGGCGAGTCTTGGGAATTTGTTCGACACATGGCTTTTGGAACTTGCGGCCAGCGTGAGTGCGCCCATTATTGATGGGGGCCGCAGGCGCGCTGAAGAGTTGCGTCAGGAGGCGATTGCTGATGAGAATTATTTCGCTTATCAGGGCACTGTTTTGGCTGCGGTTCAGGACGTTGAAAACGCATTGGTCCAGAATCTCTATCAGGATAAAAAAATTTCGGCTCTTGGTAAGCAACTTGAGGCATCGCGAAAAACTTTGGAGCAGGCGCAGTTTAGTTATATTAACGGTGAAAGCGGTTACATTAATGTTCTCAATAGTTTGACAAACAGCCAAGGTCTTGAGTTGCAAATTGCAACCGAGAAACTTGTGCAAGCACAAAATCGCGTAAGTTTATATCGCGCGCTTGGCGGGCGCAGTTGGGCGGAGGTTCTCGTGAAACAGGATGTCAGTGATGAGTAAATTCTCTATTCTATCCCGCGGAATAATTGTTGCTCTAATCCTTTGCGGGGCGGGGGCCATATCTTATCGTTTTATCAGTAATCCTGCCAAAACGGAGAAGACGGATGATAAGCCCTCTGCGCTGGTGAGTGTTAAAACTCTGCCTGTTGTGCTCGGCAATTTTCCGCTTGAGATCGAGGTTTTGGGGCTGGTGCGCGCGGCCAAAGAGAGTGTTTTAAAAGCGCAGGTTTCGGGTGAGGTTATCTGGACGGGGGATGAATTTATTCCAGGCGGTTTTTTTGAAAAAGATGCGCCGATTTTAAAAATTGATCCGGCGGATTACGCATTAGATGTGCAGATGCGCAAGGCTGCGCTGGCGCAAATGCAGGCAGCGCTTAAGATTGAAAAGGGACAGCAGGATACTGCAAAAGAAGAGCTTGCGATGCTGAAGCGCAGCACGGGCAAAAAATTCGAGAGCACTGATCTGGCGCTTCGTAAGCCCCAGCTTGAGCAGGCGCAGGCGGATATTGATTCTGCGCAGGCGGGGCTTGATATGGCAGAGCTGAATTTAGAGCGCACGACTTTGTCTGCGCCGTTTAATGCGATTTTGACTGCACGCAATACAGATGTCGGTAATATTGTCTCTTCGCAGGATAATCTTGGAACGCTGGTCAGTACGGATGAATACTGGATTGATGTTGATGTGCCGCTGGCCGATATCCGCTGGCTCGAGGTTCCGGGAAGCACAGCGGTGATTACCCTTGACGGGGGGCGCGGCGTGCGTAAGGGCCGCCTGATTAAAATGACGGGCACATTGAATGAACAAAGCCGCCTTGCAGGGATGATCGTCTCGGTTGCTGATCCGTTGCTGCGGGAGGATCATGATGAGGGTTTATACCCGCTGATTTTGGGGGATTATGCGCGCATTACACTGGTTGGCAAGACCTTGAAGGATGCGGCGCGCATTGGCCAATCCTTCGTGCGCGGCGCTGATAAAGTCTGGTTGGAGCGGGATGGTAAACTGGTGATACAAACCGTAGAGATTGTTCATAAAGACCGTGAGTACGCCTATATTACGCAGGGGTTGAAAGATGGTGATCGTCTGATTACATCGAATATTATAACGCCTGTCGATGGTATGAATATAAGTGTGATTGCTCCAAACGCCGCTAAAGAGAGCACCGATGGGACATTATGACCCCGAAGAATTGAAGAGCATTAAAGCCGGGCCAATTGCATGGATGTGCGCGCATCCGGTTGCCGCAAACCTGTTGATGCTGGTTATGCTGATCGGGGGTGTTCTGATCCTGAGCCAGAGCAAGCAGGAGGTTTTCCCTGAGTTCAGCCTTGATATTGTTACCACGACAATGAGCTATCCCGGTGCTAGTCCCGAGGAGGTGGAGCAAGGGATTTTGCTGGCGATAGAAGATGCGCTCAAGGATATTGACGGAATAAGCGATATGAAGTCTGCCGCCTATGAGGGCTATGGTCATGTAATCGTAGAGATTGATGATCCGGCAGAATCGCTGCGTATTGCACAGGATGTGAAAACAGCGGTTGATCGTATTACAACCTTTCCGGTGGATGCAGAAAACCTGACCGTGACCTTGAGTAAGCGCGAGCGCAACGTCATGCGCCTTGTTCTGTACGGGAGTGTAGATGATAATGTGCTGCGTGATACAGCGGAGATGGTGCGCAGACGTCTGGAGCAGGATGAGGATATAAGCCTTGTTAGCCTCACTAATGTGCGTGATTATGAGATTCATATTGAGGTTAGTCAGGATAATTTGCGCCGTTACGCGATTAGTATTCCTGAAATTGCCGATATTATTAGAAGCACATCCGTGGAGCTTGGCGGAGGATCACTTAAGACATCTGCTGGAGAAATTCTCGTGCGCCTGACCGAGCGCCGGGATTATGCACCGGAATTTGAAACTATCCCGATTATCCGCAATCCCAATGGCAGTGTTGTGCGCCTTGGTGATATTGGCGTGATAAAGGATACTTTTTCGGACAAAAACATCTATGCGACTTATGACGATAAGCCCGCCATTCAGATGGAAATTGACTCAACGGCCTATGAAACACCTGTGAGCATCTCAAACGCCGCCATGCGTGTGATTGAGGATTTGAATGCGTCCCTGCCGGGTGATGTGAAGATTGCCGTCATCAGCGACCGTTCAATTATTTTCAAGCAGCGGGCTGATCTTTTGATTAAGAACGGGCTGTTCGGACTGTTTCTTGTTGTTATATTTCTTGCATTATTTCTGGATGTGCGTCTTGCCTTGTGGGTCAGTATGGGAATTCCAATCTCATATATGGGCGCATTTTTACTCTTTCCGTTTTTCCCTTATTTTTCGATTAATATGGTGTCAATGTTTGCCTTTATCATTGCGCTTGGGATTGTCGTGGATGATGCGATTGTTGTGGGGGAGAATATCTATCATAAACGCGAGACAGGGATGAAACCCCTTGCGGCCAGCGTTCAGGGTGCACGGGAGATGGCCATTCCAATAACTGTTAGCGTCTTGACGAATATTATCGCTTTTGTACCTATGTTTTTTATGCCGGGATATATGGGTAAGATTTTCAGCATTATACCGGTAATTGTAATTGCGACATTCACAATCTCGCTGATTGAGAGCCTTTTCATTCTGCCCGCGCATCTGACCTTCCGCCAATCCAAGGCGGTGAAGAACAAATTGATGTTGAGCATCATTCATTTTCAAAAGGGTTTTAACAGGAAATTTGACCGCTTTGTTGAGTATTATTATGTTCCGTTTTTGCGCAACTCTGTTTCGATGCGCTATATCTCGCTTTCTGCCTTTTTGTTTATTCTTGCTACTTTTGCGAGCTATGTTGCGGGCGGGCACCTGGGCATACAGACTTTTCCGCGCATTGAATCTGACTATTCCTTTGCCCGTGCTGTTTTGAAAGTCGGCGCGCCGGAACAAGAGGTTCGCGAAGTTGAGGGGCGTATAATTCTTGCCGCGCAGCAGGTCATTGATGCCAATGGCGGGGTGGAGAATTACAAGGGCATCTATTCCGAGGTTAACGAAAATGAAATTTCGGTTTCTACGTTTTTGAATGATCCGGATGTGCGCCCGATCAGCACAAAAGAGTTCACGGATAAATGGCGTGAACAAACAGGCGAAATCCTCGGGCTGGAGACCATAAGCTTTGCCTCTAACCGTGGAGGGCCGGGCGCTGATCCGGCGCTGACGGTGGAGCTCAGTCATAATGATACGGATGTCCTCGAGCAGGCGGCTGTGCGCCTCGCGCTCGCGCTCGCCGAGTTTCCCAATACGCAGGATATTGATGATGGGACAGCTCAGGGCAAACGGCAGCTGGACTTCACCGTTTCCGATCTTGGCTATACGCTTGGTTTCAGCCCGTCTGATGTTGGGCGGCAGGTGCGCGGGGCCTATTACGGCAGTGAAGCGTTGAAGCAGCAGCGCGGGCGCAACGAGGTGCGCGTTCTGGTTATGCTGCCCGAAGAGGAGCGAAAATCTTCATATCATTTTCAAAATCTGATGATCAAGGCGCCGAACGGGGCGGATGTTATGCTGCGGGATATTGTGAATGTTAAGGACGGGCGTGCCTTTACATCGATTAACCGTCGCGAGGGGCGGCGCGTGATTACGGTAACATCTGATGTTTCTCCGCCATCAGAAGCGAATTTGGTGATTAATGCGATAAAAGAGGGTGTTCTGGAGGAGTTACAGGTGCAGTATCCAGGTCTGACCTATTCTTTCGAAGGGGCGCAGGCCGACCAGCGAGAGAGTTTGCAGAGCCTGTTCATTGGCATGATTGCAATTTTATTTGTGATGTATGCGATTCTAGCGGTGCTGTTTTCCAGCTATTCGCAACCCCTGATGATTATGATTGCCATCCCCTTCAGCATCGTGGGCGCGGTGATTGGGCATTTTATCATGGGATTTCCGATGAGCATTATCAGCATGTTCGGAATTATTGCGCTGGCCGGGGTTGTAATCAATGACTCGCTGATTTTGATTGATTTGACCAATACGAAACGCCGTGAGAATAATCTTTCCAGCTTTGAGGCTGTTCTTGTGGCGGCGCGCCAGCGTTTCCGCCCTATTCTGCTGACCACGCTCACCACGTTTGTTGGTCTGGCGCCGATGATGTTTGAAACATCACGTCAGGCGCGGTTCCTTATTCCAATGGCGATTTCTCTTGGTTATGGCATTATATTTGCCACGTTCCTGACCCTTATTCTTATTCCAGCGCTTTATATGATTAATGAAGATATCAAGCGGGTTTTGGGCTCTGTTTTGGGTAAAGCCAAACCTGTTTAATAATCACGTTTCCAGAATATCCCTGCGCCGGCGCGGGCATCCTGGCCGACTTCGCTCTCAAGGGTAATACTGGGGGTGAGCTCGATTTCAATCGTTGCTGCGCCGCTATTTTCGGCTGATCCGCCTTCGAGCTGGAGGTAGACTTTATCGTTGATGCGCTTACCAAGGCCGACATTGGCGTTGCCTTCTTCATCGGTTTCGACATTGATGTCATCCAGCCCGGTGAGGGTGCGCAGCGAGCCAATGGGATCAAACGATGCCGCCCCGCCTGTGTCAACGCCGGAGAATCTTGCGAGGGATTGCGCCAATTTAACAGCTTGCAGGGGCGTAAGATTTTCGGTGCCCTGCCCGAAGAGAATTTGTGAAATAATCTGGTCTTCCGGCATTTCGGGGGTGCTGGAGAAATTAATTTTTGGCGTCAGAGCCGGGCCGGTAATCAGGATTTTTGCTATTACCTCGCCTGCTTTTGTTTCGGCGCTAATATCCAGCTCTGGGCTAGGCGGGACGGAGCCGTAAAAACTGAGTTTGGCTTTGGTGATTTTAAAGATTTTGCCAAATTCCTCATAGCGCCCGCGCATGAGGTTTAAATCCCCCTCGACTTGCGGATCATTGGCGAACCCGCCGACATTGAGCTTGCCGCCAAATTCTGCATCCAGACCAAGGCCGCGCACAAAAATCTGGTTGGGGGCGTTTATGGTTAAATCGAGTGCGAGGGTTTTTGTAATATCCGTTTCGGCTGGCTGGCTTTTTTTCTCAATAATGTTGACTTGCGCAATTTTTTTATCAAAACGCTCGGGCAATATGATGTCGATGCGCTGAGGGTTTATTGCACCTTGCAGACGGTAATGTTCAGGATTGCCGGAAAGGGTCAGATCGGCATTGATCTGCCCGGCGGCGTTGGGGATTTGAGGCTCCAGTTCACGGATTTTTGCACTTATATCAATGCTGCGCGTTTGCGCGTTTAGCGTTCCGCTTGCTCTCAGTGTTCCGTCTTTTGAATCATGGAGCATAAGCGATTTCAAGGTTATGGTGTCTTTGATTATAGATGCGCTCAAGGTGATATCATTGATATCGATATTCATGGCCGGGTTCTGATAGCCCTGCCCTTTGGCGATCAGATCAATTTCCATCTGCGGTTTTAATGTGATGGTCGCGCTTAGGGGCTGGAGGTTATGCTGCGCGCCGATAAAGGCTTCGTAGGGTTTGAGGGATTTGACCTGCGCCTCAAGCGTTCCGGTGAGTTGCTCCGTGTCTTTTGCCCATGCCAAATTTCCAGATGCCGTGATGCCTGGAACGCTTGCTTTAATGTTAGAGAGCGTGATGGTATTTGATTTCAGATCAAGCGCGGCTTTGATATCTGCCGGTTGTTTCTGGTATTGACCTTGCAGGGAGATGAGGATTGGAAATGCATTTTGCGTTGTGGTTTTCGCATTAAATGTCAGGGGTGATAAATCTGCAATCGTCATGGGGGTTATGATTGCGCTAAGCGCGGCTGCGGGATCAGCTTCGCTGAGGTTTATTTCCCCTTGCGCGCTCATATCATAGAGCGCTGCATTTGCAGAGAATTCGCTGAGGCTGAGGGTTTTTTCTGATGCGCTGAATTGCGCTTTTATGTGCGCCTTATCCGGCCAGCCCTGCGGGCGCGGCGCGGCGTCGTCCTCATAGCTTAAATTGGCAGTGGCTTTATTCTCATGCACAATAACATCTGCAGTGATGCGCGGGGAAAGCGTTATATCTTTATCACCCTTTAAGACCAATCTTTTTATATCAATATCTGATATCACGATATGATTGAACGGCATTTCAGGCAGAGCAAAATCATCGGGCAGCGTTGGGAACTTTATTGGCCCGGCTGTTTGCGGCTGCGCTTTTTGGGGCGGAGATGGATAGAGAATGAGATTATTTATTGATAAATCGATGATCAGCAGTTTTTCTGAAAGCGGAAGAAAATCAGCGATGAGTTTTGGATGTTTTATCTCTGCCAGAAGCGCGTCATTTTCAAAAATTTTTAGCTCGTGCAGCGATATCCGGTTGGGTAAGCTAAAGGACAGGCCAGAAAACTCGAATCTGTAATCTTGAAAGGTTGAGACATGTTTCTGAATTTGGGCCTGTACGAATTGTTGTCCAGAGGATGAATTGAGCCAAAGCGTTGCGCAGAACAATATGATTTGAATCAGAATTAAAATTCCGAGGATAAACGCGGCAAAACCCAAAAGGATGCGCGGCAGTGCTTTCATAGGCTTTTTGCGGCGTTTGCTTTTCATCTAAAATGCCTGACCGATACTGATGTAAATCTGATAATTCTGATCGGTATTTTCATCATTATTAAGCGGCACGCCAACATCAAACCTGATCGGGCCGAAATCTGTGTAATAGCGTGCGCCCACACCTGCACCCAGTGATAAATCGCTGAAGGTGGGCGTAATTTTATCATCAACCTGACCAAAATCAAGGAATGTCACCGCTCCTATTTTATCGGTAGCTTTGAAGCGCAGCTCAAGCGCACCTTCGACCAATGAGCGCCCGCCCGATGGGTCGCCGTCTTCAAAGGGGCCGACTTCCTGATAACCAAAGCCGCGAACAGATCCTCCGCCGCCAGCGTAAAAGCGTTCGGAAGCTGGAAGGTTTTGCGTGCCTGCACCAAGTATCGAACCGATGCGTAGGCGTGATGCAAGGGTAAGCCAGTCGCTGGCTGAATAATATTTTTGCGCGGCGATGATGGCTTTGAAATATGGATCGCTCTCACCGAACATATCAAAGGTTGGCTCGATAGAGGCTTTGAGTACGTGGCCTTTCTTCGGATCGAGCGTGTCATCGCGGTTATCATAGGCCAGATTTGCAAAGGGTTTAAGCAGCGCGAAATTATCTTCGGTATCGCCCTCTTCCTTGATGCGGGTGAGATCAACATCCACTCCGGCACGGCCAGAAAATTCCTTGGTGAATTTACGGTTGATCGAAAATCCGGTCAGAAATCCGAGGCTTTCATAGGCATCGGTGTCCTCCCGGTTCAGTTTAGCATTAAGGGACAGGGTTTGATCGTCACGCTGGAAATAGGGCTTGGTGAGTGTTGTCTCAAGGGATTGCTCAAGGGATGATACACCAAGCTCCGCGTCCAGCGTTTCGCCAGCGCCAAAGAAATTGCGGTGCTGCCAACCCAGAACAGCGCCGGGGCCTTCATCGGTGTAATAGCTGAGCCCGGCGCGCACGGTGCGATGCGGGCTTTCGGTCAGGACGAATTTCACGGGCACTTTTCCATCTTTTTCCGGCCTGTCCGGCATGATGATGTCTATCTGTGAGAACAAACCCGTCTCCAGCAGTCTCTGACGGGTTTTGCTGACTTTATCGCGCTTGAAACACGTATCTTCTTTCCAGTTTGCCCGCGTTTGTATGTATGATTGCTTCACGGTTTTTGAACCTGTAAAAACCGCGCTTCCCAGCGTTGCATCGCGACCTTGAGTGATTGCGTATCTAACTTCGGCTGTGTTTGTTATCGGATCAAGGATGACACCGTGCGTGACATCAAGATCAAAAGCGCAGCTGTCTTTTTGTAATTCCTTATATAGCGTGTTTTGAGCATTGATCACTTTTTGCGCATCGAGCGGGTCACCGGCTTTAATATTTAGCTGCCTGTTTTTATATTTCACGGGCGTGATCGTGATCGCGCTGATGGTTGTCACTTTGCCGGGTTTGATCATTATTGTCTCGTCTTTGACAGTAATCACCGCATTATAATATCCGCGTGAGCGCATCGCTTTTTCGACTTCCAGGGATGGACGCTGCCCGGCTTTCAGGTTGGCTTTGAGGACGTCCTTTACGAAGGTTTGCGTTTGCTCATCTTGCTCAAGGCCCTGTATTTTATAAGCAATGGGTTTTTGATCTTTGGACATGCACGCGCACGTGAAAAGGCACAAAATAAGTGTCGCAAGATTACGCAGGTTTTTCATGCCCAGACATTAATCACTGGGCGCTTAAAAGAAAAGTGTTAAATGGTGAAATTGAGAACTGGCTCGCGTATGAGCTTCAGCTTTCCGCTCTTATTTGCCTGATCGCACAATTTTTTGAAGGTCTGTTGCGCGAGGCTATCCAGCCATTGATTATGGGCGTCCACCAGATATTGTCCCAGAATATTATCATAACCGGCAAAGCTCATTTTTTCGGTGGTGGGCGCGTTGATAAAAATATCTGCGACATCGCGCAAGGATGTTTGGCCCGGATCAGGCATATAGTAGCCTCCCTTTGCTCCCTTCAGAGAGATGATGAGGCGCGCATTTGAAAGCTTTTGTAAAACAGGCTCCAGCGCGCGCTTGTTCAGGCCTGAATATTCAATGATGGCGCTGCCAGAAACCGGCTGGCTTTCATTGGCGTTATATGCAATGAAAAAGGCGGCGCTGATTGCTAGATAGAGTTTGTTTGGAACGATTTGCATGTTTCTTAAGTCCTTCGTGTCATCATGAAGGGCTTTGGCCCTGAAGAATCTATTCCTTTGTTTTTAGATCCTTCAGCGCGAGCGCTTCAGGATGACAAGAGAATTTATATTACATATAAAAAATGTATTTACAAGTTAAATTTGTTTTTTTATAGTCAGCCCTTGATAAAGGTGATGATTATATGGGTTATACCCCCCTATTTTTGAATGCTGAAAAGCACGGCACGATTTTGGTTATTGGTGGTGGTGAGATTGCCGCGGCCAAAACCGAGGCGCTGGCCAGTGTTGGTGCGCGCGTTGATATCGTCGGCGAACAGATCGATGAAGCAGTGCATTTATTGTGCGACAAGCATGGCTTCAGGGCAATAAAAGATAAATACCGGCGCAAATATCTTAAGGGGCGCAAGATTGTTGTGGCCGCCACAGATAATGACCGCGTGAATGAGAAAATTGCGCGTGATTGCAACAGGCGCGGCATATTGGTTAACGTGGTTGATAATCCGCCGCTCTGTGATTTTATTTTTCCGGCGCTGATCCGGCGCGGGGCCATGCAGATTGCGGTTTCGTCTTCGGGTGTATCACCTGTGCTGGCGCGGATGGTCAAGCATGCGATTGAGCAGGCAGTGCCGGTGAATTTCACCAATTTAATTAAATTTATGGGTGATAAGAAACATATTTTGCGTGAGAAGCTTTCCTCCATTCAGCCGCGCCGTTTGATCGGAGAGGCGATTTATCACGGGGCCATTGCGGAAGAGGTGCTGGAGGGCAATCGCGCAAAAGCGGATGCGCTGTTTGATGAATTAATTGAGGCCTATCCGAACCAAAAGCAACCTGCGCTATATCTTGTGGGTGCGGGGCCGGGTAATCCGGAGTTGATGACGGTTAAGGCCATCCGTTTGCTGTCGAAGGCGGATGTGATTTTTTATGACCGGCTCGTCTCGCCTGTCATCCTTGAGCAATATGCACGAAAGGATGCGGAGAAAGTTTTTGTCGGCAAGACACGCGATCACCATCATAAAACGCAGAGCCAGATTGATGCGTTGATAGAAGAGCATCTGCGCAAGGGCGATGTCGTTGTTCGCCTTAAAGGTGGGGATCCGGGGATTTATGCGCATGGCGCGGAAGAGATTGAGATTGCGAAGAAGGTCGGCGCGCCCTATCAGATCGTACCGGGTATATCCGCGGCCAATGGCTGCGCGGCTTATGCGGGTGTGCCACTGACCGAGCGCGGCGGTGCCTTGTCTGTTCGCTTTATTACACTTTATACCAGCATGATACAGGATGATGATTTCTGGCTGTCCCTGAAATACGCGAAGAACGAGACCTTCGTGTTTTATATGAGTACGCCGCATTATCAAATGTTGTGTGACAAGCTCATTGAGATTGGCTATTCCCGTGATCTGCCCTTGCTGGTGGTGACAGAGGGTACGACGGATCATCACCGTGAATATGCGGCGAGCCTTGGGACGTTTGAGGCGCAGGATTTCGCCTCCCCTGCCCTGATGATCGTGGGCGATGTAGCGCGATGGGCGAGACAAAATCAATGGAAAGACGCGCCGCAGGATAGCGGGAATTACTTCCCGCCGATTGATCCGAAAGAGGTTAAACATGCAGCTTGATGATCTCATCGCGCTAGAGACTTTGCCCTGGCAGGAGCGATTAAAGGCTCTTAGCGGGGCTACCGCCTTTTCAACAAGTCTGAGCTATGAGGATCAGGTAATTACGCATTTAATTGCCTCTGATGATTTGCCGTATCGGATTTTTACTCTTGATACTGGCCGGTTATTTGAAGAGACGCACAAAGTCGCGCAAGAGACACGTTCTAAATATCCAAATATTATGATTGAGACCTTTTATCCCGATGCGGTGGCAACGCAGGATTTGGTGCGCAGGCAGGGCATTAACGGATTTTTTGAGAGCGTGGACAAGCGCAAGGCGTGCTGTCATGTGCGCAAGGTTGAGCCTTTGGGGCGTGCGCTGGCGGGGGTGGAAATCTGGATTAGCGGATTGCGGCGGGCGCATTCTTCTGGACGCCGTGATCTGCCGATTGCGGAGATGGATGCGGGGCATAATGTTTTGAAATTTTATCCCCTTATTGATGTTGAAGATGACGTGCTATGGGACTATATTCGGGCGCATGAGATTCCTTATAATGAACTTCATGACAAGGGGTTTCCCTCCATCGGTTGCGCGCCCTGTACGCGCGCGGTTGCGCATGGAGAAGATATGCGCGCGGGGCGCTGGTGGTGGGAGCAAGAGGATGCAAATCAGGAATGCGGTTTGCATCTTGTTAATGGTAAACTGGTGCGGGTAAATAATGTTAAGTAAAGATCAGCAGAAACTTTTGGATCAGCTTATGGCCTCGGCTAGTCATGAACAAAAAATCTGGCTTGCGGGGTATATGAGCGGTCAGGTTGGCGCGGGCGCAGGCGCGACCGAGGGCGATTCCCTCAAACCTGCAGTGATGATTTATTACGCCACCGAGACCGGCAATTCCAAGGGGCTGTCTTTGCAAATGATGAAGGCGATCAAGGCGGCGGGGTATAAAGTTAAAAATTCGGCTGTGAACCGCGTGAAGGCCAAGGATATTGACCCGTCTGCATTTGCCATTTTTATTGCCAGCACGCATGGCGAGGGTGATCCGCCGGAGAGCGCTGTTCCCTTCTTTAATGAGATGCGCGGCGCGAAAGACGGTCTGCTAAAGGGATTGAATTATGCGGTTGCAGGGCTTGGTGATAGCTCGTACGAGATTTTCTGCGGCGCGGCGAGTGATCTGGATAAAGAGCTTGTGCGTTTGG
This sequence comes from uncultured Micavibrio sp., assembly GCA_964351365.1. Lineage (GTDB taxonomy): Bacteria > Pseudomonadota > Alphaproteobacteria > Micavibrionales > Micavibrionaceae > UBA1672. Next base: position 131,413 of record CAYGNP010000001.1, read on the forward strand.
GGGCATCCGCCTTTCAGGATGCTGCGCTCTTTGATGTGGATTACGCTTCGCACACGCCTTCATGGATTGAGAACACGGTCAAGGCGATGAACGCTCTGATCGGGGCAAGCGCTCCGGCAGGGGCAGCGGTTGCAACGGCGATTGCGGATGAACAAATCGTGCGCACGGGCAAGGGCTACACGCGGCTTGAACCTGTGGTTGGCAGAGTGAAACATATTGTGAATTTGAATGATATCGATTCAGCCAAGGACACTTATCATATCGAGATTGAATATGAGGATGAGATTTTCTATTCCTGCGGAGATGCGGCGGGGATTATTGTACCCGAGGATCAAAATGGTGGTGACCCATCGCCGCGGCTTTACTCGATTGCGTCTTCGCCCAGCTATCATGAGGGTGAGGTGCATCTGACGGTGGCGCTCGCCAAGTATAAAAATGACGATGGCAGCATGGGGTATGGCATATATTCAAAATACCTGGCGGATTTGAAGGAAGGCGATGAGGTTACGTTTTATATTCATCAGAACCAGATGTTTAACCTGCCGGGCGATGATAAGGATATCATCATGATTGGACCGGGCACCGGGATTGCGCCGTTCCGCTCCTTTGTGTATGAGCGCAATGAGCGGGGGGCTTCGGGGCGGAACTGGCTGTTCTTCGGGGATCAGCATATGCACTGTGATTTCCTCTATCAGGCGGAATGGCAGGAGCATCTGGCCACAGATGCACTGAGCCGCATTGATCTGGCGTTTTCGCGCGATCAGGATCACAAAATTTATGTGCAGGATCGCTTGCGGGCGAGCGCTAAAGATTTAATTGAGTGGATTGACGGGGGCGCTATTGTCTATGTTTGTGGCAGCAAAGACCCGATGAGCAAGGATGTGGATGCGGCGCTGATTGAGATTATCGCGCAGGAAAAATCAATGTCTGCGGAGGGTGCGGCGGATTTTCTTGCCGACATGGTTGAACGTGATCGTTATTTGAAGGATGTTTATTAATGGCTGATGAGATTAACAAACCGGAGAACCTGTCTGAAGTAGAGGGTTTTAAAACAAAGAGCCGAGGCTTACGCGGTGATTTGGCTGCGCAGATGGAAAATTCGCTGACGGGAAATGTCACGGAATACGGCAAGCAGCTAGTGAAATTTCATGGCTCTTACATTCAGGATAACCGTGACCGGCGGGCGGAGCGCGAGGAGAAGAAGCTGGAATGGGCGTATTCGTTCATGATCCGGCTGCGTATTCCGGGGGGGGATGTGAGCGCCGCGCAATGGCTGGGCTTGCAGGAAAGCTGTGATACCAAAGCGAGCGGTGTGGTTAAGATTACCACGCGCCAGACGGTACAATTTCACGGCGTGGTCAAAGCGCGCATGAAGCCGACCATGAAAGATTTTGATGCGCTTGGGCTTGATGCGATTGCCGCGTGCGGAGATGTGAACCGGAACGTGATTACAGGCTCCAGCCCAGAGACCGCGCCCTTCCACGCCGAGGTGCACGAATATGCGGTGAAGATCAGCGAGCATTTATTGCCGCGCACGGGGGCGTTCAAGGAAATCTGGCTGGATGGGGAGAAGCTTGAGGACGGCGCGCCTGCCGAAGATGATCCGCTCTATAAGGATATCTACCTGCCGCGTAAATTCAAGATTGCTGTGGCTATCCCTCCGCTCAATGATGTCGATGTGTATGTGCATGATATCGGCCTGATTGCGGTTGGTGAGGGGAAAAAATTTGAAGGCTTTAACGTCTCGATTGGTGGTGGTTTGGGCGCGACGCACGGCAATGCCAAAACCTATCCGCGGCGGGGCGATGTGATCGGCTTTATTCCCAAAGACAAAACACTTGATGTATGCTGGCAGATTGCCGCTGTGCAGCGTGATTACGGCAACCGGGAGCAGCGCAATCAGGCGCGTTTGAAATATACGATTGACCGTCTTGGGCTGGATTTCTTTGTCGGTGAAGTTGAAAAGCGCCTTGGGTTTAAATTCGCCCCTGCCCGCAAGGTTCCCGCCTTTACGCACAGGGGTGATCCCTTTGGCTGGACGCAGGATGCGGCGGGTAAATGGTATTACACGGCCTTTGTCGAGAGTGGCCGCGTGGTGGATGAGGACGGGTATAATATCAAATCTGCGATGAAGGAGCTTGCACAATCGGGCTTGTGTGCCTTCCGCTTTACGGCGAACCAGAATGTAATGCTGACCTATGTTGTGAAAAAAGATAAGGCCGCGATTGAGGCCCTTTTGAATAAGCATGGCATTACGATTGATGCGATGAATGCAACGCGGCGCGAGGCGATGGCGTGTGTTGCCATGCCGACCTGTCCGCTTGCGCTGGCCGAGGGGCAGCGTTATTTGCCGGAGTTTGTCGGCAAGGTTGAGGCGTTGCAGGAAAAGCACGGCATTCTCGACCGCCCCATTACCACGCGGATTACAGGCTGTCCGAATGGCTGCGGGCGGTCATATGCGGCGGAGATTGGTCTTGTGGGCAAAAATCCGGGTAAATACGTTTTGCGCCTTGGCGGAGATTATGAAGGAGAGCGTCTGAATTCCGTTTATCTTGAGGAAGCCGATGAGGGGGAAATTCTTGCAACGCTTGATAAGCTCTTTGGGGACTATGCCAATGATGGTAAAAAGGGTGAGAGTTTTGGTGATTATAGCCAGCGGATTTTGTTTGGTTAAATCAACGTCATTCTGAGGGGCTTTAGCCCTGAAGAATCTTGTTGTAGTTTTTTAGATCCTTCAGCGTTAACGCTTCAGGATGACAATTCAGGAGAATAAAAGATGCTTGCGATTATTGGTGGATCAGGATTATACGCACTGGATGAGATTACAGTTATCGCCGAGCATGATGTGGATACGCCCTTTGGCAAGCCGTCTGCGCCGGTTGTTGAGGGCTCTGCGTTTGGATCAAAGGTTTTATTCCTGCCACGCCATGGGCGCAATCACGAATTCCTTCCCTCAGAAGTTAATTTCCGCGCGAATATCTATGCGCTGAAATCTTTGGGGGCGCGCACGGTTTTGAGCGTATCGGCATCGGGGTCTTTGCAAGAGGAGATCGCGCCCGGTGATCTGGCGCTCGCGTCACAATATTTCGATCATACGCGCGGATTTCGCAAAAATTCATTTTTCGGTGAGGGTGTTACAGCGCATATCTCAACGGCGGAGCCGACCTGCCCTGTTTTGGCGGATGATGTTCTAAAGGCGGCAGGCGATATTAATCTTCCGCTGCATTCGGGTAAAACCTATGCCTGCGTTGAGGGGCCGCGTTTGGGCACGAAGGCCGAGAGTTTTTTCCTGAAGAATGCCGTCAAAGCCGATGTTGTCGGTATGACCAATGTGCCCGAAGCGTTCTTGGCGCGCGAGGCGCAGATGGGGTATGTGACGCTCGCGATTGCAACAGATTACGATTGCTGGCGGGAAGATCCGGATGAGCATGTGAGTGTTGAGGCGGTGTTTGCGGTCTATAACGAGAATATCGGCAAGATCAAAACATTGATTTTGAAGCTGCTGGAGAATGGCATTTCCGAGACGCCGGAAAATATCCGCAGCGCTCTAAAGGGCGCTGTGATGACGCCGGATGAGCGCCTCGATGCGGCGCAGCGCAGCTGGCTTGGGATATTACGGATTTAATTGCCTTGCCCGCCTTTCATTGTGTAGACACATCTATTAAGGTGCGGGAATGGATTTCTATAGTTTTTTAAATGAGTATAAGGCCGTCATTGGCACGCTCTCGATCGCATTTGCGACCGTTCTGGCGGTGAGTATGAATTTGGCCTATAGCCGGCGCGCCGACATGCGGCAAAAGCGTGAGCGTGATGCCAGCTTTGGCTCGGCGATTGCCTCCGAGCTTGTTGATAATGCGGATAACCTTATGGATCTTTATTTTCAGATTTCGCGCTCAACGGCGAAAAGTACAAAAATTACGGGGTATAAGGAATTTAGCATTTTTGCCTATCAGGGTTTACTGGAGCAAATTGGAACTCTGGGGCCGTCTTTGTCCTTTATGGTAGTGGATGTTTACGGCGATATCGTCAAGCTTAAGACGCGCCTTGGTACGATGAATGCCGAGGATATTCTGGCTGATAAAGATGATCTGCTGCCTGATATTCAAAATACGCTGGTTAAGGTTATGACCTGCTCAATTATGATGTATTTCTACGCGGATTATATGTCGGGGAAAAATTGGCTTAAGGCGATAAAACGCCAACGCGTATTGTGGGTGGAATATATGCTTGAGAGTTTCCTTGAATATGTTGATAAAACTGACCATTCCGCTGACTTTCTTGGTATTGATGACGGCGAAGAGATCACGTTTTTAAAACGGTTTACTGATCCTGAAAAGCGCAAACATATTAAATCTTTGTTTGAAGCGATTGATCATAGCTATACGCGGTTCAATCATGTTGAAACATGGCAGGCGCAGCTGATTTTGCGGGCCTTATCGTACAAGCTTAGCAATACGCTGATGATCTTTCTTGATCTTGAGCCGAGCGAATACTCCCTCTCTTCCGAGAAGGAGTATAAGAGAATAATCAGCGCCTTTAAGAGCTTCTAGGCTCTATTTCGCGGCTGGTTCAATCTGCGCCAGTTCCTCTAAGGCAGCCAAAACATCGCTTATGGGGGCGCGTTGTTTGTAGTCCTCGTTGACATAGGCGTATGTGACAATGCCGTCCTGATTGACAACAAAAGTTCCGGGAATTGGAAGTTCAGCTACCTCAACGCCGTTATATTCGGCAAGGGATTGTCCTGTTTTCTTTTTCACATACTCGCTGGTTTTTTCGATGATGCTGTCTGAGGTATACCAAACCAGATCATAGTCGCGAATGACTTTATTACCGAGGTCGCTCAAGATCTCAAACTGTAGATCGTTCGCCAGAACATGATCGACCATGCTTTCAGGTTTTGTTGGGGAGATTGCTACAAGCTGTGCGCCTTTTTCGGTTATTTGGGGCAAGTTCTCCTGAAATATGGCCAGTTGATCGTTACAATATGGACACCATTCTCCACGATAAAAATTTATGATGACGGGGCCTTTTTTGAGCATTTCAGAGAGCGTGCGATACTGTCCGTGGGCGTTAGATAATGTGAAATCCGGGGCTTTGTCGCCCACTTTTAATCCGGCGGCATAGGCCGGGGTAACCATAATACAAAGTGCAAAAAGTATATATTTTAACATGTGTTTTCCTCTTCTTTGTTTGCTATTCGTCCGAAGTTTCAAATTGGATACCTTGGGCGAGGGGTAATTTTGTAGAAAAATTTACTGTGGAGGTCATACGGCGCATATAGGCCTTCCAAGCATCTGATCCACTTTCTCGCCCGCCGCCGGTTTCTTTTTCTCCGCCAAAGGCGCCGCCAATTTCTGCGCCGGATGTACCGATATTGACATTGGCCAGACCGCAATCGCTGCCGGATTCGCTGGTGAATAGCTCGGCTTCGCGGATATCATTGGTGAAGATGGCTGAAGACAGGCCTTGTGGGACATTATTTTGACGCCAAATTGCATCTTCGATGTCGCTATATTTGAATACGTAAAGGATGGGGGCGAAGGTTTCGGTTTCTATATTATTACACCCCTCAGGCATTTCCGCGATGGCAGGTTTAACATAGAACGCTTTGGGATAGTCTTTTTCCATTATGCGCCCGCCGCCTGTAATTAGACCGCCATCCATTTGTGCAGTGTTGAGGGCATCTTCCATAGCGAGGTAGGCTTGTTCATCAATCAGCGGGCCGACCAGTATCCCCTGCTCCAGCGGATTACCGATTTTTAAGGACTCGTAAGATTTTTTGATGCGCGGAATAAGTGTGTCGTAGATGTCTTCATGCACGAAAATCCGGCGCGTCGTGGTACAGCGCTGCCCGCAGGTTCCAACCGCGCCAAAGACGATGGCCTGCAGCGCAAGATTTAAATCTGCGCTTGGAGCGACGATGATGGCGTTGTTCCCGCCAAGCTCAAGGATCGAGCGGCCAAAGCGCGCGGCAACAATTGGTGCGACGGCGCGTCCCATGGCGGTGGAGCCTGTTGCGCTGATGAGGGGAATGCGCTTATCCTTTACCATTTCTTGGCCGATATCGCTCTCACCGATTAAGAGCTGGGATAGGCCTTGCGGTGCGTCCGCACCAAATTGCTTGATGGCTTTATCCAGAAGATTCTGGCAGGCTATCGCGGTTAGCGGGGTTTTTTCCGATGGTTTCCAGATGATGGAATTTCCGCAAACAAGCGCAAGGCTCGCGTTCCATGACCAGACCGCAACGGGGAAATTAAAGGCGCTGATAATTCCTGTTGGTCCCAAGGGCTGCCAGATTTCGCGCATCTTATGTTCAGGACGCTCGGAGGGCATGGTCAGGCCATAAAGCTGGCGGGATAGCCCCACGGCAAAGTCACAGATATCAATCATTTCCTGTACTTCGCCAAGCCCCTCCTGATAAATCTTACCGCATTCAAGGGATACAAGTGCGCCGAGGGGCTCTTTATGTTCTCGCAGGACATTGCCAAGGATGCGCACTAGCTCGCCGCGGCGAGGCGCTGGAACGGTGCGCCATTTTTCGAAAGCCTGAACAGAAAGGCTGACTTTTTGCTGCACCCATGCACGATCATCTTTTTTGATGCTTCCGATTTTTGTGCCATCGATGGGGCTATATACATCCAAATCACCTGCGTCCGGCTTCAGTCCGAGTTTTTTGAAGATCTCTTTTTGTTGCATCGCGGCGCTCCTTATTCATCAAAATATAAGAATAGTATGGTATAATATAGTCTTTGATGAAAGGTGTTTCATGTCTGATCTTTTTATCCCCTCTGATGATATTCGTGCACGGTTTTCGCGCGCGATGTCGGTGATGTACCGCGCCGAAGTTCCGGCCTACGGGACGCTGCTTGATCTTGTTGGCAAGGTGAATGCACAGGTTCTGGAGCGTGATAAGGCTTTACGCGACGCCCTGTCAAAAACCGATAATCTTGAGCGGATTTCGGAGGAGCGCCATGGGGCGATTCGTTTGGGCACTGCGCAAGAACTGGCGATGATCTCACGGGTTTTTGGTGTGATGGGGATGCAGGCAGTGGGATATTATGACCTCACGCAGGCGAATGTTCCCGTGCATTCCACAGCCTTTCGCGCGGTGGAGGCAGAGCGTCTTGCCCGCTCACCTTTTCGTGTGTTTTGTTCCCTTTTGCGTAGCGATTTGATTAAGGATAGAGCTTTGCGCGAACGCTCCGAGGAGATTTTGGCGGCGCGGGATATTTTCACGCCGCGCCTGAGGGAGCTGGTTGAGCAGGCTGAGGCGCAAGGCGGCCTTAATGAAGCCGATGCACAGGATTTTATCGAGAATGCGACCTATACCTTCAAGTGGCATGATAAAGCGGCGGTTGAGAAAGATTTCTATGAGGCCCTGAAGGCAGCCGATCCGCGGGCGGCGGATATTGTGTGCTTTAAGGGGCCACATATTAATCACCTCACGCCGCGCACGCTTGATATTGATGCCACGCATGCGGCGATGCCGGAATACGGCATGAAGGCCAAAAATGTGATTGAAGGCCCTCCTCCCTCTCATCCTATATTGCTGCGCCAGACCTCCTTCAAGGCGCTGACTGAAAAGGTGATGTTCGGCGCGCAGGAAGGTGTTCATACGGCGCGCTTTGGGGAGATCGAGCAACGCGGCGCGGCGCTGACACCAAAAGGGCGGGCGCTGTATGATGAGATTCTGGATGAGGTGCGGGGGATCATCATCCCTGCCCCGGACGGATCGAATGCGGCCGAGTATATGCGCATTCTGAGCGAGCGGTTTCAGCGCTTTCCGATTGCGCCGGAAGATATGCGCTCCGAGAAGCTTGCTTATTTTCAGGCCTATAAGGATGATGCGGGCAAGACAGCCTATACGCCGATTACCTATGAAGATTTTCTACCCGTCAGCGCTGCGGGGATTTTTGCGTCGAACGCTGCGGATAAAACACGTGAAGACAGCTTCCAAAGCTCCTCCCAGGCTGATTTTGAAGCTGCGCTTGGGCATAAAGTTGCCCGTGAATTTGATCTGTATGAGGCGATGCAGGAAAAATCCTATTCTTGACACAATGTATATACACGTATATCATTGTATATATGAATAAAGAACTTGTCTCCTTTCGGTTTGATCCAGAACTTAAAGCCCAGCTCGCAGCACTTGCTGAAGTTACGGGGCGTTCCCAGACTTTCCTGGCTGAGGAAGCCTTGCGCGAGTATTGTGCCCGGCAAGCCTGGCAAGTAGACGCTATTAATGAGGGGCTAGCGCAGGCGGATCGTGGTGATTTTGCTGAACATGCCTCTGTTAAACAAAAATGGGTGAAAAAGCGTGCAGATCTTCTGGACGAGCGCAGCACAGAGCGATCTTGAGAAAATAGAGTCTTTTATCGCATTAGATAATCCTGTTGCTTCGGTTGATGTTGTCCTTGAAAGTATAGATCAGGTCGAGAGGCTTTTGCCTCATAATCCTGCGTTAGGCAGAGCCGGGCGGGTTCACGAGACGCGGGAGATGGTTATCGTGGATTATCCGAATTATGTTGTAATTTATCGTGTCAGACTTGATATCCTTGAGATTGTGAGAGTTTTGCATGCTGCACGTAAATGGCCCGAGTGATAATAATTTCCTTGATTTTTTAGGCATTTTATCCTAATGTTAAATTGTGCTGATAACGCGTTGTAAATAATAAATAATTTTAGAAAATGCACAAAAATGACAAACAAACTAAAGGACTTTGTTTTTTGTATTGATTTCAATATCTTATAGGGTATATTCAGCGCGCAGATTTAACCCTTACTTTTTTGGTATGTATGTCCGATCTTATTCTTAGTGTTGAAGAGGCCAGCGTTTTGATCGCGGCCAAGCCGTTCTTTGAGGGGCTGACGTTCCATATTCATGCGGGGCGGAAAATCGCGCTCGTCGGAAAGAATGGCGCGGGGAAAACCACGCTGATGAACATTATCAAGGGTGATCGGGAAATTGATGATGGTAAACGCTTTCTCTATCCCGGCACGACGACAGGCTATATGCAGCAGAATATCGTGCCCACACCAGAGCAGACGGTGCGGGATTTTGTTTTTGAGGGGCTATCGGATGAGCTTGAAGATTGGGATGTAGATTACCGGATTGATATGGTGATTGCACCCCTGCTCCTGAATGTTGATGACAAGCTTGCAACGCTCTCGGGGGGGCAGCTCCGCCGGGCAGCACTCGCACGGGCATTGGTGGAGGAGCCGGATATTCTGCTGCTTGATGAGCCGACCAACCATATGGATCTCGAGCTGATTGAATGGCTGGAGGGGTATATCGCAGCATATCGCGGCGCGGTTTTGATTGTCAGCCATGACCGGCGATTTTTAGCGAATACAACAGACCGCGTGTTCTGGCTCGACCGGGGAGAATTGAAAGTTGCGCCGCAGGGCTTTGCGCATTTTCAGGAATGGTCGACCGAGATGCTGGCGCAGGAGGGGCGCGCGCTGCATAACCGGGCCAAGAAAGTGGAGCAGGAAATTGCGTGGGCCAATAAGGGCGTGAAGGCGCGCGTTAAGCGTAATGTCCGCCGTCAAGCGCAGGCTTTTGAAGCGCGGGCGGATCTGGAAAAAGATCAGAAAGCGTTCCGGCGTGTGACCTCGACGATTGAGCTGCCGCCTATAACGGCTGAGGAGTCTTCACAAAATGTGGCGGAGTTCTTTAATGTCGGGAAAAATTACGGCGATAAAAAAATTCTTGATCATTTCAATATGCGGATCAAACGCAAAGACCGGATCGGGATTTTGGGCAAGAATGGCGCGGGGAAGACGACTTTCCTGCGCATGTTGACGGGGACAGAAGAGCCGGATACAGGCAAGATCAAGATGGCGAAAGATTTGACGTTCAGCTATTTTGATCAAAACCGCACGATGCTGGAAGATAACAAAACACTGAAGGATAATCTGTGTCCGGAAGGATCGGATTATCTGGATGTGCGCGGTAAATCGCGCCATGTGTGCGGGTATTTGAAGGATTTTCTTTTTGATCCGGAAGATGCATGGCGGCAGGTTTCAACTCTTTCAGGGGGGCAGAAGAACCGCCTGATGCTGGCCAAGGTGCTGGCTAATCCCGGCTCGATGCTGATTTTGGATGAGCCGACGAATGACCTTGATATGGATACGCTGGATATGCTGACCGGGGTTTTGAAAAGCTATGACGGGACGTTGTTTGTCGTGTCGCATGACCGGGATTTCCTGGATCAGGTGGTCACCAAAATGCTGGTGTTTGAGGGGAACGGCGTTGTTGAAGGCATTGTCGGTGGATATAGCGATTACGTGCTATGGAAGAAGAGCCAGGATGCTATTCAATCTGAACACTCGCAGAAGCGCGCGGATGGTTCTCAAAAGCCTAATAAGGATTCTTCGGCTTCGCCTCAGAATGACATTTCTTTTTCCTACAAACACAAGCGGGAGTTGGAGCAATTGCCCCTAGATATTGCAGGGCTTGAACAGGAAATTGCCAAGCTGGAGGATTTACTGAGTGATGCCGATCTTTATACGCGTGATCCCGATGCGTTTATGAGTGCATCAAAGCGTTTGCCGCAGGCGCAAGAGGCGCTTGAGGCGGCGGAGATGCGCTGGCTGGAGCTTGAGGAGATGCGGGCGCGGGCCTAAGCATTTATCTCAGGCGAAGCGCACCATTTTCTTATTATCCTCATCCCATAGAGCGAGATGCGCATATTTCAGGCTTTCGAGGAAGGTAATGCGGTTCAGGGATTTCAGTTCTGGATTGGCATCCATGCATTCCTGCAGACGGTAATTCGGGATTTTGGCGTTCAGATGGTGAATGTGGTGCAGGCCGATATTGCCTGTGAACCATTGCATTATTGGTCCCAAGTCATAATAAGAGCTGCCCATGACAGCGGCCTCGTGATAGTCCCATTCTTGATGATTAACCCAATGCGCATCCTCGAATTGATGCTGGATGTAGAACAGCCATCCACCAATCCAGGCGGTGGCGATCACAATCGGCATATAGGTTAGTAAAACCGGCGCAAAGCCAAATACCAGCCCTAGAGTGCCATAGGTCAAAAATAGCGCGAGGTTCAGGCCAAACACGCTTTTCCAGATTTGCTTGAAGGTTACGGATTTTTTGACTTCGCAGAACATAAAGGGTCCGGCGGTGGCGATGCGCTGATAGGCAATGATGAAAAATGGCGTGCCAAGAAAAATCAGGAAAAATGGGTTGCGGTAGATGCGATATTTGCTCTTCATGGTGTTGTCAAGTGCGGCATATTCCTTAAGGGTTATGGTCTCCACCGAGCCAAAGCCGCGGTTATCGAGGTTGCCTGAGCTGGCGTGGTGCATGTTGTGGGTTTTGCGCCAGAAATCATAGGGAGTCCAGGTGAGTATACTCATGATGCGCCCTACCCGGTTATTCCATGTGCGTGATGTGAAAAACGAGCCGTGGCCGCAATCATGTTGGATGATAAACAAACGCACGAGCAGAAAAGATGCTGGAATTGTTAACAATGCGGTGATCCAGTAGGCAGATGAGAAACTGTAGAGCATGAGTGCATATACGACCACAAAAGGTATGAGTGTATTGGCAAGCTGTGCAATGGCCTTGCGGTTGTCCGCGCCTTGATAGAAGTTGCAGTGCTCAACGAAGCCCTCAATTTTTTGCTTCACACTTTGCGTTTGTTGCAATGATGCTTTTGACGGTATGCCTGGGCTATCAGGTTCGTTGAACATAGATTCTCTTAAAGTGTATAAATATAATATTTCAGCTTCGCAGCTAAGCCATGCTTGCGCAAGGGGGAAATCATATTTTATCCCACCTGGTGAGGGTTAGGAGGCTGCGCGGCTGAAACGTTTTCTCTCATGTGGGCACAGATACTTCTTACGCAAGCGAAGAGATGTCGGCGTGACTTCCATGAGTTCATCATCATTTATGTAGGACATCATGTCCTCAAGGCTCATTTTACGCGGCGGGACAAGTGTGACCGCTTCATCAGAGCCGGAGGCGCGCATGTTGGTCAGTTTCTTACCTTTCAGGACATTGATCTCCAGATCATTCTCACGGTTGTGCTCACCGACAATCATTCCGGCGTAGACGGGAGTCTGGTGCTCGATGAACATCACGCCGCGGTCTTGCAGGTTGAAAATCGCGTAGGCTACGGCTGATCCTGTCTCAGAAGAAATCAAAGCTCCGTGGCGGCGCTGGCCGATATCCCCTTTGAAGGATGCGTAGGAATGGAACAGGCGGTTCATGACCCCTGTGCCGCGTGTATCGGTCATGAAGGTGCTTTGGTAGCCGATCAGTCCGCGAGAAGGCGCGACGAAAATAATCCGGGTTTTGCCAATGCCGGAGGTGCGCATATCAACCATTTCGGCTTTACGGCGGTTCATTTTATCAATGACGGTAGAGGAATATTCCTCGTCTACATCAATGATGACTTCTTCCATAGGTTCAAGCTTTTCGCCGCTCTCGCTTGTTTGGAAAAGGACTTTGGGGCGTGAGACAGTTAGCTCAAAGCCTTCACGGCGCATGGTTTCGATGAGCACGCCAAGCTGTAGCTCTCCGCGTCCACCAATTTCAAAGGAGTCGCGATCATCGCTTTCCTTGAAGGTGATAGCGACGTTGACTTCTGCTTCGGCGAGAAGACGGTTACGGATCATTGTGGAGGTCACTTTTGTGCCTTCTTGCCCGGCGAAGGGAGAATCGTTCACCGAGATGGTGACGGCCATGGTTGCCGGATCGATTGGCGTTGATTTCACCGCCTGCATGACAGAGGGTGCGCAAATTGTATCAGCAACGGATGTTTTGGACAGACCCGCGATACAAACGATATCACCCGCCTTGACCTCTTTGACCGGAACACGCTTGGTGCCATCGAAGGTCAGGAGTTTTGTTAGGCGGCCATTTTCAACAAGATTACCGTCCAGATCAATTGATTTGACGGTGTCATTGACCTTTGCACGGCCCTGAATGACGCGCCCGGTCAGGCAGCGGCCCAGATAGGGGTCAGAATCCAGCAAGGTGGCCAGCAAAGCGAAGGGTTTATCGTAATCCACGACTGGCGGTGGCACATGACTGAGGACTGTTTCGATCAGGGGGCTTAGATCCTTGCGCTCATCGCTCAGTTCCTTTACGCACCAGCCGCTGCGACCAGATGCGTACAGGATCGGGAAATCAAGCTGCGCGTCATTTGCATCAAGGGAGACGAACAGGTCGAATACTTCGTCAACGACTTCTTCCGGGCGGCCATCGGGGCGATCGATCTTGTTGATGATGACAATCGGTTTTAAGCCCTGAGCGAGGGCTTTTCCCAGCACGAATTTGGTTTGCGGCATTGGCCCCTCGGCTGCGTCGGTGAGCAGGATCACGCCGTCTGCCATGTGCAGAACGCGCTCCACCTCTCCGCCGAAATCAGCGTGTCCGGGGGTGTCGATAATGTTTATGCGTGTGCCGCCCCACTGAACGGAGGTTGGTTTGGCCAGAATTGTAATACCGCGCTCACGCTCCAAAGCGTTGGAGTCCATGACACATGCATCAACGGCCTCGTTTTCACGGAATGCGCCGCTTTGTTTCATAATCGAGTCGATCAGGGTTGTTTTCCCGTGGTCAACGTGAGCGATGATTGCGATATTTCTTATACTGTCTGACATTAGTTTTTTGCCGTTCCTCTGAATTTCATCGCCCTCTAGTAATATAAATTGCGGAAAAAAGCCAATGAAATGTTTTGATTTCGATACAAAGAAGCAATCCAACAAATTTGCCGGATTGCTTCCACTCTCACTTACACGTTTTGTGGGGGTCTAACGCGCGAGTGTTTTGGCCATGCGCACAAGGTTAATGAACTCTGCGCGGTAGCCAAATTTGTCTTCGCCCTTGCCGGATTGCGCGAGCGTAATGACATCATCGTAACTGAAGTTGCCTGTATACTCTCCGCCCTTTAAGATTTGCCCGAACGCGGCCACTGCTGTTGCGAAGGCGGTGTCAGGGCCAGCGCCTTGGTTTTCAATAGGTACGGCCCGGGTGATCAGCTTACTGGTGTTTTCCATCGGCAGTTTATAGCGGATTTTTACAAAACCGTATTCATTTGCTGGCTCTGGCGCAATAATGCTCTCTTGTTTTTCGCCGTAACGCAGCGGATCAATTGTGCCTGCGTTGCTGCCTGTGGGGACGAACTCATAGATTGCGGTGACGGTATGGCCTGCGCCCATATCACCGGCGTCGATCTTGTCGTTGTTGAAATCCTCACGCTTAAGGGCGCGTGTTTCATAGCCGATCAGGCGGTACTCAGACACAGCCGCTGGATTAAACTCCACTTGAAACTTAACATCCTTGGCAATGGGAAACAGCGCAGAGCTTGCCTCCTCGACCAGCACTTTGCGCGCCTCGCTGAGGGTGTCGATATAGGCGGCAACGCCGTTACCGTTCTGCGCCAGGACTTGCATCAAAGCGTCATTGTAGTTGCCCTGACCAAAACCAAGCACAGAGAGGAAAATGCCCTTTTCGCGTTTGCGTTCAATATAGCGTTTCAGTTCGTCCTGATTTGTGATGCCGACATTAAAGTCGCCATCGGTGGCCAGAATAACGCGGTTTATTGCGTTTTCGCTGAAGTTCTGCTCGGCTTGTTGGTAAGCAAGCTCTATGCCTGCTGCGCCTGCTGTGCCGCCGCCCGCGCTGAGATTATTCATCGCATTGATGATAGTGCTGCTTTGTGACACTTTTGTCGGGGGCATCACCACGCCGGTTGATCCGGCATAGGTCACGATGGAGACGGTATCATCGGGATGGAGGCTATCAAGGAGCATTTTCATGGAGGCCTTGACCAGCGGCAGTTTATCGCTGCTGTTCATTGAGCCGGAGACGTCAAGCAGGAAAACAAGGTTGCTGCGCAGCTCTGCTTTATCCAGCTGATAGCCCTTAATACCTACATGCATGAGCTTGCGCCCCTCTGCCCAAGGGCTGTCGGTGACGGCAATTGTGGGTTTGAAGGGCTCGGCGCGGTTTTCAGGCACGGGATAGTCATAGGTGAAGTAATTGACCATTTCTTCGATACGTACAGAATCCGGATTTGGCAATTGCCCATTATTCAGGGTTTTGCGCACGAAGGCATAGCTTGCGGTATCCACATCAGAGGAGAAGGTGGATACGGGCTCTGCAGTGACCTGCTTGAAAGGGTTAGATGTGACTTTCTCAAATTTATTGCGATTTTCTTGCTGTATAACCTGCGGTTCTAAATCGTCTGATAAAACAACCATTTTATCCTGCCCGCTATAAAGCTCAGGTTCTGATGGAGGCGATGCGGCTGGTGCATTGTTTGACCATCTATCATCTTTTGCACTCTCTATGCGCTCTTCTTGCAGGAGGCGCCAACGAACTAGAGGATCTTCTCCACTGATTTCAGGTGTTGCTGAATGTGCGGCTTGCGTATCAACCGGGGCCTGTCTCTCCTTGGAATCATGCTCAAGTCTCGCGTTTTGATTTGGTTTTGTGTAATCAGGGAGTAGTTTCCCTAAGTCAAATATTGGGCCGCTCGATATATTACTCGACATATTACTTGCGATATGTGCAAAATTGTTTGAGCTGATTGTCTCGGCATGTGTTTCATGACGCTGAAGTGTATCCTGTAGTTGCGTCAGACTAAGGCCACCAACGAGTACGACGACCATCGCTGTTGCCATGCCACCATAAATCCATTTGTTGTTTTTCTGCTTCGTTTTCATTTTACTTTTTCCTCTCATAGGGTTTGTGTTTCCTATAAGACGAGCAAGATTGAGAAATCCTTGGGATTTTTTTGAATTTTTTTCATTTTGATGCGCTTTGAACTCCGCAACGGCAAGATTCAGCGCGCGTTTCTTAGCGTTTTCATCGATATCGGGTGCGTGATCCTTGCTTAGGATTTTATCGAGTTTATCGTGATCCATAGCGCTCCTCCTTTCCAAAGAGTGCCTCAAGTTTTTTACGGGCTTCATGGATTCGCCACGATATGGTGCTTTCTTTAACACCAACGGCCAGCGCGGCTTCCTTGTGGGAGAGTCCCTGCCCCGCGACCATCAGAAGCGCCTGCTTTTCAGCTTCGGGGAGCTTGTGTACCTGTTCCCAAATCTGAGATGCGTAGAGTTTTTCTTCTGTGCAATCGGCGCTTTGCGCAATGATCTCCAGCATTTCTGCGCCCTCTGGGTGCCGGTTTTGTGATTTGTACCAGTCCTTGGCCGTATTTATAACCAATACGTACAGCCAGCTTGTGAATTTTGAGTTCCCCTTGAAACTGGCAATATTGCGGGCGAGTTTGATACAGGCTTCCTGGGTTATATCCTCGGCGTCGCGCCGGTTGCCACAATATTTATAGGCCATTTTGAACATTACCTCGTAATAGACATTCACCAATTCTTCAAAGGCATCAGAATTACCGCAAGATGCGCGGTTTATCAGCTCTTTTTCGTTGGTTTTTATCATGTGTTAAACCGTTATTCTTCAGGATTTTTATATCCTATAGAAATAAGACGATGTGAAAAGCAAAATCCTTGGTGGATTATTTATTTGCTATGAGGCGGGCGTAAATAAGATAGGATAAAGGTATCCAGAATATAACCCATGCCACACCAAGGTTTGTATAATAACCACCTATATCGACAAGGCCGAATAAAAATCCCGTACTTAACATGATGAGCGGGGCGTATTCCTTATCCTTATATGCACATTTAAGCGCTTGTCTCATTGAGAGCAATCCAAGCGCCAGAAACGAGCTGAAACCTATAAAGCCAATTTGCAGCAGAATAGAGAAGTACAAATTATGAGCATGGCCAGTGTCGATCGGCATCTTGTCGAAGACAATATAGCGAAATTTTGTGCCCACGCCATGTCCTAATAGAGGTTTTTCCATGATGTGGGCCCAGGCAATTTGCCATATTTGAAAGCGACCAGTTGTTCCACGTTCAATCATATATAGACCAATATCAGGGACAGATATGAGGATTATGATTGTTAGAATGGCTAGAATGCTAAAGCCAATACATATTATTTTTGCATGTTTTTTTATTAATTCTGGCGTTGTTAAAAATACAATAAAGAGAATGCCTAATGTTCCAGCAAATGCAAAAATAGCGCCGCGTGAGAGCGTTATAAATAAAATTATAAATAGAAAAATAAAACATAATCTGCGCACAAGAGGTTTTGAAAACACTCTGAGTGTTTGACCCTTTAAAAAAAGAGAGAAAAGTGCAGCTATTCCATACAGAATGCCGGCAAGGTTAGAGTTTTCAGTTCGGCCAAAACCCTCAAGCCGCCAGGTCTTCTCAGAAGTTCCTAAAAAATAGAAGCTAACGATATCATTCATGCGAAATAATGACAGTGACAGTGCACTTAGAACAGCGCAAAACACGAATATTTCAAGGGCAGTTTGCCACGATTTGGGATATTTCTTTAGGGTCAATATTATACAAATCATAGTCATGATAATGAATAGTGCCGGTTTGATTTTTTGCCAGATGCGCTCTGCATCTTCGTTTTGTGACCAGGCGACTGATATTAGTGATATTCCGAGAAATAGAAGTGTAAGGCGCCATAGTAAATCTTTGTTTTTGAATAGCCCCCAAGCCTGTTCCTTATGAATAGTCAAGAGTCCAAGACACAGCGTCACATAGAGTATATTGCGGTGAATGGATGTATTGAGAAAAAAGAAGCCGCCGAAGATTATGCAGAGCATGAGGGCAAGAACGATATTCGGTGTGAGATTGGTTTTTAGTTTATCCAGCATGCACAAACACCATTTTTTCCCACATTTTTGCACAGTTAAACCATGATCGGCATTGACTGTCCCGTGCTGCTTTTTCCGAGAGGCTCTGCCAGAGTTTATCGTCTTTGAGAATTTTTACGACTGATTCACCCATGGCGATATCATCTTTGTCTTGAATAATAAAGCCGTTTTTGCCGTGCTCTACACGCTCGGATAGCGAACCGCGCCCATATGTAACTATGGGGACGCCTAAGGCACTTGCTTCAGCAGCAGCGTTGCAAAATGTTTCGTCCTTGTGGCCGGGATAAATCATGACCCGGGTGTTTTTTAGTTCTTGGATGAGCTTGTCTTTTGGAATTTTTGGCATGAGCATTATTTTGCTACGTTCAAGGTCCTGTAAACTGTAGCTTATTCCAAGTTCTTTTAGAGTAATGTTATCGCCAAGAAATGCTTTAAGAACGCTATCGGGGGCTTTGGGAGCAACATGCTTTATCCAAATCTCTACAGTTTCGGCAAAGCCGCGATAGGCCTGGGAAAAGTAAATAGCCTGTGTTGGTGCGGGGCTTTGTGCATTTCGTGAAAAGCCCAGATAGTCCTGACTAAGGCCATGAGGAATTATATATTTTTTTCTGAAGGGATGAAGTTGGCTTGTTGCAGATTTTTGTTTTTCACCCAGAAATACCGCATATGGCCGATAGCGCAACAGCGGGACCATGCGAGCCTTACGGATTGTTTTTTCTAACAATATTCGATTATGAAGCCAAAGAACAGGTATTGCCCCGTTTTTGATAATTTTATGTGCTTGGGATAATAATTTTGCATCGTTATTGGCGATCACAATATCTGCGTCCCTATCGTTATCACTGAAGGTATCGTAATTTTGCCACATAACGCCGTGATGTATTCCCGATTGATTTTCAGGAACCTGATTAATAACCGTTACATCATGCCCCATAAGGACAAATGTTTCGGCAAGGGCTGCTGTGCATACACCGATGCCGCCCACGGGGGTATTGCGAATTGATGAGCTGTTATATGGGGTTTGAATACAGTCAAGAAATAATACGCGCATGCTTCTCAATACCGCTCTAACGGCCAGCGATAATCTCTTGAGAGAGGCTTATCGAAAATACGCTCAATCATATATTGGCATACTTTATCGACGTGGAAGACGTCATGTACGCGTTCATGGCCTGTACGTGCGATCTGGACACGCTGCTCGTCATTTTGACGGTAATATTTAATTTTATCTATAAGGTCTTCATTGCCAAAAAAGCTTACGAAGGCGCCTTGTCCTAATACATCTTCGAATTTTGAGCCTTCTGGAATGAAAGCGCAAACTCCGGATGCCATATACTGGCTCATGCGACCTGAGGCGTACAGGTAATGATTATCTACTTTGTTCATACTTAAACCCATTTTGGCACGGCTAAGCAGTCGATAGAATTCGGGACCAAATACGCGATCTTCGTTAATCCCAGCGCCTCCAATGTGAATATTCAGGTTGCCTTTATGCTCCAGAAGGTATTTTGCTGTCAGGTGGCGGTGGTCGTGCTGATCACGCAAATAACTGGCAAGAAATAGAAAATCAATGTCTGCATCAGCATTTTCAAAGGCGCGTTTGTTCTCCAGCGCAGGGTCCACAGGATTTGGCATAAAATATACGCCGCCAAAGTCATTTGAAAATTGCTTTAACCCCTCACCTGCCGTGGTTATAAAAATACCCTCTACGTGCCCGACGCGCTGATGGATATCTTCTACGTTTTGCGCGGAGCTGAGAGGGTCAACGTTGCGGTAAAGCATCTTTACACCTGGAAGAATGCGGCGGATTTCTTGCAATGTCTGGTTGGTTATATTTTTACAATGCCCCAAAATAATCATATGCGGCTCATATTCGCGACAAAGCTCTATAACTTTCTTGTTCATCTTAGCTTTTCCGCGCTTTTGAGAGCGGAAAATATTCGCAAAACGTGCATAATCGCGGTCATTGAAAACATAAACATTATGGCCGAGGCGTGTGAAGCCGTTTATAAGCTTTTGTGGCGTAAAATAATATTTCGCACCATTTATAAAGCCTTGCGCATTTCCCAGATATAATATTCTCATGATTTTGCTCTCTTGCGCTCAAGCTACAAAGAAATGTTCTGCACGGCAATATGATTAAATCGCCTAATATTTATATAATTTCATAACTTTGAGTGGTTTATATATGTATCAATGGGTTATTTTTTGATTTTGTTTGGAAAAACTTTAAAAAAAGTTTGCATTTTTTTTTACAACGGCGTAGATTTTTCGAGTTAACGCAGTTAAAGAAGGAAAAATCCTCGAGATTACGTTAACGGGAGGAGCTAGGCTCTTACTTTCTTGAGTTTAGTGTGTGTGTATAAGAAAAAAATAACAATAATCTGATTCTTTGCGCAATCCTTTTACATATTATTAACTTTTAACACCTATCCTTTAGTCGTATAAATTTATTCGCGATTATGGGGAGAGTAAAGAGTGATTGACGTGGGCGTAGCGCAGTTAAAACCTGTTGAACAGCATTATTATCCATCGCGGCTTGCGATGTTTAATGCCGGAGGCGTGAGTGAAATTGCCCTGCGTGCAGGGGAAATGGCGGCAGATAATCATAATCGCCCTGCGGCTGATGTCTTATCCATTGCAGATTATTTGCGCGCTGATGCCAACCTTGGCCATTTGGCAAATCATCCCAAAGATGTTGCGAATATTCATATTTTTGGGCTTACAGGCTTAGTGGCTGAACGGGATAAAGCGCATATTGAGCACTACAGTGTTAAAGAGACGCGCGCGGAGCAGGATGGGCCGGAAAATCCTGATACGGATGCTGATGTGTCTACGGCCGGGGGTTATCTGAAGCGCGGTATTATGGACCCTGAAGCGTATGCGGGTGCGGAGCGTAAGAGAGCAGAAAGAGCTGTCAGAGCGCTTATTCTGGCTGAGCAGCTTGAGGCGGAGTTTGCCGCGCTGGAGGCACGGATTGAGGAATTAACCGCTCGGCTTGTTGAAATTGATGCCCGCATAGAGACGCTTGAATTAAAATCTCGGGAACTCGCAGAGGCGCAAGCTTTGGCAGATGGTGATCTGGATGAAGGCACCGCAAGCGGACGGGCAAATAAAGAACGTCTTTCACGCATTTTGAGGAAAAACGGGCTCGGGGAGGTTGATGACTTCAGGCATCCCGCCACTGGGGCCGTTGATAGAGGCACAATTTCATCTCAAATTGACGCCGCGAAAGCCCAAACTGAGCGAGAATTAGAACAGGCTCAGCAAGAGCGTGAGGCGGTGCATGCAGAGTTAGAGGCTGCCGTAAAAAAACGCGATGAAATGGTGCGGGAGCATCCGGAGTTGCGCGAACGGGCTAGTAGCGTTGCACTTCGCAGTGATATAAGCCCTGCTGATGTGCCATCTGCTGAGGAACAAGCCGCCTATGAAGAACGCGTTGAGGAGGATATTACCTTGTTATCTGGTGGCGATCCTGCGCTTATGGATGCCGATTTTGAAGATTTTCTTTTTAATGACGATCCTGTTGTTACAGCTGAGAATTATGACGCTTTTGCTGACGAACTTTCAATGGGTTGTCCTGAACAGGATAAGGCCATTGATGGAGGCATTCGTGCTGATCTGGCCGGCGGTGAGGCGGGCACTATTTGCGCAGCTTTTGCCTCGGCGGCGGCTGGTGATACGGTTCCAGACCCTGAAAGTCAAGAGCTGATTAATTTTGCGTACGAACAGAATAGTTCGCAGCCTGCTCGATCTCTGGTCACTTAATAAGGCTTACTAGTCGTTTTGCGGCCCAGAAGGTTCACTTGAAACCGCAATAGCTTTAGCTTTACCAAATGATGGTTCATGAGCTTGTCTTATCGATCGGGCCTGTTCTTCAGTCATTAAATGCAAGCCGCGCGAGAAAGAAAAATCCATTAGAGTTGCCAACTCTTCTAGAGAATCCGGCAATTCTTGATTTGGTAACATTGCAACCGAATGATCGTTTATAACGACAATCAATGTTCCAGGAGGATAGGAGTGCTCTCTCATCTGCCCTGGGTTATCAATATCCACTTCAGCGAGACGTTTTTCAGGTTCGTTATACAGTGCGACAATACGGTTGATTTGTGCGCCAAAATCTCGCGCTAAAGGCGGGATGGCGCGGGTTGGATCACCATTGGCCATTAATTTTTCTACAAATTCTTCAACTTGTTTCATTCTTCCTAGCATATCCATTGCGGGGGGGTTATTTTGGAATCTTGCTCTGAAAGCCTTACTTGTTTCGCCTTCTCTCCTTGTGACATCAGCAGGCTTAAGAGCGTCTGGCGTTGCCCCAATGACGACGCCAATATAGGTGTCTGCCTCACCCTTGTCGCGTGCCTGCCTTCTTGCTATTTCAATTAGAGCCTGAAGGGTAGTGGGCCTTCCAAATTTAGGGATGTCAATTTTCTCTCCAGCAGAGGCAGCAGCGCTGATTTGAGCAGGCGTTTTTTCACCAAAATTTAATGTAGGCACGAAGCCCGGATACCCTTCCCGAAAGAACTTAGGCAAAACCTCAGCTCCCTGAGGGGTTGTACTGTCCGTTGGGCGGGGTTGAGGTTGCTGTGCCTCTGAAGAAGGTGCCGCGACCAGAGTCATCGCCACTGTTGCTGCTGTTGCTAATCTGCTCAGTGCTGACATAGTTCTAACCCTTCTGTGCGTTGGATTTATTTTTACACGTTCAATTTACAGTTAGGATATTTATATAAAACATATCGCCTTTTGACGCAAGCTTTACATATCGAGCATGCTCGTCGCGTTAATTCATACAACCCAATGTTACAGAACTTGCTAGGTCAATGGCCGCATCCTGGCCGCCGTTCTGCGCGGCCTTATAAATGCGCCCAATAAAGAGCGGAACCGGATCATTCAACTCGAAATAACGTGTTTCAGAGAAATCAATGTCGGTGTTATCATATTTATCCAAAATTATATTTATATCGCGCCTATCCTCCACTGCTTCAAGGGTATCAAGGAGAATGGAATTGAGCTGCGCGCACATGCCGTATTTCATTTTGTAATCATATTCGCGCTCTGGGTTAGTATTGAGCGGCATCAATTTAATGCATTCATCATAGTCTTTGAGGCTATCCAGCTTAGCCTGAATCAGTCCTTTTTCACGGATTGTGCTCAATCTTTCTTCAAATAAGGGCTGCATGATTTTCATGTCTGTAAAATCCTCAATTTGGTCCCCCCTCTCATAACGTTTGGCAACGGCGTAGAAGAAGGATGTGCGCATAGCACAGCCCTTTTTATCGTTTGAGAACGCGATTTTTTCAATGTCGAGGTTTTTGTATATGTCGGGCGGTGTTGTTTCAACCGTATCTGGGTTTGGC
This sequence comes from uncultured Micavibrio sp., assembly GCA_964351365.1. GTDB lineage: Bacteria > Pseudomonadota > Alphaproteobacteria > Micavibrionales > Micavibrionaceae > UBA1672. The sequence continues at coordinate 154,493 of CAYGNP010000001.1, forward strand.
GTAAAATCCGAAGTTTGTGCAATTAGTCCTTTGGGCAAAAATGATATTGCTGCTCCGCCAGCCGTTATCAGCACTACCAAAACCAATATTGTTTTCCCAAAATTGCGCATGCGTAATTATAGCCATATTCGTCATAAAAGAACAAGTTTTCATTCACCGGAATTAAGGGCAGATTCGTATGTTTCAAAGAAATCCATGCTGGCGGCCAGAAAATCGGGCAGTAGCATTCCCTCGTTTTGGCCGCAGTATTTGATAGTTTTGCCCTGAAAATCGCGAATATCTCCGCCTGCGGCGCGAAGGATGGCGTGCCCGGCGGCGGTGTCCCATTCGCATATCGCGCCAAAGCGTGGGTAGAGATCGGCTTTGGCGTTTGCGATTGCACAGAGTTTGAGGGAGCTGGACTGGCGGATGATTGAGGAGACTTTGAAGTTTTCCAGCAGGGCGTGGAACTCCTCTTTGCGGCCATAATGACCGCCGGAGGTCACTGTCAGCCCTTGTTTGAGCATTTTGCGGGTGCGCATTTCCTTTTCTTTTTCGCTGTCTTCGAAATATCTGAATGCGCTGGCGTTTCCGTTTTCTTCGGTGAACCCCGCGTAAAGCTCGCCTTTTTCAGGGGCATAAACGACGCCCAGAACCGGCGAGCCGTTATGGATAAGGCCGATATTGACGGTGAATTCCCCCTCCCCGCGCAGGAAGGATTTTGTCCCATCAAGAGGATCAACAAGCCAGAAATAAGGCTGGTTTGTTAAATCTACGCGCGTACCTGATGCGTAGGATTCTTCGCCTATAAATGGAATACCGGGAAGCAGTTTTGTAAGATTTGTTTCAATTAATGCTTCGGCTTGCTGATCGGCTATTGTAACCGGCGAGCCGTCAGATTTTCCGGTTGTTTCGTTATCGCGTATGCCATCGAAATATTCAAGGATCAGCTCCCCCGCCTCAACCGCAATCCTGCGCACGCTGTTGCAGAGCGCCTTGCGGTGGGAGAGGAGTTTAGAGGACGTAGTCAAGGACTTGTTCTTTGGCTTTTGCGGTATCGGACAAATCACCCAGTGCAATTTGTTGCTCGATATAGTTTACGAGCTGTTTGATGCAAGATTCAAGGTCATTTGTTTTGGTATCAATGATTAATTCCGGATTTGCTGGAAATTCATATGGCGCATCATTACTGAGGCCCGTAAATTCCTGAATCTCTCCGGCGCGGGCCTTTTTGTATAAGCCCGATTTATCGCGCGATTCGCAGGTTTCAAGGTCTGCGGCTATGGCGATTTCATGGAAATGCTCGCCAGCGCGCTCGCGGATGAGGCGGCGGTCAGAGCGATAAGGTGAGATGAAGGCGGTAATGACGACCTGGCCTGTGCTGGCCATTAACTGTGCGATATGCCCCACGCGGCGGATGTTTTCGGCGCGGTCTTTGGGGGAAAAGCTGAGGTCATTATTAATCCCGCAGCGCACATTCCCGCTATCGAGGACGACGACATTAATTCCTTTTTCGAATAATACTTTTTCCGCCGCCATAGCCAGTGTCGTTTTTCCTGCGCCGGACAGGCCGGTCAGCCAGAAAATTCCTCCACGGTGGCCATTGCGCTTTGCGCGTTCATCGTGAGAGATGATGTGATCGACCCAGTCGATGTTTTTGGCTTTGGGAGCTTCAGCGCGCTGATCGGCGTAGCCTTCCATACTGAGCGCCCCGCCGCCGACAATGTCGTAGCCCTCATAGACAACCAGACGGCCTAGGCGTTCGTTATCGGTATATGGGTCGATGGGCAATAGATCGCGGGCGCGGAAGGTGACTTCGGCCACGGCGTTACGGGCGACTTCGCCTTTTTGTGAGGTATCGGCAAGGTCTTGGGTGTCGATGACTTTATCTATGGATTGTACAGACACCATGGCTTCGTGCGTGCCGTATCGAATTTTGTATGAGTTGCCGACCTTGAGTGGTTTATGCGCGAGCCAGAAAATGCTGGCACGAAAAACGTTGGAGAGCATTGGCGGATTTTTGGTGTGCGATCCGATATGCCCGCGCTCGACGAATAATCTTTGATCCAGCGTAATCCCTATGGCTTCGCCGGGATGGGCTTCAACCTTGTCCTTATTTTCGGGCCAGACCTCTATGGAGGTGATGGTTGCGGTTTCATTGCCGGGGGAGAAGAGCATGGTATCGCCTTTGCGCAAAATACCTGTTTCGACGCGGCCAACGATAACGCGCTGTTCGCCGAAACGGTAAACATCTTGCACGGGAAATCTAAGCGGACGCGCGAGGGGCTGCGGGGCGATTTCAAAGCTGTCGAGAACGTCGATCAGGTTTTTGCCTTTGTACCATTCCATAGACTGGCCACGATTTGCAATCATGTCGCCGTGACGCGCAGAGATGGGGACAATAAAACGCGGGCTTAGGCCAATAGAGGCAAGGTAGGTTTTGACCTCTTCGCAAACTTGTTCGTAGGCTTGCGCGGAGTGTTTGACCATATCCATTTTGTTAATGACGACGGCAATTTGTTTAAAACCAAGAAGATGCAGCAAATATGCATGGCGGCGGGTTTGCTCCTGCACGCCTTCGGTTCCATCAACGACAAGGATGGCGGCGTCTGCTGCGGCGGCGCCAGAGATCATATTTTTGAGGAATTCACGATGGCCGGGTGCGTCGATGATAACGTAATCGCGCGCGGCGGTTGAGAACCAAATCTGCGTGGAATCGATGGTAACAGCCTGATCGCGCTCGGCCTGGAAGCTGTCGAGGACGAAGGACCATTCCAACACATCGGTGCCGCGGCGTTTGCAGATGGCCTGCAGCTCTTCATATTTCCCTTCGGGCAGGGAGTCTGTATCGTAGAGCAAACGCCCTATCAGGGTGCTTTTGCCATGATCCACGTGGCCAACGATCACGACTTTGAGAGGCTGGGCGGTGTTTTGCTTTTTGCGGGACTTATTTGATAAAACTGCTTCTGTCATTTGTTATGTTTCCTGAGTAAAAAAGCATATAAAAAATAAATTAACTGTATCCAAAGCCCCATAGCGAACGTCAGCCAAAAGCCAATTATAAAAGACGCCAATCCATCTTTGTTGGTATCTGGATTATCAAAAGAAAGTATGATTGGTAACGCTAATGTGGGAACTATCACAAATCCGCCCAGAGTCTCCAATACAGGCGTAGAAATATATCTCAGTATTAATGGACGATAAAAAACCCCACCTGAGGGCGTTAAAAATAGGTTTGCTTTTTTTGAGTTTAGAATAAAAACCCAAAATGCGTAGAATATAAGCACACAAGATAGTGAGCCAAAAAAATAAGTCCTACCACCCATAAACATGCCTACCCAACTTAGGCCGGGAAGCAACAGAACTATTATTAGTGCGTTTAAATATTGTTTCTGCATTTTGCGTCAATTCCTCTTTGCGTATAAATTCTCTTATTTGTCATTCTGAAGGGCTTTAGCCCTGAAGAATCTATTTTATTTTGTCTTAGATCCTTCAGCGCAAGCGCTTCAGGATGACAGTTTTCTTCTGTTTACATATACCCCGATGCGCGAAGACGCTCAAAGCTGTCCTCGGTCTCGGTATCCATGGAACGCCCTGCCCGCTCGCTTGTGTTTGTAGTTTCTAGCTCCTGAATGATTTCCTCGATCGAGCTTGCGCTGCTCTCGACCGGGAAAGTCAGATTTTTCTCGCCGAGGCTACGATAGCGCATCATCTTGCCGGTTTTTTCATCCTTGCGCGCCAGATAGAGCGGGCAGAAAGGAATGCCCTCACGCTGGTGGTAACGCCAGATATCAATTTCCGTCCAATGCAAGATAGGGTGAATGCGTATGTGCGCGCCCTCAGGGAATTCGGTTTTATATTGATCCCAGAATTCGGGCGGCTGGTCTTTGAAGTCCCAGTTCCCATCGATGGTGCGGGGGGAGAAGACGCGCTCCTTGGCGCGCAGGCCCTGCTCGTCGCGGCGGATACCGCCGGTTATGCCCTTAAAGCCTTGCTCTTTCATCAGGGTCTTGAGCCCCTCCGTTTTGCGCATGGCCGATCGCGTATTGGGCGGCAAGGTTTGATCCATTTCCTCTTCGGGGGGGCATGGGTGGTTGATGCAGTTCAGGTTCCATTCCTTGATCAAACGATCACGGAACGCGTAGACTTCGTCCATCTCCATACCCGTATCCAATAAGCAGACCGGAAAAGGTACACGCCCCAGAAAGGCTTTGCGCACCATCCAGAGCATGGCGGTTGAATCCTTGCCGATTGACCACATCATGCCCATGGGGTCTATGCGGTTATAGGCCTCGCGGATGATGTAGATGGTTTTGGCTTCAAGCTCATCGAGATAGCTGTACACTTAAAAAAACCCGCCCTTCATTAAACAACATTTTTTTTGCGTTGTATCATAAAATTATGTGATTTTAGGGGTATACAGCAGGGATATGCTATAAATCAATATACAAAATTTATCTGTATTATTGGGTTGTGCGTCCAATTGATATGTAGTTAAAGCCCCGTGCTTTCATCTCGGCAGGTTTGTATATATTGCGCAAATCTGCAACAACATCGCCTTTCATGAGGGATTTCAGGCGATTTGTATCGAGCGCGCGGAATTCGTTCCATTCGGTGATAATCGTTAAGGCGTCTGCATCTTGCGCGACGGCGTAAGCATCTTCGCACCATTGCACATCCTCCAGCAGCGCCTTGGCCGGCTCCATGGCTTCTGGGTCATAGGCAGTGACGTTCGCTCCAGCTTGCTGAAGGATCTGGATAATGGTTAGTGCGGGTGCATCTCGCATATCATCGGTGTTGGGCTTGAAGGCCACGCCGAGCACGCCGATTTTTTTGCCGCGCACATCCCCGCCGCAGGCCTGAATGATTTTATCCGCCATGCGCGCTTTGCGGTCTTCATTTACGGAGACGACGGTTTCAACGATGCGTTGCGGCGCGCCATATTTCTGCCCTGCTCGCGTCAGCGCGAGCGTGTCTTTGGGGAAGCATGAACCGCCATAGCCGGGGCCAGCGTGCAGGAATTTGGAGCCGATGCGTCCATCAAGGCCGATGCCTTTGGCAACGTGCTGCACGTCTGCGCCGACTTGCTCACACAGATCGGCGATTTCATTAATAAAAGTGATTTTGGTGGCCAGAAATGCATTGGCGGCGTATTTGATGATTTCCGCTGTTTCACGTTTGGTAAACAATATTGGTGTTTCGTTGATATAAAGGGGGCGGTAAACCTCGCGCATGATTTCTTTTGCACGCTCTGATTCGGTGCCAACCACCACACGGTCGGGGCGCATGAAGTCATCGATAGCCGCGCCTTCGCGCAGAAATTCCGGGTTTGAGGCGACATCAAACTCTGCCTTTGGGTTTTCCTCACGCATGATTTGCTCGACTTCGGCGCCCGTGCCGACGGGGACGGTCGATTTGTTGACAACCACTGTGAAGCCCTCAAGGTTTTGCGCAATTTCACGTGCGGCGCCGTGAACGTAACTGAGATCAGCGTCGCGGCCATAACGGCGCGAAGGCGTACCTACAGCGATAAAGACTGCGTCGCAGCCCCTTACGCCTTTGGCGATGTCTGTTGTGAACTCTATGCGTTTTCCTTCGATCTGGCGTTTTAAAAGTTCTTCCAGACCAGGCTCAAAGATTGGGATCTGCCCTTTTTTAAGGCGCTCAATTTTTTGCTCGTCTTTATCAACGCATACGACGCTGTGGCCAAATTCGGCAAAACATGTTCCTGATACGAGGCCTACATACCCTGTTCCGATCATTCCAATACGCATTAATTTCTTCCTTGCCCCTGTTTCCTAAAATATTAGAGAAACCTAAATCATTTTAAAAGTGAAAGGAAGGGCTCTTAATGTCATGAAAATTAATTATTTCATAGAGTCTTGTTTGTTATTATAGTATGAATCAATTAGATTTTTAATTTTTTATATTAATTAGGAAAGTATTATGGCCAAGACACAGAAACCAGAGAAAAAAAATGGCAGCGCTCCCGAAGAAAAAGCAGCTCCTTTACCGCTTTTTTATAAAAAACCTGTCCCGCTAGATGCTAAAAAGCATAGTGATCTGTCTTTAAAAAAGAATTTTGGCTTTAATTTTACGAAGAGCGTAAATGCCGTACCCGTAAATATTGTGGAAATGCCGCAAATCTGTCACTGCTACCCCATTGCTTTTAGCCCGGATGAAAATGCGACGCCGGTTGCTTTGATTGGTTTACGCGATAGCGAGAACCTGTTTTTAAATACCGATGGCACGTGGGCAGAGAATGTTTATATACCTGCTTATATCCGCCGTTATCCGTTCATTTTTTCTGAAATACCCGGCACAGAGCAACTTACGCTATGTGTAGATAATACGGATGAGGTGATTGAGAAATCCAAGTCTCAGCTCTTTTTTGATGACGAGGGTAAGCCGAGTGAGCTCTCCAAAAATGCACTTGAATTTTGCAAATCCTATCATGCTGCCGCGCAGCAAACACAAGCCTTTGGTAAGGCCCTTGCACAAAGCGGTTTGCTGATTGAGCGTGAAGCACAAATTAATGTTGCGGGCAATAAGCGCATTAATTTTTCCGGGTTTAGGATCATAGATGAGAAAAAACTGGCTGAACTTGATGACAAAGTTTTTCTTGAATGGCGTGCAAAGGGCTGGATTCCTTTTATATACGCGCATCTTTTTTCAGGGGCTCAATGGCAGAGGCTCACAAAGCTATTAAATCAGCGCATAGAAAAAGAAGCAGCATAAAATTAAAAAATCATTGCACAACAATGACATAACAAGGTCTGTGGATAGGTTTATGTTTTTTATTACTTCATGTTGAACATGTTTGTTGCGTTGTGATAAATTCTATTCAGATCATAAAATATTAGAGCAAATGAGGAATAATCATGGCGAAAGTTGGCGCGCAGAGAGCAGCAGTTCTTACTGGTAAATCTAAATCTACGGTTCAACGCGCGATGAATAGCGGTAAGTTGTCTTATGAACTTGATCAGAATAATCGGCGCGTGATTGATGTCTCTGAACTAGAGCGTGTTTTTGGTATTCAGCAGCAGAGCCTAAAAGAGCCAGCAGCGCAAAATCAAGCGGAAGTAGAGGTTTCAAACCGTGATATTGAAGCCGCCGTTGAAAAAGAGAGGCTTATCATGCAGATTAAAATGCTTGAAATGCAGCTCTCAACGGCGGAAGAGCGAATTGATGACCTCTGTGATCAGCGTGATAAATGGGAGAAACAGGCCTCTCAGGTTTTGATTACAAGCCAGTATTCACAAAAACAAGCGGAAGAGTTGCGTGCGCAAATCAAAGACCGTGAGGAACGTGCGCGTCAACGTCGTTTGCAAAATGCAAAAGTGCAAAATGCTCAAGCGCGCAGTGAGTTTTCCAGACCTAAATCTGAAGACGCACGTAAACTTGATGAGAGAATGCAAGCTTTGAAAGCACAAAATGAGAACACGACCGAGCAAGGTGGATCTGTGTTCCGTTTCTGGAAGCGCGCGCGCGGCTAAGTTTAAAAGGGTGACTTGGTATAGTCTGTTTCGTTTTTGAGCTGTCAAGGTTCTTAATTTTTCTTATCATTTCTTTTTGTCTTGCCGCCAGAAATATGTAAGCTCCTTTGGAGCAGTTTAGAGAAAAACCTGTTGGTGCATATCTAAGACCGTTTACGTTGCCCGAACCGTTTGCGCATTCGGATCATCGTGTTATTTCCGGATGGCTGCCGATTAAAAATTTCATAGCGCTTTACATCTTTGACTCCTAAATTATTTAAAGGTAGGTGTAAGGCCCTTATATTTTATAAATTTCTGTCAAATTTTAGTTTACTTTACCGTAAATCAGAGTTGGCATTTTTTTCTCCTCAGGTGTTATACTATTTTCAGCAATAATGTTCTGTGAGGTTTGAAAATGAGAGTGGCTGGTTTTCTTTTGCTTTTTTCAATAGGTTTAATTCCCGGTATCCTGCACGCACAAGAGAATCAGGACATGCCTGCTCCTGTTTCGGAGCAAGAGGAAAAGGAGGAGAATATTTTCTCTAAAGCCACGCCAGCGCAAATCGATGAAGCTGAGCGTTTTTACAAATATTGTAGAGAAAATCCTATTTTAAGTGCGCAAAAAAACTGTACTTGTGCGAGTGGCATGTTTTTGGATACGCGCATGAAAATGGGGCCAGAGGCCAGTATAGATGAAATTATAGCCGCCAATAGAAATACCTGCCTTTTGGATCCAGATCAATCTACAGCGGGTTATAATGAAGGTGATCCAGACTTATCTAAGGTCACTGAAAAGCAACTGGCTGAAGCCGAAGATGTGTATAATTTTTGTACTAACAATCCGAGTTATAACAATTCTTATGATTGTGATTGTTTTGCCGCGAAGTTTCTGGATCAGAGATTAAAACTTGGCCCTCTTGCCGACCGGACATATATTTACACTTTGCTGAGCAGTGATTGCCGGAATGTTGTTGCGACCACTGGTATTGAATATACCTCTTGCATGAGCCAAACTTCATTGCTCAACACTGGCGGGTATGAGCGTAAGAAGTTTTGTGAGTGTTATGCGCGTCGTTGGGCTCGTGATTATGAGGCTTATACAGGCATTATGAATAGAGCTACAACGAGACAAATCCGCTTTACGGCGCAGAGTTATTGCCGGCAGCCAGAAGCATATAAGTAAGAGTTTTTTAAAATACTGAGAGCTCAGATTTTGCAGTTGGCAGGATATGCTTTTTGTAAAAGGCAGTAAGATCAGAGATGCTCATGCCTGATTGCGCCTCATAATCGGATTTCTTATCGCATGCAGTTTTGAGCATAAAGCCCCCTATCTCGATCGCGATCGCCTTTAGATAGGATGAGGCCAATCCGGCAATCTCGTCCATCTTTTTTTGTTTTCCCAGATCAAGCAGTTGCTCTGTTGCGCGCGTGAGATCCTCTGAGCCATTTATTTCTGCGATCAGTTCCTTCACCGCCTTGCCACCATCACGCAGAATTTTGCGGAAAACCAGATCTGCGGCCTGAATGCCGTTTGTACCCTCGTAGATGGGGAGGATGCGGGCATCGCGGTAATATTGCGCTGCGCCAGTTTCCTCTATGAAGCCCATTCCGCCGTGAATTTGCACGCCCGTGGATGTGACCTCTACGGCCATATCGGTACACCATGATTTTACGATTGGTGTGAGGAGATCAACACGGGCGCGGGCTGTTTCATCACCGGCAATTGATTGATCAAGGCTGATGGCCGCACTGTAGGTCATCAGGCGTCCGGCGAGGATTTTAGATTGCATGTCCAGAAGCATGCGCCGGACATCCGGGTGCTGCGCGATGGAAATTCTTTCACCAGAGGTGAGGGATTTTCCCTGAACGCGATCATTCGCATACCATATGGCCTGCTGAAGGGCGCGCTCTGCGATGGCGACACCTTGCAAGCCCACAGAAAGCCTTGCATTATTCATCATCGTGAACATATATTTAAGACCCTGATGTTCTTCGCCGACAAGGTATCCGGTTGCGCCATCGAATTCCATCGTACATGTGGGGGAGGCGTGGATGCCAAGCTTATGCTCCAAGCCGATGCAGTTTACGGAATTTCGAGTGCCGTCTTCTAGGATTTTGGGTACGATGAAGAGCGATATGCCCTTAACGTCATCAGGGGCGTCCGGCAGGCGGGCAAGCACCAGATGGATGATGTTCTCCGTCAAATCATGATCGCCATAGGTAATATAAATTTTTTGGCCCGATATTTTGTACGCGGCGGCGGTTTTTTCAGCCTTGGTGCGGATGAGGCCAAGATCTGATCCGGCTTGAGGCTCGGTCAGGTTCATGGTTCCCGTCCATTCCCCAGAGATAAGTTTTTGCAGATAGTCCTGTTTCTGCTGGTCTGAGCCGTGGCAAAATATTGCCTCGACAGCACCCTGATTGAGCAGCGGGCACAGGCCAAAGGACATATTGGCCCCTTGCCACATTTCCTGAATGGGGAAGGCGAGCGCCCAAGGGAGACCTTGCCCACCATAATCGGGGTCAAAGGGCACGGCGTTCCAGCCGCCTTCGCAATAGGCCTTGTACGCTTGTTTGAAGCCGTCTGCACATTTTACGCTCCCGTTTTCAAGGCGCGCTCCTTGCGCATCGGCTGGCTTATTCAACGGCGCGAGTACCTCAGACGCGAGTTTTGCCGCTTCCTCCAGAACCGCCTCACAGGTTTCAGGATCTAACTCGTCATGCGTAAAACCTAAAACATCTCTCAAGATGAATAGCATATCATTAACAGGTGGTCGGTAATTGCTCATTCTAAAAGTCTAAACCCAAAGAGTTTAAAATTACGCCAACAAACAGGATAAAAATGACTGCAGCAAGGGCGATGATCATATATTGCGCCATGATGGCGCCAATACCAAAGCCAATCGCTGTTCCGCCTATCCAGCGATTATGGTGTTTAATCAGCCCTACAGCGCCATTTATAATACCGCCGAGAGCAACAAGAATTACAATTAAGGACCAGTAATCGGTCCAGTGCACTGGATTCTTTGCGGGTGGTTTTGTTTCCGGTTTTTCAGCCCCCGTCATGGCGGCGGTGATTTTTTCTTTAATGCTCAGCGCTTTTTCTATTGCTAAGTCCTCTATCGGGGGTGATGGGGGAGAGAAATGGGACAGAAGCCATGGCGTGGTCACAGACATGGAGAAGGCGATCAGCGCAATGATAAGTCCTATAAGCGCAAAACTCTGGCTGTCATCTTGCTTTTCCCTATTTGGCATTGTCTCGGTCATTCTGGCACGCTCCTTGCAAAGTTGGTTTTAGCAACGATAAGTGTAAGATATGACTGAATATAACGCAATACAGCAATTAAGCGCACAGGCTCCGCGGCATGTGGTGAGTGCCGTGCAAAAGGCCAGCGCACGCAGCGGGGTTAATTTTTCCTATTTGCTTAATCAAGCCAAGGTAGAGAGCAGTTTTAACCCTCAGGCCAAGGCCAAGACCAGCTCTGCGACAGGGCTTTATCAGTTTATCGATTCGACATGGATGAGCATGATTGAACGCTATGGAGAGGATTATGGGATTGATACCAGCGGCAAGAGCCGTGCGGATATTCTTGCCTTGCGTAAAGATCCGCAAGCGGCCTCGTTTATGGCAGCGGCTTTTGCCTCTGAGAATGAGAAGTTTCTTGATGCACATTGGGGCGGTCAGAGTGGGCCAACCGAGCTTTATCTTGCGCATTTTATGGGCGCTAGCGGGGCGGCGTCATTTTTGAATGCGCGGGATGAGAACCCGTTTCAGCCAGCTGCGGATTTATATCCGGCGGCAGCGCGGGCGAATAGGGCCGTATTTTATGACCCTGATACCGGCAAAGCACGCAGCTTGGCGCAAGTTTATGATTTCTTTGACCGGAAATTTGCCCCCGCCCAAAGCGCGCAAGCGCCGCAAGAGAAGATTGCCTCAGCGCCAAAGTCTTATAATTCGCTTTACTCCCCCAGCACGCAGATCTCTGATCATTCCTTCATGCGCCTGACGATGGAAAACCGCGAGCAGACTGTGCCTTCTAATAACGGGTTTTTCAGTCTGTTGGTGAAACCGCTTGACGTGATGTTGCTTGTGCAAGATAAATCTGATGTATGAGCGAGCCCATTTATGTTTTGAACAAGCGCCTTGCGTTGCACCAGCCTTTGGGCGGTTTGCGTACATCGATTGATGCGGTAATGCTGGGCGCGGCATGCCCGGCGCAGAATGGCCAGACGATCCTTGATCTTGGGTGCGGCGTTGGTAGCGCGGGGCTGTGCGCGGTTACGCGCCTGAAAGGCTTGCGGCTGACGGGTATAGACAAACAGGGTGATCATATTGATTTGGCGCGGCGCAATGCCGAGCTGAACGGTATAGAGGCGGTGTTTGTGCAGGCCGATCTTCGTGAAGCCGATGCAATCGGCAGTTTTGACCATATCATTTGCAATCCGCCCTACCGCGATTCGGGGGCGCATATCCCCTCTCCCTCGCCGTCCAAGGCGGTTGCCATTGGGCATGATGATCTTGAGCTTCAGGATTGGACAAATTTTGCCTGGCAGCATATCAAGGGTCAGGGGAGTTTGAGTGTTATTCATGATGCGGGCTACGTTGATGCTCTTATCCGCGCGCTTTACAGCGAAAAAGGCAAGCGCAGATTTGGGAGCCTTGAGATTATTCCGCTGTATCCCAAAGCGGGGCAGCCGGCAAGGCGGGTTATTATTCGGGCGTGGAAACACCGGAAATCTCCGGCGCGTCTGCTTCCGGGGCTTATTATTCATGATGATGCCGGGGGGTATAGGCCGGAGGCTGATGAGATTTTACGTCACTGCGCTGCGCTTGCTTAACCCCTTATCTTTTTACGCAAGAACTCTTTGACCTTATCCAAATGGATGCGTTCCTGCGCCATAGTATTGCGCTCTCGCACCGTCACGGTTTGATCATTGAGGGTGTCATTATCAATCGTGAAGCAATAGGGTGTGCCGATCTCATCCTGGCGAGCATAACGCTTGCCGATATTTTGTTTGATGTCGAGATCAACAGCAAATTCCTCGCGTAGATCCATGTAGAGTTTTTGTGCAATCGGGACGTGTTCTTCCTTGGCCGTCAGGGGCAAGATAGCCGCCTTTTTTGGAGCCATGGAGGGGTGGAAATTCATGTACACACCGGAGGGGCGATTTTCATCCACGGTATAGGCCTCGCAGATCAGGGCGAGTACGCCGCGCGTGAGGCCCGTTGAGGGCTCGATCACATGGGGCAGATAACGCTTATTTTCCGCCTGGTCGAAATAATCGAGTTTCTGGCCGGAGAATTCCTGATGCTGCGTGAGGTCAAAATTACCGCGATGGGCAATCCCTTCCAACTCATCATAACCAGGGGCGGAGAAGGGAAAGCGGTATTCCACATCAATGGTGCGGGAGGAATAATGCGCGAGATCGGCTTTGGCAACATCAAGGAAGTGCAGCTCGGATTTTGGAATGCCGACCGATTCCCAGAATTTAGTGCGCGTATCGACCCAGAAGTCAAACCACATGGGCACGTCTTGCTCCTCACAGAACCATTCCAGCTCCATTTGTTCAAACTCGCGGCTGCGGAAGACAAAGTTACGGGGCGTGACCTCGTTGCGGAAGGCCTTGCCGATTTGCGCGATTCCAAAGGGCACTTTGACGCGGGAGCTATCGAGCACATTTTTGAAGTTCAGGAATATTCCAGCGCAGGTTTCGGGGCGCAAATACGCCTTATTCTCATCGCCCGCCGTTGCCCCAACGAAGGTATGGAACATCATATTGAACTGGCGCGGCTCGGTCAGGGTTCCTGGCGTTTTCACATCCGGTCCTATAATATTCGGGAATTCGCCATAGGCGATCTGATCAAGCGATTCGACCTTATAATCGCCTGCGCTTTTTCCTTTTGCGAGTTTACCAATGCGTTTTTCGATTTCATCGCTTTCAGCGTCTTTATCAAAGGCGATGGAGGATCCCTGCCCGTCTTTGGGGATGTAGACTTTTACGTGGTCGGCGCGATAGCGTTTCTTGCTTTCCTTACAATCGACCATGGGGTCAGAGAATCCGCCGACATGGCCGGAGGCTTCCCAGCATTTCGGGTTCTGGATAATACTCGAATCAACGCCGACGATATCAATCGGCGCGCCGTCCGGGCCGATTGGGGGGGTGATAACCATATCCTTCCACCAGCGGTCGCGCAGGTTATTTTTGAGCTCTACGCCAAGCGGGCCATAGTCCCAGAAGCCATTCAGGCCGCCGTAAATGTCAGAGGCCGGAAAGATAAATCCGCGGCGTTTGCAAAGGGAAACGATGTCTTTCATGGGTTTTAACCTTTTTTGTATGTCATTCTGAACGCTCGCGAGAGCCCAAAGAAACCAGATCCTTCAGCGCAAGCGCTTCAGGATGACGTGTTTATTCATCGCATCATGGCGCGAAAAAGTAAGAAAAACAAGGCATTGGTTGCGTTTGACAAAAAAATTATAAAATAATTTTATTTATTTCAATATCGAGATTACTGAATTCAATATCGATACTTTATAATAATATTATAGTATTTATTTCTCTAATATCGGAACTATGTGGCCTTTACTTCGGTATTATAGTAATAAATATTATCATTTACTTAGTTTTTACTACAGTTTTTTACATGTTTTTTTCTTGACTGTTGCACGCTTTTTTTATATAGTAAGAACATAGGAAGGATAAAAGCGATGGCATTTAATAGAGAAGGTGTACAGTATGGCTCAGGAGTTACTGGTGTTGATCCAGCAACTGCGGCTAATATTGCGATGCAGTCTGCACAAGATAGAGGTAACAGTGGTGGTTCAGACCGTGGTGATTACTTCAGACCTCTTCCCCAAGCTTTTGCCGCTGCGGCTTCACCAAAAGGATTTCGAAATGCTGCTATCGGTTTAGTACTTTTGTTTGCAGTTGCTGCCTTTGCAGCAGGTTTAGGACAACCGATGACATTGAGTTTTTAGTTAAGAATTTTTGAAAAGGTAGATGGAAACAAACACGCCTTTGAGATTGGGAAAATGGCGCAGACGGGAAAACCCGCAGCCAGGTTGAAAAAAGAAGTAAAATAATAATAAGAGCAACAATGCTCAATTTAAGTAAAACCATAAGAAAAAGAGGCATAAGCCTTTGAGTTGGGGTTAAAAAAAGGTGACTGAGAAAACTCGGCACCTTTTTTCTTTTTGCTGAGCGATGTGGGTGGATTCTTCGCTGCGCTCAGAATGACAGGGAGGGCGCTCAGAATGACAGGAAAGAGCTTAACGTAAATAAATCTGGTTGACGCGCCCGCCACGATTAATCACGAGGTATGGGCCGTTTGTGCGCGGTGCGGAGAGCGCCTTTTCAACATCGGCAGGTTTTTCGATTTTCTGGCCGTTGACCTCCAGAAGGATATCGCCTACCGCAACCGTGCGGAAGAAAGAGCGGCTGGGGGCGCTGAGCACGACGACGCCCTGCTCTTCCGTGATCAGACCTAGCTCAACGGAAACGGCAGGGTTTATATTCGATATTGTCACACCGTTTAGAACGTGATTCCCGCTCAGGCGGATTTCCTCGCGCGCGGGATGCTCCGGTGGGGCGATAACGGTGATTTTTTTCGTTATAGTTTTACCATCGCGCAAGATGTCAATTTCCGCTTCTTTTCCAATCGGTACGGTCGCGATACGGAATTTCATTTCCGCCGAGTCGCGAATCGGGGTTTTGTTCAATGCGATAATTAGATCCCCTACCTTTACGCCTGCGGCCAATAGGGGGCTTGCGCTATGAAGCTTGGTGATGAGCGCGCCGACCGGTTTGGGTAATCCTAGGCTCATGGCAATTTCAGAGGTGACGTTTTGTGAGCTGACGCCGAGCCAAGGGCGGATGATGCCGCGCTCTCCGGTTTGGCCGCTGAGCGAGGCCGCAATCACACTTGCCACCATTTCAGAAGGGATGGCAAAGCCGATTCCCATGGAGCCGCCGCTGCGGGAATAGATGGCGGTGTTTATCCCTACGACTTTGCCGTCCATTGCAACAAGCGGCCCGCCGGAGTTTCCCGGGTTGATGGCGGCGTCTGTCTGGATGAAGAAATTAAAATCATTGATATCCAATGCCGAGCGTCCTTGCGCGGAGACAATGCCGCTGGTGACAGTTTGCCCTACACCGAATGGGTTTCCGATGGCAAGCACGAGATCGCCGACCTCAAGCGATTCGCTTGGTTTGAGGGTAACAAAGGGAAACTCAATCGTCTCGCCCGTGATTTGTAAAAGCGCGAGATCGGAGGCGGGATCGGAGAGAATGAGTGAGGCCGGATATTCGTTGCCATCGGCCAGTGCGATTGTGATTTCCTGCGCGCCATTTATGACATGCGCATTCGTCACAATCAGGCCGCCTTTGCTGACGATCACGCCGGAGCCAAGCGCACTCTCGATTTGCTGGCGCATACGCCCGCCGAACAAATTGTCGTTAAAAAACTGGCCGAAGAAGGGATCATCCATGAAGGGATTACGAAATTGCGCGGTTACGGCGCGTTTTGTGTAAATATTGACAACGGCTGGTGCAACCTGTTTTACCAATGGCGCGAATGATAAATTAACCTGCGCTTGGTTTTGCGGCACAGCAGGCTGTTGCGCATATACGTTTAAGGGTATAAGCAAAGCTAGAAGTAGAGTAAAAATTCTGCTAAACATGCGAAAAAATTTAATATCAGTGTAAGAAAAATTCAAGAGATATGATGCGAAAAACACCGGATCAAATTAAATTGCGGAAAAATGCAGATCCCGTTGTTTGCCTTACCGCCTATAGCACGCCTATGGCGCGGTTGCTTGATGCGCATTGCGATGTGCTGCTGGTGGGGGATTCGCTCGGGATGGCGCTGTACGGGATGGAGGATACACTTGGTGTCAGCCTCGATATGATGATTAATCACGGCAAGGCGGTTATGCGCGGGGCAGAACATGCCTGTGTGGTGGTGGATATGCCCTTTGGGACGTATGAGATGGGCCGCGCGGATGCCCTATCAAACGCGCAGCGGATTATGACAGAAACCGGCTGTGATGCCGTCAAGCTTGAGGGGGGCGTTGATGTTGCCGATACGATTGCCCATCTCTGTGCCCAGGGTGTGCCAGTTATGGCGCATATCGGTCTGCAGCCGCAATCTGTGCGTAAGGAAGGCGGCTATAAGGTGAAGGGGAAAACCGATGATGATGCGGCGCGCCTGATTGACGATGCGCGCGCAATTGAGGCGGCGGGCGCGTTTTCAGTTGTGATAGAGGGGACGATTGATACGGTGAGTGAGGCGATTACCCGCGCGATTTCTATTCCGACAATTGGAATTGGCGCGTCTGCGGCGTGTGATGGGCAGATTCTGGTGAGTGAGGATATGCTTGGTCTGACGGTTGGGCATGTTGCGAAATTTGTGAAGCAATATGCGGTTTTACGTGATGATATTTCCGCTGCCGCTGCGCGCTATGCCGATGATGTGCGCGCCCGGACATTTCCGGGTGATGCGCAGGTTTATAAGAAGAAGCCGTGATGCGGGTTGCGCGATCAAGGGATGAGCTTGCGGCCTTTAAGGGCAGGCTTGCGTTCGTGCCGACCATGGGCGCGCTGCACGAGGGGCATTTGTCTCTTGTGCGCCTTGCGCGCACACGGGCCGATTATGTGGCGGTGAGTATTTTTGTTAATCCCACCCAATTTGCTCCACATGAGGATTTTGATGCCTATCCGCGCATGATTGAGCAGGATCTGGAGAGACTGGATGATGTTGATCTGGTGTATTTGCCACGCGTAGAGGATTTGTATCCGGACGGGGCGGTGGCGGATATCCAATCTGGTGCAGCGGCGCAGGGGCTGGAGAGCGATTTTCGTCCGCATTTCTTTGACGGGGTTTGTAGCGTTGTGCACAGGCTTTTTGCGCAGATTAAACCCGATGTTGCCGTGTTCGGGGAGAAGGATTTCCAGCAGCTTATGGTGATTCGCGAAATGGTGAAGGTGTTCGGCTTGCCGGTTGAGATTATTGGCGCGCCGACGCTGCGTGATGCGTATGGCCTTGCTCTGTCTTCGCGCAATGTGTATCTGAATGCGGAGGAGCTGGAGATCGCGCGCAAGCTCAATGTGGTTTTACGCTCCGAGCGCCCTACCCCCCAGGCTTTGCTAGACGTTGGTTTTGACAAGGTTGATTACGTTGAGCGCCGATGGGGGCGCATATTGGCTGCTGCGTGGATCGGTAAGACCAGGTTGATTGATAATGTTGAGATTTAAAAAAAGCCCCTGAATTTGGGGCTTTTTGTTATTATTACGCAGCAGCGGCTTTTTTCTCCGGTGCGTCTTCATATTCGTCATCGAATTGAACGGGACCTGAGTCCAGACCTTTGGCTTCAGGATCGCGGTCAACGAATTCAACGATGGCCATAGGTGCAGCATCACCATAGCGAAATCCGGCCTTCAGAACGCGGATATAACCGCCGGGGCGGTCTGCATAGCGCTCTGCCAGAACGTCAAAGATTTTTTTGACCTGGGCTTCGTCACGTATTTTTGAAATGGCCTGACGGCGTTTTGCAACTGATGTGTCCGGATTTGCAGATGCCTGCTTGCCCAGAGTGATGAGTTTTTCAACGTAGGGGCGAAGCTCTTTGGCTTTTGGCAGTGTGGTTGTGATCTGCTCATGCTTGATCAGGGCAGCCGCCATATTTGCCAGCATCGCCTTGCGGTGGCTGGAGGTTCTGTTTAGTTTTCTTTGTTTCATGCCATGTCTCATAACATTTCACCTTTCTTTGCCACTTCTGGCTGTCTGCGGCCTCACGCGTGAGAGCCATTTTATTTTCGCCCTGCACTATTACGTTACAGGGCGAATTAGGCACCATGCCTTAAAATTGTTGCTCGTCTAGTTTACGGGCAAGATCTTCTATGTTTTCCGGTGGCCATCCTTCGACCTGCATACCTAGATATAGACCCATCGTTTGGAGCACTTCCTTGATTTCATTCAAAGATTTACGTCCGAAGTTTGGTGTACGAAGCATATCGCTCTCGCTCTTGAGGACAAGATCACCAATGTAAACGATGTTGTCGTTTTTCAGGCAGTTTGCAGAACGAACAGAAAGCTCCAACTCTTCGACCTTCTTGAGAAGGTTTTTGTTGAATGGCAACTCTTGCTCTTCTTCTTTTTCAGATGCTGCTTTTGGCTCATCGAAGTTAACGAAGATCTGCAACTGATCCTGCATGATGCGCGCGGCGTAGGCCACTGCATCTTCCGGGCTGATGACGCCGTTGGTTTCAACGATCAACTCGAGTTTGTCGTAGTCAGTAATCTGGCCAACGCGTGTATCGGTGACTTCGTATGTCACTTTGCGCACGGGTGAGAACACTGAGTCGATTGGAATCATCCCAACCGGGCATTCTTCGGGGCGGTTTTGTGCGGCGGGGCGGTAGCCTTTGCCCGTGTCGACTGTCATTTCCATGCTAAGTTTTGCGCCTTTATCAAGCGTACAGATAACGAGATCGGGGTTCATAATTTCGATGTCTGCACCGGCCTCGATTTGTGCGGCGGTGACTTCGCATGGGCCTTCAGCGCTCAGGCGCATTTTACGCGCGCCTTCTGCGTGGACGCGCACAGCTAACGCTTTCAGGTTGAGAATAATATCCGTTACGTCTTCACGCACGCCTTCGATAGAAGAGAATTCGTGCAAAACGCCATCAATCTGAACGGCGGTCACAGCCGCGCCCTGAAGGGATGAGAGCAGAATGCGGCGTATCGCATTGCCGAGTGTCAGGCCAAATCCGCGCTCGAGCGGCTCTGCGATCACTTTGCCAACGTTAACGCGGCCTGTGCTTGAAACGTTTAGTTTTTCGGGTTTAATCAGCTCTTGCCAGTTTTTCTGTATCAAGATGAACTCCTATATTTTTTGAGTTAAAATGTCTTACTTTATTCGTCTTTACTTACACGCGGCGACGCTTTGGTGGACGACAGCCATTATGCGGTATTGGCGTGATGTCTTTGATGGATTTAATTGAAAATCCAATAGACTGCAATGCGCGCAATGCCGATTCACGGCCCGAACCCGGGCCCTTGACGCGCACGTCGAGTTCCTTCATGCCGTGCTCTTGTGCCTTGCGGCCCGCGTCTTCAGCAGCCATCTGCGATGCGTATGGCGTTGATTTACGTGAGCCCTTGAAGCCCATCATGCCTGATGATGACCATGATACAACGTTCCCCTGCTCGTCTGAAATTGTGACCAGCGTGTTGTTGAATGTTGAGTTCACGTGAGCAATACCGGATACGATATTCTTTTTCTCTTTTTTCTTTGTTCTTGGCTTAGCCATTGTTCAAGCCCTTCCTATTTTTTCTTGCCAGCGATTGGTTTTGCCGGACCTTTGCGGGTACGCGCATTTGTGCGTGTGTTCTGGCCACGAACGGGTAGACCGTTTCTGTGACGCAGGCCGCGGTAACATTTCATGTCCAACAAGCGTTTGATGTTGATTGACACTTCACGGCGCAGATCACCCTCAATTTTATAGGCGCCGGAGTCGATTTCCGCGCGAATGGCGTTAAGTGTATCGTCATCGGCCTGACCCATGCGCATTTGCACGTCGATACCGAGTTTTTCACAAATTTTAAATGCTGTTGTACGACCAATGCCGTGAACATATGTCAGGGCAATTGGAATTCGTTTGCTGTCGGGGACATTGACCCCTGCAATACGTGCCATATTCTTTTCCTTTTTCAAATATACCGAGGACTATTCCTCATCCAAACCGTTTTCAGCTCCGTGCGTTAAACTTCCACTGGCCGGTTTGTAAACCTTACTTGGAAGAGACTAGCCCTTGCAAGATGGGCGCATTATAGGCATTTTGGCCTGCGCGTCAACAAAAATAGTAGCTTTATGTGTAAACCCTAGGAAACGCTTAAAACCGCCTGAATCTGCCCGGTTACGTTGTCTATTGTCTGCATGCCATCGACCCGGCGCAGGACGCCCTGTTTCTCATAGTAGGGTAAAAGGGGCGCGGTCTGGTTGGTATAGACCTCAAGACGGTTTTTAAGCACCTCTTCATTATCATCGCTTCGGGCCTCACCCGCGCGGGATTTAATGCGATCGATGAGAATTTCCTGATCTACCTCCAGTACAATAACATGATGGATCTTGCGGGCCATATGTTTTAGCATTTCATCCAAAGCTTGCGCCTGGGGCACGGTTCTTGGGAAACCATCGAGGATAAAACCACGCTCGCACTCGGGCTCGCTGATGCAGTTACCTATCAACTCAATGATGATCTCGTCAGACACAAGCTCGCCAGAATCAATTATGGCTTTCAAGGTTTTGCCCAAAGAGCTCTCGCTTGCGACTTCAGCACGCAGCATATCGCCGGTTGAGAGCTGTTTTAGTTTATATTTTTCCTGGAGACGTTGCGCCTGCGTTCCCTTACCTGCACCGGGTGGGCCAAACATGATGATGTTCATTTGCTCTATCTCCATTTAATTATCTACGCCTACCGCGCAACTTGGTTTTTTTCACTAAGCCTTCATATTGATGCGCAATCAAATGTGAGTGGATTTGCGCAACAGTGTCCATGGTGACACTTACAACGATGAGTAAACTTGTCCCACCAAAGTAGAAAGGCATGTTAAATTTGGCAATCAGAAATTCTGGCAGCAAACATATAAATACAAGATATATTGCGCCTATGGTGCTGATCCGCGTTAGCACATAATCGAGGTAATCTGCTGTATTTTTGCCAGGGCGAATGCCTGGAATGAAGCCACCATACTTACGCAGCGTGTCTGCATTTTCCTCGGGATTAAATACGATCGCGGTGTAAAAGAAGCAAAAGAAGACGATCAAGGCACCATAGAGCACCATATAGATTGGCTGACCGTGCTGAAGATAGCGCGTGACATCTGCCCAGAAGTCACTTCCTCCGCCAACGCCCATAAAATTTACGACCGTAAGGGGCAGCAGTAAAAGTGAAGAGGCAAAAATAGGGGGAATAACGCCCGCCGTATTGATTTTTAGCGGGATATGGTTGGTTTGCCCCTGCTCCATACGGTTGCCGACCTGGCGTTTTGGGTATTGCACGATGACGCGTCTTTGTGCGCGCTCCATGAAGACAATAAGCGCGATAACACCGATTACCATTAGAAATAGTCCTAATAGCATCGCACCGCTGATTGCACCTTGTGCGGAAAGTTCCAATGTAGAGCCAATTGCTCTTGGTAGCTCGGCAACAATTCCAGCGAAGATGATAAGGGATATGCCGTTTCCTACGCCGCGGCTGGTGATTTGCTCGCCTAACCACATCAGGAACACGGTACCTCCGACGATTGTAATTACAGTTGAAATGCGGAAGAACGCGCCTGGATCAATGACAGCGGAGCCCGTGGTTCCTTGCATGCTCTCAAGTCCAACAGCAAGGCCGTAGGCCTGAATGGTTGCGAGGAGAACTGTCAGGTAGCGCGTGTACTGGTTGATTTTAACGCGTCCGATTTCGCCCTCTTTTTTGAGCTCCTCTAGGTGTTTGGACATGGCTGTAGCCAGTTGCATGATAATCGATGCAGAAATATACGGCATAATGTTCAACGCGAAAATTGTCATCCGAGAGAGCGCACCACCGGAAAACATATTGAACATATTCAGTATTCCGCCGCCATTTGTGGTTTGGGTGAAAATCTCGTTCCAGACGAGAGGGTCAATTCCGGGCACAGGGATATAGGTTCCGATGCGGTATACGATAAGCGCACCTATTACAAAGAGGATACGATTTTTTAACTCAGTTGCTTTTGAAAAAGCACCCCAATTTGCATTTTTTGCAAGCTGCTCGACGGCTGATGCCATGTTTTTTTATCCTTATACCAAACTTAACCTGATCTGAGAGTCATAAAGAAAATGAGGGTCTTAGACAAGCCCTGAGATAACAAAAAGAGAGGCTATTCATCATCCAGTTTTTTGGCCCACCGGTCGCAGCGCCTCCAGACGCTTTCATACTCTTCCTGAGTATCAATAGCGCGCTGTCTTTGCGCCACATCAATCATAGCGTTTTCCATGAATCCAGCCAGCTCTTGACCAATTTGGTTTATATATAACTGTTTTTTGGCATTGGCATCCTGAAGTCTGATTGGCTCCAGTACTGGCAGTTTTTCTATCACACCGCTTATGAATGTGCGATATTCAGGCATATATTCTCTTTGCGCCTTTTTGAGGACTTCGACGTGTTTGTTTTCATGTTGTAATATGGCGGTATATTCACAGGTCCCGCGCTTGAAATTACTGGCGAGATAAATTTTGGGTTGGGCATAGAAAACAGCCGTGATCTTTTTGAAATTCAGGCAGTAGAGGTTATCACCAACTGGCTCTGCGTCAAATAATACATCGAATTTTGTTCCAACTTCGCCGCCAGCAAGACCCAGAACTGAGTTGTCTTCTGGCAGGCTCCCGTGCATATCATTTAGTTTTTCTGCCTCTATATTGCGTTCATATTGCGTTGTGGCGACGCTTGAGCTGAGGTTTATAATCGGGTTGATCGGCGGGCATTGCTGCGCGAAGGCAGATTTTGATATAAAAATCAGAATAACGGAGAATAGATATTTCATTCTTTTTTTATTCATTATTATCATGGAATGATTTTTTGTTTTGTCTTAACTCTTTTTCTTCCAACTCTCCACAACGCTCAATTCTTCTGCCCGTGAAAAGATATTCCTGCGGGCTATCGATTTTTTTCTGTAACTTATCCATCTCTTCTAATGATTTGCCAACTTGTTCGAAGAACTGGCTACTGAAATAGTTTTTGATGTTTTGCTGCACTTGTAAAAGCTCTTCTTGCGAACGAACCGGCCGCTCGATGGGGACATTTCGGGCAATTCGCCCTAAAAAAGCCTGATAATCGCTGACGCTAGCCTCATGGTAGTCATAGTGTACCTGAAGGTGGCGTTTTTCATGCTCAAGTATTATTTTATACTCGCAGCTGGATTTCTTAAAGTCCGCTGGCATTACAATACGAGGGGATGCAATATAATAGGCTTGCACCTTTTCAAGCACTACACAATTATGATTTTCACCAATATCTTCTACGCGAAACTTATAGTGGAGCTCAATGTTCAGAGGGTTTTGTACGAATGCGAGAACATTGTGCCGATTGAGATAATCGTTAATGCCGCTAATAGGGGCCCGTTGAAAGGAGGTTTTTTTGCGCTTTGCCTTGAGATCTGTTTTTACTTCGTGACGCGGGCAGCGGTCGCGAAGTGCGAGGCTTTCTGCACTAAACAGCACCATAGCAGGCGTTAGTACGAATGAAAAAACAACCAAAAGACGAAGAATACTCATTAATTTACAACTCTATTATTTCTACCCCTAATACTGTAACGGCTTGCATGGGTGATGTCAAAATAAAGAAAGCCTCCGCTAAAAAAACGGAGGCTTTAGGATTTTCTCAGCGTTTTTACGCTATTTTTTCTTTTTTTCACCGCGTTTTTTAACGGGTGCGACGATTTTTTCGATAAGCTCAACAGAGCCGCCAGCTTTTTCAACGGCTTCCTTCGCGCCCTTGGTCACTTTGGTGATTTTCAAGTTCACCTTGGTTTTCAGCTCGCCGGAGGCCAAAAGCTTGATGCCATCAAGTTTGCGGCGGACAACACCGGCTTTTACGAGTGTGTCCTCATCAATTTCCTTTTTGGCATCGATTTTTTTTGTATCAATTGCGTATTGAAGTTGAACCAAAGTGAGCTCGGCCAGGTTTGTTGTGAATTTGGCATTGTTAAAGCCAAATTTAGGCAAACGTTGGTAAAGCGGCATTTGACCGCCTTCAAAGCCCTTGATTGCAACGCCTGCACGCGCTTTTTGACCTTTGTGTCCAGATCCGCAAGTTTTACCCTTGCCAGATCCAATGCCACGGCCAACGCGCATGCGGTCTTTAGTGGAGCCCTCTTGTGGTTTTAGATCGTTGAGTTTCATTGCTCTGCTTCCTTATATTTTCGTTTATGCCGCGTCTTGGACTTTAACGAGGTGCTTAACCTTGTTGATCATGCCGCGCACAGATGGTGTGTCTTCGAGCTCGCGGCTTTTGTGCATTTTGTTCAGGCCAAGACCGATCAGCGTAAGGCGCTGCTTTGGGTGGCGGCTGATGGGGGATGCGATTTGTGTGACAATCAGAGTTTTTCCGGATGGTTTTTTCTTCTCAGCGGGTGCTTTTTTAGGAGCATCAGCTTTTTTTACCGGAGCCTTCTTCTTAGCTACAGTTTCTTTTTTTGCAGCCGCTTTTGGAGCATCTTTTTTTGGAGCTGCTTTTTTAGCCGGAGCTTTCTTTTCTTTTTTGTCGTCTGCCATTGTCTTATCCCTTTGCTTTAATGCTCTATCTTATTCGTCTGATTCCACAACGCCCTGAATGGCTTGTGTTTCACGGTTTGACACAATATCGCTTACTTTTTTGTTACGGCGCGCAGCCACGTGGCGCGGGCTTTGTGTGTTTTTCAGCGCATCAAATGTTGCGTTCACCATGCTGTAGGGGTTGCTTGAGCCGATGGCTTTTGCAACGATATCCTGAATGCCGATGGCTTCGAATACTGCGCGCATCGGGCCCCCTGCAATAATCCCTTTACCGGGAGGTGCAGAGCGCAAGAACACTTTACCCGCGCCGTCTTTGCCATGCACGTCATGGTGCAATGTGCGGCCCTCGCGCAGGGGAACGCGGATCATTTTGCGTTTTGCCTGATCTGTCGCCTTTTTGATCGCTTCGGGAACTTCTTTTGCCTTACCATGGCCAAAACCAACGCGGCCTTTGCCGTCGCCTACGATCACGAGTGCAGCAAAGCCGAAACGACGTCCGCCTTTTACCACTTTTGCAACCCGGTTGATACCAACCAGACGCTCGATCAGTTCAGATTCTTCGCGCTCGGCGAATTTTGGTTCTGTTGTTGGTGCTGCTTGTCCACGTGCCATATTATACTTATTCCTTTTTTCTTAAAACTCTAATCCGCCTTCACGCGCGCCATCGGCCAAAGCCTTTACGCGTCCGTGATATAGATAGCGACCACGATCAAAAACAATTTTTTCTACGCCTGCTTTTTTGGCGCGCTCGGCAACGAGTTTGCCGACTTCTGTTGCGGCATCTTTTGTCGCGCCGCTTTTCAGTTTTTCGCGTAGCTCTTTATCCAATGTTGAGGCCGCCGCCAGAGTTACTCCTCTGATGTCGCAAATCACCTGCGCGTAAATCTGTTTTCCGCTGCGGTATACAGACAAGCGTGGGCGTGATTCACGATTTCCGACGCGATCGATATTTACACGGCGGATTTTATTGCGCGTTCTGAATGTGCGGCGCTTGCTTGCATCCATTTTAACCGGGGCTGCTTTAGTCATTGTCTTATATCCTTACTTTTTCTTGCCTTCTTTACGCACGATATATTCATCAGCGTAACGAATACCCTTGCCTTTATATGGCTCAGGTTTTTTAAATCCACGAATTTCTGCAGCAACCTGGCCGACATGTTGTTTGTCGATGCCGGTTATTGTGATTGCTGTTTGTTTTTCAACTTCAATTTTGATGCCTTTTGGCACAGGGTAACGCACTTCGTGTGAGAAGCCCAGAGCCAGAACAAGTGTTGTCCCTTGAAGGTTTGCACGGTAACCAACCCCGTGGATTTCGAGTTTTTTCTCGTAGCCCTTGCTGACTCCTGTTACAGTGTTATCAACCAATGTGCGCATGGTTGGCCAGATTTGCTGAGCCAATCTTGAGTTTGATTTTGGCTTCAGATTTACAACTTTTGATGTTTTACCATCATCATTTGCTACGTCTTCAATGGCCGCAGATACTTCGTCATGCACCTTGAGCTCGAGTTCGCCCAATTTGCCTTTTGCTTTGAAGGTCTGACCACTGAGCTGCACTTCCACGCCCTCAGGGATAACAACCGGATTTTTACCAATACGTGACATTTTCTTGTTCCTTGTTCTTTCTTACCCCTAGAATACCTGGCACAAAACTTCGCCGCCAACATTGGCTGCTTTTGCTTTATGGTCGGCCATAACACCACGAGGCGTCGAGACCACGAGGATTCCAAGACCGTTGTAAAAACGTGGCATCGTTTTAACCGTTGAATAAACACGGCGGCCAGGCTTTGACACGCGGTCAATCTGGCGGATTACGCCGCGGCCTTCAGCATATTTTAGCTGGATCAGCAGATATTTTTTATTGCCTGCGCGTTCTTCAACCTTGTAGCCACGGATGAAGCCCTCATCTTTCAGAACCTCGCAAACATTCTCGCGCAGTTTTGAATATGGGCATTCCACGATTTCCTTATTGGCTTGTTGACCGTTACGTAGGCGGGTCAGCATATCACCGAGGGGATCACTCATTGTCATATTTTTATCCTCCTACCAGCTTGATTTCACAACGCCCGGCAACTCACCACGAGATGCAAGGTCTCTGAGCGCTATGCGCGAGAGATCAAATTTACGATAATAAGAACGCGGACGGCCAGTCAGGGCGCAGCGGTTACGCATGCGGGTTTTCGAGCCGTTCGGTGACATTTCCGCCAATTTCAGAACAGCCTGAAAGCGCTCGTCAGCCGGGATTTTCAGGTCCTTGATAATCTTTTTCAGAGCCGCACGCTTGGCCGCATCTTTTGCAACGCGCATCTTGCGTTTTTTGTCTCGCTCTATCATACAGACTTTTGCCATAGTATCTTTTCCTTAGCTTTCGTGTGTTCTAGTTTTTAAATGGCATTTTGAAACCGCGGAGCAGCTCCTTTGCCTCTTCATCATTTGATGCGGTGGTACAAATCACGATATCCATACCGCGAATTTTGTCCACTTTATCATATTGTATTTCCGGGAAAATAATGTGCTCTGTCACGCCCATCGCATAGTTTCCACGCCCATCAAAGCTTTTGCCGTTAATGCCACGAAAGTCACGGATACGCGGCATTGCAATGGTGATCAGGCGGTCAAGAAATTCGTACATACGATCGCCGCGCAATGTCACTTTTGTGCCAACTGCCTGATTTTCACGAATTTTGAAAGATGCGTTTGATTTGCGCGCTTTGTTGATAACAGGCTTTTGGCCAGAAATCAGAGCAAGGTCATTCACTGCATTTTCCATGTGCTTACGGTCTTGCGTTGCTTCGCCAACGCCCATGTTAATAACGATTTTATCCAGGCGCGGGCGCTGATGCGGGTTTTTATACCCGTATTTTTTATCAAGCGCAGGGCCGATTTCTTTTTCGTAAAGTTCTTTATAGCGCGGTTTCATCTCTTACTTCTCTTTTTTCGCTTTTGTTTCTTTTTTTGCCTTAGGCGCGTCTTTTTTGGCAGCTTCTTTTTTAGGCTTGGCCTTGGCTTTTTCTGCCTTTGCTTTTGCCGGCTTGTCTTTTGCCTTGCTTGCACCTACTCCAATTTCTTCACCTGATTTTCTGGCAATTCTTACTTTTTTGCCGTCATTCAGAAGCTTGTATCCTACGCGGGTCGGCTTGTCTGTTTTTGGGTCCGCAACAGCGACATTCGAGATGTGAATCGACAGCTCTTTTTTATTAATGCCGCCTGGAGAAACTTGCGTCGGTTTCTGGTGTTTTGTTACCAAATTAACACCTTGAACGATGACGCGGTTTTCAGAGGTCAGGACCTTGAGAACTTCACCTTTTTTACCTTTATCGCGGCCAGTGATTACTATAACTTCGTCACCTTTTTTAATTTTTAGTTTTGGCTGTGTCATAGTTATAGCACCTCCGATGCGAGGGAAATAATTTTCAAATAGCCACCGGCACGCAGTTCACGTGTTACGGGGCCGAAGATCCGTGTGCCGATAGGCTCACCGTTGTTGCTAATGAGCACACAGGCATTACCGTCGAAGCGGATTTTTTCACCATATTTGCGCTGCAGACCAAAGCGGCTGCGCACGATTACGGCGCGGCGAACATCGCCTTTTTTAACTTTACCGCGCGGAATTGCGTCCTTGACGGAGACAACGACAACGTCGCCAATATTGGCTGTGCGCCTGTGTGAGCCGCCGAGAACTTTAATGCACTGCACTTCTCTTGCGCCACTATTATCGGCCACGGCCATTCTTGATTGCATCTGGATCATTGTTATTTATCCTTTTTCTTTGCCGGCGCTTTTTTTGCTGCTGGCTTTTTGGGAGCAGCCTTTTTAGCGGCTGCTGTCTTTTCAGCTTTTGCTGCTGGCTTCTTCTCTTTTTTAGCTGGAGCTTTCGCTTCTACTTTTTTTGGCTCTGCTTTTTTAGCTTCTTTTTTTGCTTCCGGCTCTTTCTCAATTTTTGCAGGAAGCTCTCCGTTTACAAGCACCGTCCATCTTTTGCTTTTTGAAATAGGGCGGCACTCAATAATAGAGACGCGGTCACCTTCTTTGAATGAGTTGTTTTCATCATGCGCTCTGAATTTACTGCTGCTTTTGATGTATTTTTTGTAAACAGGGTGCATGAAACGACGCTCTACCATAACCGTTACGGTTTTGTCGTTTTTTGCGCTGACAACATTTCCTTCTAATATGCGACGTGGCATCTATATTGCTCCTCTTAAGCGGCTTTTTTCGCAGCGGTTTTTTGTTCCGCCTGGCGCTTTTGGTTTAAAATTGTTTTTGCACGGGCGATTGTGCGGCGATTCTTCTGAATTTGTGCCGTATTTTCCAATGCGCCTTGTGCCTTTTGAAAACGCGCATTAAATTGCTGTTTGCGAAGATCAAGAATGATCTTTACCAGCTCGTCTTCGGATTTTGATCTTAGCTCTTCGATATCCATTATGCTGCCTCTTCTGTTAAGCCTACGCGCTTGATGAATCTTGTTTTGATTGGAAGTTTCATGGCGGCAAGGTCAAATGCCTCACGCGCTACTTCTTCCGGCACACCATCAAGCTCAAACATGATGCGGCCAGGTTTAACCCGCGCAGCCCAATATTCAGGTGAACCTTTACCCTTACCCTGACGGACTTCAAGGGGCTTTGATGTTACGGGAACATCCGGGAAAATACGGATCCACACTTTGCCCTGACGCTTCATGCAACGGGTGATCGCACGACGCGCTGCCTCGATCTGGCGTGCGGTAATACGGTCGGGTGTGAGGGCCTTCAAACCATAGGCACCATAAGCAAGATCAGTCCCGCCCTTGGCATTGCCATGGATGCGGCCCTTAAATTGCTTGCGATGTTTAAACTTTTTAGGACTTAACATGTCTTTTTCTTTCTCAAGCTGAGCGTAAAACGCAAAAATCTCAATCACATGGACTTTTTATCTTTATTGATAAGAGTTCCCATATGGTGCTTTTTTTACAAAGCTAAACGTAAATTTGGGCGAACATATCGCACTTTTATCTAAAAATCCAGCATTTTATTGCTGAATTTTTAAAAAACTTTAACCTCTAGGCATTCCGCCCTGTGCATCTGAAATGCGCTTGTCGCGGGCCATTGGATCATTTTCCATGATATCGCCCTTATACAGCCAAATCTTAACACCAATAATACCAAAAGTTGTCAGCGCTTCTGCCGTTCCGTAGTCAACATCGGCGCGCAAAGTGTGCAATGGCACGCGGCCTTCACGGTACCATTCTGTACGGGCGATGTCTGCACCGCCGAGACGGCCAGAGACGTTAATCCGGATACCTTTTGCGCCAAAACGCATTGAGTTTTGCACGGCGCGCTTCATCGCGCGGCGGAAAGAGACGCGGCGTTCGAGCTGCTGGGCGACGCCTTCGGCAACCAATTGTGCATCCACCTCGGGCTTGCGGACTTCAACGATGTTTAATCCGACTTCGCCTTTTGCGATGCGGGAGAGTTTCTGACGCAATTTTTCGATATCGGCTCCTTTTTTGCCGATGATCACACCCGGACGCGCAGTATGCACAGTGACTTTTGTTGTCTTTGCAGCACGCTCAATCACGACTTTGCTGATGCCGGCAGCTTTGAGGTGCTCGAGCACATATTCGCGCAGTTTCAGGTCATCGACCAGTTTGTCCGCATAATCACGACCCGCGTACCAGCGAGAGTCCCATGTACGGTTGATTCCGACGCGTAAGCCGATTGGATTGATTTTCTGTCCCATAAATTAAGCCTCTTCTGCTTCTTTAACGATGATAGTCATATTGCTGATTGTTTTCAGGATTCGGTTTCCGCGGCCACGGCCACGTGCATGAAAGCGTTTCATTGTAATGCTTTTGCCGACATATGCTTCAGAAATAATCAAACGGTCAACATCCAGGCCGTGATTGTTTTCTGCGTTTGCGACGGCAGATTGCAACAATTTACGAACATCTTCGGCGATGCGGCGATTTGAGAATTGCAAATCAACCAGCGCACGGGATGCGTTTTTGCCACGAATGGTGCGCGCCAGCAGATTTAGCTTCTGCGGGGATGTGCCCATATGTTTTGCAAAAGCACGCACTTCGCCCTCTTTTGTCCGTTTTGGGTTTGATGATTGTCCCATTTTTTTCTTCCTTACCTTAAAACCTTAACTTTTCTTCGGTCTATTTCTTCACTACTTTTTTGTCTGCGCCGTGTCCGAGATATGTACGGGTTGGAGCAAACTCGCCCAGTTTATGCCCGATCATCTGGTCGGAGACAACAACAGGAATGAATTTTTTCCCATTATGCACACCAAATGTCAGACCAATCATGTTCGGCAGAATTGTTGATCTGCGTGACCATGTTTTAATCACTGTGTTTTTGCCACTTGCACGGGCTTCCTCGACTTTTTTGAGGACGCTTTTTTCAACAAAGGGGCCTTTCCATACGCTGCGTGCCATTTATTTCTTCCTTCTTTTAATGATGTATTTGTCACTCGCTTTGCCTTTTTTGCGGGTGCGATAGCCTTTTGTCGGGACACCCCATGGCGTAACGGGGTTACGTCCGCCGGAGGATTTCCCTTCACCACCACCATGCGGGTGGTCAACGGGGTTCATAACAACACCGCGAACGTGAGGCCTGCGGCCCTTCCAGCGGTTACGTCCTGCTTTACCCATATTGGTGTTCATGTGGTCCGGGTTAGAAACTGCGCCAACGCTTGCCATGCACTCAGACAGGACAATGCGCAATTCACCTGAGGCCAACTTGATCTGGGCGTAACCCTGATCGCGGCCAACGAGCTGCGCATATGTTCCGGCGGAGCGAATCATCTGTGCGCCTTTGCCGGGCTTAAGCTCGACGTTATGAATGATTGTACCGACAGGCATGTTTTTAAGCTTCATCGCGTTACCAGGCTTGATGTCAACCTTTTCTCCAGAGACAACTTTATCCCCTACTTTGAGGCGTTGAGGCGCCAAAATGTAAGCTTTCTCGCCGTCTTCGTATACGATCAACGCGATAAAGGCTGTGCGGTTCGGGTCATATTCCAAGCGCTCGACAGTTGCGAACATATCAAATTTTGTGCGCTTCCAGTCGATGATTCGGTATTTGCGTTTGTGACCACCGCCCACGTTACGTGAGGTCAAACGGCCCATATTGTTACGTCCACCGGACTTGTTCAGACCTTCGGTTAACATTTTCTCCGGATCGCCCTTGTATAAATCCGAGCGGTCGATTTGCACCAGTTGGCGCATCCCGGGGGTTATTGGATTAAATTTTTTCAATGCCATTTTTTTCTTCCTTACTTTTGCCCTTTATCGGCGGGCGACCATAGTTGCATTATGTTATCGTTTATACACCAGTTGCCGCATCAATTGTTTGGCCTTCTTCGAGGGTTACAATCGCTTTTTTGAAGTCAGAGCGACGGCCCTTTGCGCCTCTAAAGCTTTTGTTTTTACCCTTTTGAACCAAAGTGTTTACGGCTTTTACCTTTACATCGAACAGGACCTCTACGGCCTCTTTGATGTTTGGCTTTGTGGCATCGCCGGGCACTTTAAACGTAACCTGGCCATGCTGCGAGCCCAATGTTGCCTTTTCTGTGATGTGGGGCGCGCGAATAATTTCGTACATCCACTCAGCAGCTTGTTTTTTCTTTGCTTTCGCCATGGTTTTATCCTTTCAACTTTTCAGTCAGGTCATTGACTGCGTCTTTTGTGAGTACGAGCACATCGCGGCGCAGTATATCGTATACATTTGCACCCTGGCTTGGCAGAACATCGATGCGCGGCAGGTTTGCCGTTGCGCGTGCGAAGTTTGCGTCCACCTCAGCGCCACCAACGATGAGCGCAGAGTTGAAACCAAATTTTGCGATTGCTTCTGCCATCGGCTTGGTTTTGTGTGTTTTTGCCGTTGCTTCATCGATGATGATCAGCTTGCCTTCTGCCGCTTTGGAAGAGAGTGCAATTTTCATCGCTAATTTGCGCAGTTTCTTTGGCATATCAATTGCGTGAGAGCGCACAACCGGTCCGAACATTGTCGCGCCGCCGCGGTCAATATTACGCTTTTTATCGCCTGCACGGGCGCGGCCTGTTCCCTTTTGGGAGTGCGGCTTTTTGCCTGTTCCGGACACATCGCAACGTTGCTTGGTTTTGTGATTACCGGAGCGGCGTTTTGCCAACTGGTAATTCACCATGCGGTGAAGAAGATCCTGACGGATTTCAACGCCGAAGATGGAGTCATCAAGCGTAATATCGCCGGATTTCTTATTTTCTAATGTTTTTACTTCCGCTTTCATGATTACTCTTCCTTGCTTTCTTCAGGGGCAGCAGCAGCGGCGTCTTGTTGTGCCGGCTCAGCGTCCTGTTTTGCGTTATCCTGGTTTTCCGCTTTTGGCAGCTCTCTAAAGCCTGCTGGCAATGGAATGCCTTCAGGTGCTGGTCTTTTCACGGCATCACTGATGAGAACCCAGCCCTGTTTTGCACCGGGGACGGCGCCTTTAACAAGGATCAGGTTGTCTTCAAGATCAACGCCGACAATTTGTAGATTTTGTGTTGTCACGCGTTCTGCGCCCATGTGCCCAGCCATTTTCTTGCCTTTGAACACGCGGCCTGGGTCCTGGTTTTGACCTGTTGAGCCGTGTGCACGGTGAGAGATGGACACACCGTGAGAAGCACGCATACCGCCGAAATTGTGGCGTTTCATTGCGCCCTGAAATCCCTTACCGATAGATGTGCCTGTTACGTCAACATACTGACCAGCTATGAAGTGGTTTGCACCTAGCTCTGCCCCGACTTCGAGGATGTTCTCATTAGAGACGCGGAATTCAGCGAGCTTTTTCTTCGGCTCGACTTTTGCCTTGGCAAAGTGACCGCGATTCTGTTTTGATGTGCGGTTTACTTTTGCTTTGCCCGCGCCAAGCTGAACAGCAACATAGCCGTCTTTTTCTTCGCTGCGCACAGCAATGACCTGGCACTCGTCCACTTTTAGAATTGTCACAGGAACATGTCGACCGTCTTCATCGAAGATCCGCGTCATTCCCTCTTTACGTGCTATTAATCCAGTTCTCATTTTTTTCTTCCTTTCTAGAGGTTGACCCTTTCGGCCAACATAGGTGTCAAATGGTTACGTTTTTTACGCAGCCGCCTGACCGATTTTAATTTCTACGTCTACGCCTGCTGGCAAATCAAGTTTCATCAGCGCATCAATTGTCTGTGGTGTTGGCTCAATAACATCCAAAAGACGTTTATGTGTGCGCATCTCCCATTGCTCCTGCGAGCCTTTATTAACGTGCGGTGAGCGAATGACAGAAAATTTCTTAATGCGGTTTGGCAAAGGCACGGGCCCACGCACAGACGCGCCTGTTCTTCTGGCTGTGTTCAAGATTTCACTGCTCGCCGTATCGAGGATACGGTGATCAAATGCCTTGAGCGTTATTCTTATGCTTTGTGTGTCCATTGTCTTTGCCTTGCTTTTTAAGTCTTTTCTTTACGCTACGATTTTGCTCACAACGCCGGCGCCGACGGTGCGTCCACCTTCGCGG
>CAYGNP010000002.1:0-161162 GCA_964351365.1 uncultured Micavibrio sp.
TCACCCCGAAAGGGGCTTAAATTAACAAAAGTCGCGCTTCAAAATAGAATCCACCTCCTGAAAGATATTGGTTCTCTAATAGAATTATGCAATATAAAAGTTATTTTTGTTTATCAATTTCTTTAATTGCATGCATACATAGCGCGGCGTAAAGCACCATTGCTGCATTTATAGATGATAGGCTCAATAAGGTTTCTAAATCGTTCAGACTGAATCCATCCTGCATATTACTAATGAAATCACCAGCAGCATCAATGCATAACAAAGCTCCCAAAAAGAGCGTATACCAAAAATGGCGAGTAAACACATATACGAGCATTAAAAGCCGTTGTTACCAGAACGATTAAAAAATCACCTGTTGCTAAAAAATCAATTAAATCAATAGCTTTTTCATCTGCTTCAGCGATTACCTGTTGACCTTTATAGAGCAAGAAAAGCAAAGCAAACTGATAGATCATAAAAAATATAATCAACGCCTTTGATATTTTAATGAATTGATTAGCAGTTTGTTTGTTTAATCCAGCATATGTTGGCTTCTCTGATTTTTCTTGGTCTTTATTTTCATACATTATCTACTCATCCCAACATTCAAAGCGGTTATAACTTTTAAATTATATCCCCTGATTGTTGTTTTTCAAACCATCCATTTTGCATTGCCCTTTGAAAGTTCTAAGTGAAGTGCGAATAAACGATGATTGATGGTAGAGTGTTGATGGATAGAAGTAAATAACCCGCCTCATGAGGCGGGTTATTTACTTCTAAAAACGATCACTATGCTACAATAGGCTTCAAAGCTGAGACATCAGAAGTAGATGACGGTTCTATTACATGCCCATCTATAATGGTGATAGGCTTCAAGACATCCATATCTCTAGGACTATGTATGGAGAAATCATACGGCTGTATACCAAATTGAAATTCTACAGATAAATGACCTACATCTGCATATCTCTTGCCTTCAAAGACAAGCTCAGGAAATCGCTCTTCAATTGCATTAGTGTATCTGCTCATTACCTCATCTAAAAAAGGGTTACTTAGACAGACATAATCATCATTCTCGTAATGTTTTTTTACTTGTTTGATTAGAGCTGCATTAAGCGTTGTAAAAACGGACTGAACATTAGCTTCACTGACATACTTACCACCATCATGTTTAGGGATCAAAATCCCGGGTCTGAATTCAATTTCTCCAATGCAAGGCTTTGGCATATGCATCGCACTAGTTAATTCGTTTGGATTCAGCCCATACTTTGCTGCGAGCCTGTTAAATTTCTCTTCGGAGATATCACTTTGAGATACAATGCAAAATATTTGTAAACACGGGGTTTCCGGGGCACCAAACAAGCTTCTTAGTCTATTTCGCCGTGTTTCTACAGTCATGATCTTAAGCTATATGGAAAAACAATAAATTGCAAATTAATTGTTTCTTAAGCCAAATTGCTTTTAAAAACTTGCATAGGCGTTCTGTATCCCAAACATCTGCGCGGTGTATTGTTCATTATATTTTCAATGCGCTGTAAATCCTTGTCACTAACGTTGTCCAAATCAATTTCTCGTGGCAAGAAGCGCCTGATACGATTGTTATTACATTCAACAGCGCCTTTTTGCCATGGCGCTTGTGGATCGCAAAAGTATGTGTTCATACCGAGCTTCTTGCGGAGCAGGGGATAGGACATGAATTCAAAACCACGATCAAACGTCATGGTTTGTGTCATATCTTTTGGTAGATCGTTGAGCTTATCGATAATCGTTTTTGCAACGGCGTCAGGCTTCCGATTATCATTTTTAGCAAGAAGGGTATAGCGGCTTTTGCGCTCAATCAGGCTGGTAACATTTGATTTTGAGCCTTCTTTACGCGCAAATATCATCAAATCACCCTCCCAATGACCGTAAGTTTCACGGGTGCTGATAATTTCAGGTCGGAACTTAATGCCAAATTCTTCGGGAACTCGATTGCCGCGTGGCTTGCGGCTATAGGCTTTACGCCGATGTTTACGGCCTTTGAAGAGGTAGCTATAGAGTTTCAGCTCTTTGCCTTCAGTGCTGTAAATGAACCTGTATATAGTTTCGGCACAGGCGTAAAACATCTGAATACCCAAATCCTTCAAATATCCTGCAATTTGATCTGGAGACCAATATTCTTTGATTTTCTCAATCACAAAAGCTTTGAGATCAGGATACCTCCGAAACAATTGTAAACTCCGGCGTCTGCGCCGATAATATTCTTGAGCATTCAACGGATAATAACCGTTCATTTTATGATCATCTTCCTCAAAATACATGTTGCGATTGATCTCGCGGTAGATTGTCGAATGATGACGACCAAGTTTCTTCGCAATCTCAACGGCTGACATTTTTCTGCCAAGCATCAAATAAATCTGTCTACGTTCTTCTAGCGAGAGGTGTGTGTGATGTTTTTTCTGTCCCATTTGCAAAAATGTCCTTTCCTGTATGCATTGGAAATAAACGTTTTTCGCATTTGGGGATAGACAGTGCCCTTGTCAAAGATATTGGTGTGATAATATATATTATGTAATACAATATCACTGGGATGAGTAGGGTGGTTGTGACTGTATATGTTGTACTTTTGGCATGAGAACCTTAGCATGCAGGTCTGAACTTACGTTTGAGAGAGATTTTGAGCCTTTCCGCCAACGATTATCGCCTTGATATTGACTGCCTGCGCATGCTTGCTGTTGTGCTTGTTGTTCTGTTCCATTGTGGATTTTCGTTATTTCAAGGTGGTTATATTGGCGTTGATTTATTTTTTGTGATTAGCGGATATGTTATGAGCCGCGTCTTTACGCATCATGAATTAACCTGGCAGTCGCTGGTTTTATTTTATCAAAAACGTATCTTGCGAATTTATCCGGCTTTGCTTGGAATGCTTATTTTAACAACTATTTTTGGTGCGCTGTGGCTGAGTACGAATGCCTTTGATTATTTTGGCAAGCAAATGTTTTTTGCGGGCTTATCGGTCTCTAATCTTTTTTATGCACGCGGCTTTGATTATTTCAGCGCGGTATCACCATTGTTACTGCATACATGGTCATTGGCTGTTGAGATGCAGTTTTATCTTATTTTTCCGCTTATTATTTTGTTGCAGCGTATTTTTCATGTGCGGTTAAAAATTTCACCGTTTTATTTCTGTTCGCTGCTGGCGATTTTATTTTTTGCTTGGGCTGAATTTCATTCCCATGAAACAAAGAGTTTTTTCCTTACAGATCGGCGTATATTCGAGTTTTTAATTGGCGCAGCGGCTGCAAACTTACCATCTTATAGAGATTTACAGCCAAAGATATCATTATACATAATTATCTTGTGTCTATTCGGGATTGTGTTGTTTAGTATGTTTATTGAGCCCAAAGCGCATCACCCTGGGCTGTATACTCTGCCCCCTACTCTGGCCTGCGCATATATTATGGTATATTTTGCTTCGAAGCCCTGTGGTGATCATGTTCTTCTGCGCTCTGGGGCTTATGTCGGTAAATTATCATACGGTATTTATCTGTATCATTTTCCTGTCATCATCTTTGGTAAAGAGATTTTTCATTTAAATAGCTTGGCGCTGCTTGCATGCAGTTTGTTTATTACCTTTCCGCTTGCGTATTTTTCTTACAGATATGTTGAAACACCAATAAGGCGGAGTGGCTATGTGCTGTCACGCAGGTCACTTGTTGCGACTATGGCCGTTATTTTTCTTGCGCTTGGGCTATCGGCGTTTGGGTATTTAACAGCAAAAGCCGGGGGATGGCCACAGCGCCTGAAGTATTTTAATTCATATGCATATAGTGTTTCTGTGCAGCACACGCAGCGCAAAGAGAGTTTCAAGCGAGGCATTAATATTAGCAAGGGTGAAAAGGGGCGCATTTTATTTGTCGGAGATTCCGTGCTGGAGCAATATATTGATCCTATTGTCGGGGCCCTTGGAATCCCCAAAGAGCAGGTGGATTCTATTACGCGTGGAGGATGCTTGTTGCTTAAGGGGGGCGATTTTATTGATAGTTTTGCCGATATATCCTGTAACGGATTGAAGAGTCATTTGTATATGAGTGATAAACACTATGATTATGTTGTTTTTTCTCAGGATTGGGGTGGCTACGGGTCATTATTGCGTAATGCTGTTGCCTCCTCTAATAATAAATCCTTCGACTATTTAGCGCCTTTTTTAATTGAAAGCCTTGAGCATTTCAAGGGTCGCGGTTCGCAGATTATTATGCTTGGTGTACATCCTGTGATCGGATATGACGCCCTGATTGAAATTTCGCCTATGATGAGCCAGGCGCAGTATATTGTGTTTCGTGACAGCCTTGTGATTGAAGATGAGGTTCCGGGAAATCGAGCGTTCATGGATGATGTTGCAAGGCGTTATGACGCTCAGATTTTTCATCCTATTGATATTTTTTGCACAGAAACTCTCTGCGAGACACATAATGACGAATGGGGATATTTCTTTGATAGCCAGCACGTAACACAGGCAGGACAGGAAAAAGCGGAAGTTTTCTTTAATGATCGTCTAAAAAACTTGCAATGATGCCAATAAATTTACCCTCAAATTCAAAAATTTTGAACGGCTTTTGAAGTGATGTTACAAGATCTTTGAAATGCGCGTTGTCTTGAATATCATCGAATAAAATTACTGTGTTTTTATGAAACTTTTTGTGAAGTATCTCATAGGCAAACGCCCTGCCCTTATAACTCTTATCGCTGTCATAATGAAAAAGATCAATTTTCTGAATCGATTTTTCAAATTCAGGTAGATTGTTTTCATCCCCATCTATGCGCAGGCTCCAATTACTTTTGAGGCTATCGTCAACAATATATCCCACCAATTCTTCAGGTGATTTATATCTGAAGTACGGGAAGTCGCTAGAGTAAAGATGGGCCGGTAGTGCGTTGTTTTTTATGGCTGTCAGTATGGCCTGGCTTGACCAGCCCGCCGCAACGCCAGTTTCAACAATTATTTCAGGCTTTAGGTATCGCGTAAGAAAATACAGCATTGGATAGTTGCCGCCGCCGCCAAGGTCAAGGCCAAGGGCTTGTAATTTTTTTTGTGCCTGAGTTTTAATATTTAGGCATGCATCCTGCGTCTCATGCCATAAATTCGCGTCTAAATTTTGGAGCAACTTTCGATAGTCTTCCGCATTTTTTTTATACCACTCTTTTACCTGTTCTTTTTGCGCGCTATCTTCCTGAAAGCGAACAATAACCTTGCCGATCATCACAGAAAAGTTTTTTCTTTTCAGGCTATTTTTGGCGATGTTTAGGGTTTTTGCTAGCATGTATAACTATCCTCTATACTTTTAAGTATCGTGAATATTGTTTATAAACAAGTGCTAATAACCTTGCGGATGGATGTCGGCCATGCATATTGCTTTTGTTTTGCCTGACCTCAAGGGAGGCGGTGCACAAAAAATGATTATTAATCTTGCGAACTGGTTTTCGGCGCGTGGTCATAAGGTTGATTTGGTTGTTTTTAACTCTGATGGTGTTTACCGTGATTTGGTGCAGACTGATGTCACGCTACATGACCTAAAATGTAGGCGTAGTATTAAAGCAATTATGCCGCTTCGTTCCTATATCAATATAAAAAAACCTGAGCTCTTATTTTCAGCGATTATACATGTAAATATCATCTGCATTTTGAGCCGTATTTTTTTGAAGTATAAAGTTAAGCTTGTGATTAGTGAGCGCAATAATATCATGCAGAATTTTCATCAATCTTCGCTTTTCGTGTTCATGTTTTGGCGCATTTTACTATCCATTCTGTACCCCATGAGTGATTATGTTATCACTATTTCAGACGGTGTTGCGCGCGAGCTAAAACGATTTCTTTTTTTGCCTGCGCTTTGTAAAATCATGACGATTTATAACCCTGTGGTTACGGATGAGTTTGATGCACTTTTGAGCAGACCCTCTAAAACAAACATCTTTTCAGATGATTGCCGATTAAAACTTATTACATCCGGGCGACTTGTTGAACAGAAGGACTACCCTACTCTCTTGCGGGCATTTGCGTTGTGTCTTAAGGAGGAGCCTAAAGCTGAGCTGGTTATACTCGGAGATGGAGCATTAAGGTCTGTTCTTGAGGATTTGTGCATGGAATTAAAGATTGAGCAACAGGTTTCATTTATGGGATTTGTTGATAACCCCCTAGCCTATTTGGCTCAAGGGGATGTTTTTGTTATGAGTTCCGCGTGGGAGGGTTTTTGTAATGTGATAGTGGAGGCCTTGTATTGCGGGCTTGATGTTGCTGTAACAGACTGCGTTTCTGGACCTGCTGAAATTTTAGAAAATGGGATTTATGGGACTTTGGTTGAGGTTGGCAATGTTAATGCGCTTGCAAAAGCAATTTTAGCCACTCGCTCTGTTAAGAATGATGCATTTAGGCAAAAAAGCAGGGCTATGGATTTTCATGTTGGAAAAATTGGAGTGCAGTTTGAAGAGAAATTTGCGGAGTTAGTGCGAGTATG
Source organism: uncultured Micavibrio sp. (assembly GCA_964351365.1). Lineage (GTDB taxonomy): Bacteria > Pseudomonadota > Alphaproteobacteria > Micavibrionales > Micavibrionaceae > UBA1672. The sequence goes on from CAYGNP010000002.1 coordinate 6,474, forward strand.
ATCAACATTTTATTGGTCATTAGCAAATTTCCGCCGGAATATTCTGGGCCAGGCGAGCGTATTCCCAAGCTATATAAATGGCTACGTGCGCGAGGACATGATTATGCGTTTCGTGTTTTGTGCAATAGTATCGAGCACAGTAAGGGAATGCATTACACTCATGATGGCTTGCCGGTTCGCAGAATTTGTGTCTATAGAATATTCGGTTTTTTACCTCTACGCTTTGCACGCGCCCTTCATTTTCAATTTGAGTTTATCTGTTCGTTATATGTTTTATTGACATCACCAGAGTATAAGAAGACGAGGCTTTTACATGTTGCCGGACATTCTGGTGCGACAGCCGCGGCCCTTGTTTGGGCGCGCATGCGTAAAATTCCAGTAATTATGGAGCTTGTGAATGCTCACGCACCACACCGGCAATCCTATTTTTTTATATTTAAAACGCCCAAAATCAGGGATCTCTGTGTTATTGCGCTTAATGAGGCGATGGGAAAAAGATGTATCAATGAGGGGCTGGAGGCCAAAAAGTTATGGTGCAGGCCGAATCCGATTAATACGGATATATTTCATATTGCCGATAAAGCTGAAAAACTGCGCCTGAGAAATCTTCTTACACATTTTACCGATGAGCAGATTGTTCTGGTCAGTGTTGCCAAAATGATGCCGCGGAAAAACCAGATTTTAATTCCAGAAATTTTAAAATATTTACCGGAGCGCTATGTTGCACTTATTGCTGGGCCTATGGTTTCTGATGGGCCGCTTAAGGCGCGGGATGAGGCGTATGTTCAGGATATGATGGAGATCATTCGCAGTAATAATTTGGAAAAACGCGTGATGGTGGTGACCGGTTTTGTATCTGCGCATGAGTTTATTAAAGCAGGGGATATATATCTTATGCCGGCATGGGATGAAGGATTTGGCACCCCGATGATAGAGGCTATGGCGTGCGGGTTGCCTGTGATCGGTAACAAAGCGGAACCTGCATTTTGTGACTGGATTAAAACAGGTGAAAACGGATATCTGTGTGATATTTCTGAGCCAGCAGAGTGGGCACATGCGGTACAAAATCTTGGCGCTCTAGATAATGAAAGTAAACGAGCGCTATCAGATTATATTCACAAGAGCGCGGGACAGGATGTTATTAACCAAAAATATGAAGAGATTATTCAGTCTCTGATTCAAGCTTCATCGCAGCAGTAAGATTTTTTGGAATAATGCCAGGGTTATCCTTTGCCCATTCACGGACATAAAGCGAAACAGCATTTCTTGTTAATCGGTGCGTGCGTTTGTGAATATCCCATGGGAAGGCGGCGAATTGATTTGAATAATGACCAAAATAGCGCATCAACGCATAAAAATTGTCTTTTGATTTGCGTCCTTTAATCACATGTAAAATTTGCGCTATTGGAACAACCCAAAGCATATGGATTGGCCAGCGCCAGATATATGGTTCTGTTTCAGGAAAGAGGTTCTGGTAATTATAGGATCTAAGATATTGTTTATACAAGGTTTGGCCTTGCTTCTGGGATAGAGGAAGATGTTCACAGAAATCAACCAAGTCTTTTTCCCATAGCGGGAGTTCCCAATCAAAGCCAAAATAATCATAGACGCGCTGGCCGTTTACAACATAGCAAATCTGGCGCGCATCATATTCCCACATTTCTTCGAGCGCAGCCCATTGGTTTTTTTCTTCCGGTTTTGAAAATTGACTGAGTATTCTAGTTATATAGCCATAAATATACTCAAGGTTTTTGGATGTTAAAAGCTCTGGCCAGAGCGCGTAGTGCTTATTTATTATGTTTTGAAATAAATCAGAATTGTCAAATTTTTTGTCCTGAAGCCATTTCTGCGAGATGTGGTTACCGGTAATATAATCACCAGATTGTCCGTTTATAATGATGGCGTCATCTGTAATTAATTTTTTACTTTTTAAGTGCTGAAATATTGTGAAATCCTGCATGGTTGGAAATGATTTCAATCCATCAGCTTTTTGCCAGAATTCCCAACGCGTTTGGCTTTGGAAATATTCTCTTATTTCCCTTTTTGAAAGAGAGATAAACATCCATGGAACACCTAATTTTGCTGCAACTTTTTTTGCAATTTTAGCTTCAAAATTAAATTTTGGGCCATATGAAAATGTACGTATGTTTTTATAGCCATGCTCGTGAAACTTACACAGGATAATGCGCGAGTCAAAACCGCCGCTAAGAGGTATCCAGATGGGTCTGTTATCAGCACGGGCGATAATTTTTTTTGTGATGTTATCGAGGATCCTGCCCATTTTGATTTCGTTTTCTTTCCAATTTTTATCGGGGCCGTTTAGATCCGGTGTGTATTGATGATAGCGCGTGAGGACCAGTTCTGATTTTTGTTTGTCCCATATCAAAAACTCGCCGGGCTGGAGGCATTTTATATTTTTATAAAACGTATTTTCACCAGCAATGTACCCTGATGTTATGAATTCAAGTGGCGCGTCTGGATCAAGGATTGACCCTTCGTTAAGCAAATTCCGGGCATTGTTTGACAAATTTAGTGTTTTTCCAGATTGGCTGTAAAAAACCGGCCAGCTGCGTATATGATCAACCCATGCGATTATATGGTGAGGCGTTTCGATGATTGCGCTTGTGTAATCCTTTAACGTCTTCAGATATTGGTCAAAATGTTTTTGCTCGGCCTCTATTTTGATTGCCTCGCGTGCAAAATTTTCTGCGCCGATAAAATGCAATGTGCAACTCTGTAAATTTAAAGTTTTCCACGCTCCACACTTATCATCAAAGCTGATCATACTCTGTCCCTTTGCTGCCCAAATGGATCACATGGTCTGCAGTCTTTAGTATATCCGGGTCATGTGAAATCATGAGTATCGTTGTTTTTGATACCCTGTTTTTCATCGCTTCAATAATTTGCTGCTCGTTTTCTTTATCTAGACCGCTTGTGGCTTCATCGAGAATAAGCAGTTCAGGGTTACGGACAAGGGCTCTTGCCAAGGCGATACGCTGGCGCTGGCCGCCGGATAACTTCCCTCCCCTCTCTCCGACAATATAGTCAATTCCCTCTGGTATTTGGCTGACAAAATCCCATGCGTTTGATGCTTTCAGGGCCTCGATTATTACTTCATCTGAAATATTTCTCTCGCCAAGTGATACATTTTGCCTAATGGTATCATGGAATAAAAAGGTTTCCTGCGGGACGTAGCCGATTTTTTTACGCCATTGCTTTATGTTGATATCGTTTATGTTAACGTCATCGATTAAAATGCTTCCGTTGGTTGGCTTTTTTAATCCAATAATGGAATCAAGAATTGTCGTTTTTCCAGATCCTGAAGGGCCGAAAATGACCGTTATTTTGTGCGCAGGTATGGCTTTTGATAGGTCTTTAATAATGTCTTCCGAGCCGTAGCAAAGACTTAAATTTTCCATACGTATTTCTTTTTCAAGATTGGGTGTTTTTTTGCCTGTGTTTATCTCATATGCTTGCTCAGCGTCATGTGTCTTTTCCAATATTGCATTAACAGCGCCCTCAAAAATTGAGGTTTTTTGGTAGTTATTTTGTACAAGATTGACCTGACTGAGGAGGCGATTGAATAAAAAAGCCATCATGAAGAGCTCACTGATTGGGTAATCTGCATAGCTATAGGCCCAAAGAAGTCCCACAGCCATAAGAATGACTAAAATTGGTTCATGAACAAGAGTCAGCAATAAAGAAGACAGTGCCAATTTCTTGCGAGCGTTTTGAAGCCCCGCTGTGTCTTTATTGAGAAGATCAACATATCTGTCTTCTTCGCCCATTGCAATTATAGGCTTTGCACCCGTTAGGGAGGCAGTAAGGCGGGAAATTAAGTTGTTTTGCACTATGGTCATTTCATTGCCAGAATCCCGGGCCATCGTGATTAAAAATTTAAGAACAAAAGCGACAAATGCTCCCATTATTATTGCGGCTATGCTGATTTTCCAATCAATCATGAATGCAATCATTATATAGATTAACGCTTGAAGGGCCGAGGATATTGTTTTGCCTGCAATCATGCAGAACTGGCCTGCATAATCCGCTTCAGTCGCAATGGCATTTGCCGATTTTCCTACATCAAGTGAACTGAAATAATTCCATTTTGCATGCAGAATTGCATTTATGAAGTTTTTACGAAGATCATAGGTTATATCGGCGGAGATATAAGATACAGATTTCATAGCTTGAAAAATTATAATTGCCTTAAGCGTTATTGTAATAACAATGATCAGTAGAAGATTTTGGAAATTCTGCTGCAGACCTAAAGATGTAAACATTGCGTTTACAGTTTTGGTAATCAAATTGTCTTTTGGGGTGTCTATCTCCAGGACAATATTCAGTAAGGGCATTAATGCCCCTATTCCAATTGTTTCTGCTATGCCTGCAATGAGGAATGCAATCAGGATAATTGTTGCGCGAAACGGATATAAGTTTATGAAGTGAACGAGCAACTGCCGCCAGGTTTTTTGTGTCCTAATGTCCATTTTGTACACTCATTATTCTTTATTCTTGATTGCGTGAAAAAGGCTTTCCGCCCGGCTCCAATCGTCTGGCCAGTCAATATCTGTTACACGAAATGAGGGCACGATAAACCCTCTGAATTTACTGAAATCTCCGCTGCCTGCGCTGTTTTCAATATAAGATGAAGTGTAAAACGCAAACATCCCTGCGTCATAATATGCGTGATCAAGGTCTTGCGTCCGTGTTGCCATAGCCCTTGCATTATCAGGAGCCAGGCTTGTGTCTTTTTGCATGCGCAGCGCCTGCTCAATCGGTGCAGGGAATGGCGTAATTGCGAGAAGTGCTTTGGCAGGATCACCGTTTTCAAAGGTTTCACAAGCTTTGCGCAAGTCTTCCGGGTCCGTGAGGGGGCTAGTGGCATATAATAACGCAATGGTATCAAATTCTTTGCCGCGCGCCTTATATTCCTTGATAACGTATTTTATGGCCTCAAGCATTGATGTTTTATCATCAGATAAGTTAGCGGGGCGCATGAAATCATTTTCTATGCCGTATTTTTGTGCGGTGTCTGCAATGTTTTGGTCGTCAGTGGAGACGTGAATTTTGTCGAAGATTGAAGCATTTTGTGCGGCTTGAATGATATGGGCTATCATCGGCTTTCCGCAAAATTCCTTAATGTTTTTTCCAGGGATGCGTTTTGAGCCGCCGCGCGCGGGAATAACAGCCAATCTTTTCATTGTTTATCAAGGCCTTTGCGGATGATCTCGGCGCTGCGCGCACCTTCGTTGAACAGTAAATCCAGTATGCACATATATGGCTCAAAGTCACCATGAAGCTGTGAATATTGCGGGTGTTTGTAGTTATGATAGAGTATTGGAATCCCTGCTTTTTCAAATATGTCAGAGCCCTCAAGATAAGATTTTGATCCGGGCGGGGAGAAATAATGCGTGCAATTACGCTTTTTGCAAATATCAAGTAATAGCTCATCTTTTGTCCCTGCTGCATTAAGTGCTGAGGAGTTAATGAATGGCGTGTTTATGTTCAAAATACTACAAATCCATTTAATGATGCTCTCATTTAATTTGGAAATGTGTAATGGTTTTTCATGGAAGAAGAATTCTAATTGCGGGGCGTATTGTCTGTAATGAGCGGCTTTTGCGTAATTCATCTCGATTGATTTCATGATTTTATCAAGGGGGTTTTTATTTCCCTCGTATAAAATTTGTGTTTCGCAGATGCTCTGATCCTGCTTTCCTTTTGTCATGACGGGCACGCTGAGCCATTGCGGCCCTGAGGGTGTTTTGATTTTATTGCGTTGCTGCCAGCTGCGTTTTTCGAATTGAACATGATCGAAGAGTACGAATTCATCTACGCGATCAATCAGGGCGAAATAGCCGATCCATGGCAGGAATGTGGGTTGCATGATGGCAATCGATTTCATCTTATTCCTCTATGGCCAGACAAATTCCGTTTTTGCCGTATCCATTGCCGTTGTAATACATAATGTGTCTATCTTTATGCCTAATTATAATGGGGTAACAAATCATTTCTGCGTCGGGGCCGCCGGGAGTTGGCGAGAGGTCAACGGCGTCATCGTAGCGCGTCCAGTTTATGCCATCGTTGGATTCAGCGTAGCGCGGCAGATAATAATCGCCCTTTGAAGAAAACCACATGCGATATAGTCCGTCGTCTTTCATGACAAACGGGCGCGCGAGTGCATTTTCACCAGGGGCAAAATCTATGGCGACGTCTCCTTTGCGGCTCCAGTTTTTTCCGTCACGGGATGTTGCTATTTGAATGTTATAGCGCGGGAGATCCTTGTGCAGCCATTCGGTGCCTGCAACGTAATACATACGAAAACCATCTTGTTCACGAATAACCCATGGCGCGGTGTTTATGAAAGGATTTTCTCGGCAGCGCTCGATAATCGGGGCTTCTGACCAGCGGGTGAAGCTTTGTCCGTTATTATTGCTGGTGGCGAGGCCGCCGAATAAATCCATGCGCGTTGTACCTCCGGGTTTGAATCCGATGATGTACATCAGGGTTTCACCATTATGATCCAGCAAACATGAAGGTAGAACGCCATTATCATCAAATGTGCCAAGCCTTCCGGGGCTGAGGAGTGCATCTTTGGAATATTCCAGAACTTCGTCAGGATTTTCTATGTCAATGAGCGCATAGCCAATGTGGGATTGGTTTTTCTCATTACGCCCAGCAAAGAATATTTTATATAGGCTGTCTTCAACATGGTACGGGGTAGGAAGCATTGCGTGCGTGCGCATCCACCATATTTTTTCATCGGGTTTAATCACCAACCCTTTTTTCTGCCATTTTATTTTTGGAAAATGCATAAGATGGCCTTTAAAGTTTGAAATAGGATTTTTTGATAACTTGTGCACGGCGGTCATCTGTATCCAGAATTGTGCCCCCTGCTCCCAGAGCGACTGCACCATCGGCTAGGTTTTTGGTGATAGAAGCGTCCATTGTGATAAACACGTCATCACCGACGGTTATAAAATCTTTGAGTGTTGCATTTACACCAATAAAGCATCGCTGTCCGATTTTGCAATGCCCGGATATGACGCAGTGTGAGGCGATATAAGTGTGATCTGCGATATGGGTGCCATGGCCGATATGGTTGCCTGACCAAAGCATAACGTTATTGCCAATTTTTACGCCGGGCTGGATGGTTTGATCTTCCAGAATGAAGCAATTATCGCCCAGGCTTAGATCGGGCCATGTCGTTGATTTGGTACATACGTAGTTTGCAAGTGTATATCCAGCGGCCTTGGCCTGATTATATTTTTCCGCGCGCAAGGCATTGAGCTTCATATATGATAGCGCGACATGCATATTATATTGCGCAGCAGGAAATTTTTCTTTTACTTCGCTGAAAGGGATGACGGGTAAGCCCTCAAAGTGGTTTTCTTTGACGAAGTTATCATCAACGGTGAAGGCGGCAACTTTATGAGAAGTATCATGCGAGAAATAGAATTTTGCGAGGGAAGCCATTTCGGCGGTGCCAAATATAATTAGGGGTTTATTGCTCATGAGCGTTTACCCCCGATTGATTCTGCTGTTATGGGGTGGTGAACAGGGATATCGATATTTACCTTTTGGCCAAGGATATTTTCATATTCCTTGGTGCGAAGGGCGCCTGAGTCCGCGGGTGCGCGGATGCTTCTAATATTATCATATGACAATACCTCCCCTTTCTTTATATCTTTGATGCTCCAGAATTGACGGGTGAAAATCCCCTTTTTCTTGAGATCGCTGTCGCCGCCATATTTAACTCCACCTAGGCTTTCCCAGGCAAGTCTTGACTCTAGGCAGAGAGCTTTGAGCTCTGGTGGCTCTAGGGAGAAGGAAGAGTCAGGCCCGCCATCTGCGCGGTCAAGCGTTATGTGTTTTTCAATGACACAGGCTCCTAGCGCAACGGCGGCGATGGATGTTGCGATGCCTAGCGTATGATCAGATAAGCCGTAAAGAACATTAAAGCTTTTTGAAATATCAATCATCGTGTTGAGATGTGTGTCTTGGGCCGCAGCGGGATAGGCGCTCACGCAGTGCAGAACGATAATTTTATCTGCTCCTTGTTGTTTCATGAATGCAAGCGTTTCGGCAACATCCTGTTTTGTCGAGGTCCCGGTTGAAATGATTATAGGCTTTCCGGTTTTAATCACGGCCTCGAGCAACGGCCAGTCCGTCATTTCGTTTGAGGCAATTTTATAAGCTGGAGGGTTGAGTGTTTGTAAAAATGCAACGCCTTCAAGGTCGAAAGGTGAGCTGAAGATCGTGATGCCGAGTTCATGGGCAAAGTTGAATAATTTGGGAAACCATTCATAGGGCGTGCTGGCTTCGCGATAAAGGTCATAGAGATTGCGTCCCGCCCATGTTCCTTCTTTAATAGTGAAAGCATCGTGAGTGCTGTCGATTGTAAGCGAATCAGGCGTGTAGGTTTGAAGCTTTACGGCGCTCGCGCCAGCATCTTTTGCATACTTGATCAGCATTTTTGCGCGCTCTATATCGCCGTTATGATTACCGGAAAGTTCTGCAATGATATAAGGCGGTTGGCCATGTCCTATTTTTCTACCGCCAATTTGAATTACATTATTCATGTTTTGAAAATCTCTATCAGACGCTTTGCCAAGGCCTGTGAGCCGGGCTTGATGGCTTTCATGTGCTCCAATGCCTTGATCATTTTAATATAAGTATCGGGTGTGTCTTGTAAAGCATTGATTGCGCTGGCCCAGTCTTTGGTCGTGATGTCATGACATAGGCCCATGTAATGAGAGGTTCCGTAGGATGCAAATTGCGCTGCAAGCTCCTCATGCTGTGGGTATATCGCTGTTGAGAGGGATGGAAGGCCGCAGGCTGCCGCTTCGTAGCGAGTCATACCAGAGCCACAGATGCATAAATCTGCCCATTGATAATGCGCTAACATCAATTTTGGTGCAGTAATACATTCAATCTGCTCAAGGGTTTTTGACTGAAGATAGTCTATGGCTTGCGCATGTTCTTTTGAAAAGAACGGCCCAATAATTGCACGGAGTTTTATGTCTTTGTTGAGATGAGGAGCGGCATTTAAAACTTTTATGGTGTTTTTCTGAGGGTCGGCTCCGCCAAAAGTGACCAGAATTTTGTTAACAGATACTCCCTTGCGGCATTTGAAGGCCGTATTATATATTTTATCAATAAGGACATAATCCTTGCCCTTTATCCAGTGTTTAGCATTAGGCTTTGGTTCATTTTCTGCGCCCCAATAGGGCTGTATGTATGCCAGAATTTCAGGTGAATTCTGGTCGTTATAGGAATCTCCTGCTAGACCGTTTAGAAGCGCAATATTATAGTTTTCAGCTTTTAGCACATTGAGGTATTGCGTCAGTTTTTCTGTATTATCCAGATTTTCGCGTGTGCCCAGATCAATGATTATATTTTTGTAGTTTTTTGGATAAGATATAATCTCATCTGCATAAGCTGATGCGTATGGGATCCTTATTACTTCCAGTTTTGCGTTTTCGATTAGTTTTTTTTGATTTGTGTCGCGGTCCGGTACTATAAAGGCAACTTGTGCGCCCTGCTCCTGTAATGCCCGCGCCATAATCAAGCAGCGGCTGAGGTGCCCAAACCCTGCGCTCTTTGATGCTTCACACCGGACATAGATCATGTGTCTTTTCTGATCTTAAAGAGAGGCTTAAGTGGCTCGCAGCGTAAATCATCAAGTAATGTTTCCGCTTTGAGATGCGCCTTGAGTTTGCCGAAAAACTCATCATATGCTGCGATGAAAGCATTAATATCTTCATCGGTATGCGCGTAGCTAAGGAGGTGTGAGCCAAGGGTCAGAATTCCCTTATCCATCATATTTTGCATAAAATACGTTTTTATGGTGAAGCTATCATATTTGGAATGGTCTTTTATTTGCAAAAATGACCAGGATGGATGGCCGGAAAGCTTTATGGTTTCGTTCAGGCCGTGCGAAGTGATGAGTTCGCGCACCGTGTTGTTCAAATGATCACCCTTTTTACACATTGTTTCAATTACGGGCTGAGTTTGTAGCTTGGTCATGGTTGCAAGAGAGGCGGCAAGGGATAATGCCTCACCGCCATAGGTGAAGGAAAAATAGACTTGCTCCAGCAGGTCCATGATTTCAGCTTTCCCGGCTATGGCCGAGAGAGGGAAACCATTGGCAAGCCCTTTGCCGAAACTTGCAAGGTCGGGGGTCACGCCGAAATATTCCTGCGCTCCGCCATTGGCGTGTCTAAATCCGGTGACGACTTCATCAAAGATAAGTAAAGCTTTGTGGTCGTGCGCCAGAGTTTTTACACCCTCAAGGAAGCCTTTTTCAGGATATGTTGTGTTCATTGGCTCCATGATGACGGCGGCAACCTGGCCTTTGAGGCTGTCCAGTTTTTGTTCCAGGCTGGGTAAATTGTTAAAATCAAAGGTGTGGGTTAGATCGCGCGTTGATTGGGGTACGCCAATATGGCGCGGCGTTGAGCCAATATACCAATCCTGCCACCCATGATAGCCGCAGACCAGAACATGATCTTTACCAGTGTAGGCGCGGGCAAGGCGTATTGCGCCAGAGGTTGCGTCAGAGCCATTTTTGCCAAAACGCACTTTTTCTGCGCATGGAACCATTTCGATGATCTTCTCGGCAACCTGCATTTCGATTGGATGTGCGAGGGAAAAAATTGTGCCCTGCTCTAGCTGCTCCCTGACGGCTTTGTTTACATCAGGATCATTATAACCAAGGGTTATAGCCGCCAGCGCATTTACAAAATCAATGAATTCATTGCCGTCTACGTCCCACACATGACTGCCCAGGCCGCGTTGAATAAAATAGGGCGAGATGCCATAAGGGAATTGTGTTTTACTTTTGCTGAAGGTTTGCGTTCCCAAGGGAATTGATTTTTCCGCGCGCTTGAGTAATTCCTCTGATTTTTTGTATGATCTGGACATTGTTACCATTTTGTTGGGTCAATCAAAGATATATCATCAACCGCTAATGATGGAAATATGCCCGTATCAATTTTGGGCATAGTTGCAAGTGCGTTTGTGAGTTCCTGCAATTGAGCTTTTGTATTCACGCCGCAAATTATTCTATCGATTTCTGGCTGATCTACCAGGAACATAAGTGCGCCCTGAGCCGGCGTAATATTATTTTCTTTTACCCATGCGTGAAATTTTTTAAGTGTTGGCCCTATATTCTTTAACTTATCAGGAATATTATCAGGGTCTAAAAAAACAAGTCCCTGAAGGAAAGCTGAGCGCGCATGGATCTCAACGCCTGCATCTCTGAGTGCTTTAAGGCTTCTTGATTTAATAAGCCTTTGATCAAATATATTTATAGGAATCTGTATAATGTCTATTTCAAATTTCTCTAGTACCAAATCTATCTGGCTTTGGTTGTAGACGGAGACGCCAATTTTCTTAAATTTATTCTCTTTTTTGTATTTTGATAGTGCGGCAAAAAGGTTTGGGGCATTTTCTGATGCTAAATCATCGGCGTGGTGGAGCATTAAGCCGTAAATTTTATTCCGCTTTAGGCGCTCAAATGATTGTTCAATACCGTTTATGACACGCGTAATGTCATTTTTTGTGATGACTGATTTTTTTATGGGTATTGTTTTAGTAATTATTTCAAATTCATATTCCGGCGGAATTGACTCTCCTAACGCTTGTTCGCTGTTGCCGTAAAGATGAGCAGTATCAATTGTTTTTATACCTGCTTCGTGGGCGTAATTTATGATGTTCTTAACTTCTTCTTCGCTTGTTTGCCCTGCGCGGTTTGATATTCCGTAATCAAGGCCAAATTGCACGGTACCCAGACCGAGCTTATGTATAAGATCTTCACGCATAGTAGTAATTGAAGAATTCATGATTATTGGCTTTTTCGGGCGCTGATTCTATTGCATTTTTAATTGCGTTCCAATCTGCATTTCTTCGCCCAAGGTCATCAAATCCGCCATCTACGAACCCGCATCTTTTTTCCAGCAACTCTTTGCCGCGCCCTGTCCAGGGGTGGTTGTAAAAGTCAATGAGGACAAAAGGAATGTTTGTCTCAATTGCTACTCGCAGGCTTGTTGTGTATACGCAGTCGTAAATGATCACATCAGCGTGATCGAGGACTTCTTCGATTCTTTGTGTTATGAGCTGTGCGCCCATTTCTGTCTGAAAACATTCAGGCGGGAGCAAAGGGCTCTCGGGGTGAAGCTTCATAATTACGTCATAGCCCCACTCCTTCAGATTTGAAATTATGCGCGCCTGCCAGTCAGCCTGAATAATATCCGGGCAACTTGGCCCCGGGCGGCCGCGGTCACGGTCATAAATTTCTGTCATCACCATTATTTTTTTTGGCTTTTGGCTTGCATTAATGTGGCGTGTATATGTTTTCACAGTTTTAATTTTTTGCCCTTCGATCCCCGAAATATCAGGCATTGTATCATCCAGCAAAGTCCAGTTTTTTGCACTTTTTTTAAGCTCATCTGCTTGGTTTTGGTTGAAGGTTTTAAAAGCATCACATCCCCAAAATTCAAAGAAACCCATCATTGGATTATCAACATGTGCTAACCCTGCGCCATGATCGTGCCCTGTAACCTTTGCCCCATGTTCACGAGCAGCAAGGCGCAGCATAAGGTCCCAGATATTTCCACCTGTTCCTGTCCATATTTCTTTGGGCAAATTTTCGGGTTGCTGATGCAATCTGGTGTAATGGATTTTAATGAGTGCGAGGGCTAGCCTTAAGATTTCTCTAATGTAATTCTGCGAGTGTTCGGGAAAGGTAATATTTGCATTTTTGTATGCGTTTGAGGCAATTTGTAACAGGCCATCAATAATTTCGGGATTTTGCTGCTCAATGGCTTTTGAAATATCAGCCTGAAGAACTGGTTTAAACCAGCGATAAGAGGTGAAATAATACACATCAGCTTTGCTGGCTTTAGCATGGGCGCAAATAGTTTCGATGCGCTGTGTTGCGATGATGTTGTTTTTTAGAATATGCTTACTTAAAGGATTGATTTTAAGGCCATCAAAGTTAATTCCGCCCTTTTGAAATTTTATGAGATTAAGAACTTTTTGCGCTTTGCTGATCGCTGTTTTTAATAATGCTTGTTTGTTTTTCGTCTTTTTTTCCATATGAAGGGATTGAAGAAATGCAGGATAAGGCGGGGCCTTGCCCGATAGTAAATATGGCCAGTGTGGCCAGTTTTCCGGCACTGATGCAATAATATTATGCTCTTCGAAGGTATGCTTAAGGGCATCGCCCCAAAATATACTTGTGGTTTCAGCCAAAAAGAATTTTGAAACTATTTTGCAATACGTTCGGTCCGGCTCCGGAAGTGATTTTATGTACGTTATTATATTTGCAAAAATATCATCTGCAAAATCCTGACGCTTTCGATAGGGATATGGCCAGACAAAGTCTTTTGCACCGTTTCTGTCATATTTGAGCTTGTGAATATCAAGCTCTAGGTAGTGTTTTTCGGGGTTATATTTTACGGCCAATTTCATATATTTTCGTATTCTGGACCGGTTATAATAATATCTTCCCTTGTATTGCCGAAGGGAAGGTTTTGGGGCTGTTCAAGCAAATAAGTCTGATAACCTCTGGAGCGATAGAGCTTCATGATCTCAAACATCGTTTCATCATTAATTGTTACTGTCTTGTTTTCACCAACTCCAGTAAAATTGTCTGAAGGATTAGAATGGTTTAACTTTGCTTGCATTTCTTCCCACTCTTGTTGAAAGGCTTGCCCGCGTTTGGAGGATAAAAACCGTTTCTTTTTGTCTATATTTGAAAAATCACCAATTAAAGTCAGCCCATCGGGGCGCATAATTGAGACGCCTTTTTCTATAAAATCCATGAGCGTTTTGATATCGGGCAAAGCAGGAACAACGCCGTATATTAAAACTCTTGAAAATTTACGATCAAACGCTTGCTGCATAAAATCGTCACCATAGAATGTTACATTTTTAAATTCAGGCTTATTCCTAAGTTTTGCGATGATGTTTGCGTGATCGCATGCAGAGCAATCTCTGGATATTTTAACCAATTCACTTAAGTTCAGACCAAGACCACACCCTACATCAATTACACTATCCTCTGGCTTGAGATTTAACTTGCCGAGCACATCTGGAGGTATGAATTTTTCGGCCTGCGCCTGTGAATAATATCTTCCATTTTGAATTATATCATCCACATCTGCGGCTGCCATATTGCCATATTTATGAAATTGATACATTTTTTTCATTCCCTCTGGTCTTGTGATTGTAAAGCTATAGACCATTCAAGATTAGATGACAACGCGCGGCAAAAGCCTTTTTTGAACTTTCCGATATTATATTCTTTTTCTATTTTATCGCTGTATGAAGGTATTGTCCCAAGATTGAATATTCTCTGCCCGCGTGATTTGGCGCGAAGCATTCCGTTATACACGCTGGCATGAGCAAGCGGCTTATCAAATAATTCGCGGTTGTATACAGCAACGGCATAAGTTGTCATATCACCAAAATCGGTAAATAATGCAGAAGATACCAAGCCGTATTCAGGCATTTCACCCATAATCAGCTCTGCTGTACCGGCCTTTATCATTTCATACTGGATATTCCAGCTTTCCTCTGGGCGCGTTTGGCGACCTGCTACTTTTTTATGGAAGGCTTGGAAGTTACGGAACATCTCTTCGTCTGGGCTGCTTTTTGTAACATATGTAAACTTTATTTCTTTATTTCCTTGGTTTACTAGTGATTTGTAACTTTGTCGTAGTTGTTTATGAAGATCATCTTCATTGAGTTTTAAATCTTGAATTGCGGCAAGTCTGACAGAAGGCTGGCCTTTTTGATTGAATAACTCTTGCCCAAGATTAGACAGGTGCGTTGAGCATTCAATGTCTTTTACTTTTAATTCGCTGCATCCCGCATAGCGCGCAGTTTGCATTGCATGCTCTATAATTTTGAGAGTTTGCTTTTTGCCAAGCTCTTTGAGGGTGTTAATTTCTATACCTGAGCCGTTATAACCAGCAAAATCAGCAAGTTTATGGGCATAGATCAGTGCGACTGGCGCATTATTTTCAATCATAAAAAAGGATAAATCTTGGAAGTTTTTACCAAGTTCTGCCATACGATAGCGTGATTCAAGTGTGAATTGGGTTACGGAAGGATACCCCCTGCCCTCTAGAACTTTGAGTTGCTTGCAAAAGCTATCGGAATCATCAGTGTAGGATATAATTTTCATTTTAAACAGAATTCAGAATATGGATAAGGTTTTGTGTAACATGCAAAACACCTTGTTCGTTCATGCTCGTGAAAAGTGGAAGAGAGAGCGTCTGTTCGTAATATTTTTGCGCACCGTTTAGCTCTTGTTGGCCATAGAGTTTTCTATAGTAAGGCTGTGTATGAACAGGGGTGTAGTGAACTTGCGTGCCTATGCCCTTTTCTCTGAGGCTTGCCATCACAATTTCACGGGGTATACCGAGTTCCACAAAATCAATATTTACGGCATAAAGATGCCAGCCCGTTTTTTGTTTTCCTCTGTTTTGCGGCAACGTCACGAGCGGAGATTTTTTTGACAAATATCTATTGTACATGTCAAATATTTCCTGACGTTTTTTTATAAATTCGTCAATTTTTTTGAGTTGTGAGAGGCCAAGTGCGCATTGCATATCCGTAATTCTGTAATTGTAGCCAAGATCATGCATTTCATATGCCCAGGGCTTCATCTCAGGGGTTTTTATCATGCCATGATGGCGCAATGTTTTCATATTCTCGGCTGTTTGTGCATCATTCGTCGTAACAGCTCCGCCCTCACCCATTGCAATTGTTTTAACCGGATGAAATGAGAATGTTGACATGTGTTCATAGGCGCAAGCTCCAATTGGGCGCGCGTTATACTCCCCGCCAATGGCATGGCAGGAATCTGCTATTATTTTTATATCGTGATTTTGGGTCATTTTAGATATGCCATCAAGATCAACAGCGCGCCCAGTTAAATGAACGGGTAGGACTGCTTTTACATTTGCATTTTTAGATTTTGCCTTATCTAAGGCTTCATTCAGATTTTCGCATGTCATCAGTCCGGTTTGGGGGCATACGTCAGCGAAAATTACATCTGCGCCGCAATAGCGAACAGCATTGGCCGTTGCAAGAAAGGTTATAGAAGGCACGATGGCCGTGTCTCCTGGGCCAAGGCCTGCTTCGATGCAGGCCATGTGCAGCGCAACGGTTCCATTCGCGCAGGCAACTGCATATTTTGCGCCTGTTACTTGACAGAGTTTATCTTCAAATTTTTCAATTGTCGGGCCGGTGGTGAGGTAATCGCCCTTCAGAACGTCAATTACAGATTGAATGTCTTCTTCATCTATGTGTTGACGGCCATAGGGCAACATTTCATATCGCCTTCATCAGTTTCAGTAGCTGATCTTTATCAAGCCATTCTTCGTTATTGTCACTCGAGTATGAAAAATCTTCCTCTACTTTTTTATATTTTTGGTAACGCTCATTTTTTTCAGCATCCCAGAAATTAAAGGAGGGCTCTATCACGTACCTGTCATCCAGATTATGTGTGCTACGGCTATCGTCCGATGGGATCATAATTTCATGCAATTTTTCCCCGGGGCGGATGCCAACCGATTTATGCGGAATACCTGGTGCTATGATATTGGCCAGATCTGTTATTTTCATACTTGGGATTTTGGGTACAAAAATTTCTCCGCCATGCATCATTTCAAGTGATGACAGAACAAAATTAACACCTTGGTCTAGTGAAATCCAAAACCGTGTCATTCGCTCGTCTGTAATGGGAATTGTTGCAGCGCCTTCATCTTTGAGTTTTTGGAAGAACGGAATAACTGAGCCACGTGAGCCAAAAACATTCCCATAGCGCACAACGGAAAATCTTGTTTCTGATGTGCCGACAAGATTGTTGCTCGAGACAAAAATTTTGTCCGAGGCCAGTTTGCTTGCCCCGTAAAGATTAATTGGGTTGGCAGCCTTATCAGTTGAAAGTGCAATTACTTTTTTTACATTATTGTCAATTGATGCGCGCACAACATTTTCTGCACCCATGACGTTGGTGCGAATGCATTCCATCGGGTTGTATTCTGCGGCAGGAACCTGTTTTAATGCGGCAGCGTGAATGACAGTATCCACTCCGCGCAGGGCCATGTTCAACCTGTCGCGATCACGCACATCTCCAATGAAAAATCGGACTGGATGCGGAGCGTATTGCTCCAGATATTGCTGCATTTCATATTGCTTGAGCTCGTCTCTTGAATAAACAACAATCCGTTTTGGTTTGTATTCTTTTATTAGGGTTTCCACGAAACTTTTACCAAAAGAGCCCGTGCCTCCTGTGATCAAGATTGAATTTTGACTTAAATCCAGGTTTTTAGCTTTGAAGGTTCTCATTATACCTTAGTTCTCTCCATAATAATTTTTGTACCAGTCAACAAATAAAGGTACGCCTTTTTCTATTGTGGTTGTAGGTTTAAATCCGGTTATTTTGGTTGTTTCTTCTATATCCGCGAAGGTTTCCTTAACATCGCCAGGTTGCATAGGCAAAAATTCAATTTCGGCTTTTTTGCCTAAAGTTTTTTCAATTACCGCAATGAAATCCATTAACTTTTCACTTTTTGTGTTGCCGATGTTCAAAATTTTATGCGGTAGCTCAGTTTTTGGCGGATTTTTAAGAACGGCAATAACGCCTGTGACTATGTCGTCAATATATGTAAAGTCTCGTTTCATCTGGCCATTATTGAATACAGGCAATTTTTCACCTTTTAGAATAGCGCTTGTAAAAATAAAGGGGGACATATCTGGTCTGCCCCAAGGGCCATAAACAGTGAAAAACCTCAAGCCTGTTTGAGGTATGCTGTAAAGATGGGAATAGGTTTGTGACATTAGCTCTGCCGAGCGCTTTGTTGCAGCATAGAGGGATATCGGGTTTTTGACTGGGTCTTCAACAGAGTAAGGCAGCTTTGTATTACTTCCATAAACAGAGGAAGAGCTGGCGTAGACAAGATGTTTGAATCCTTCAGTATTGCGGCACATTTCCAAGATTACAACCTGGCCCATACAGTTGCTTGTAATATAGCTGTAGGGGTTTTTTAGGGAATAGCGAACGCCGGCTTGCGCGGCAAGATGAATGACTTGCGTGAAGGGCCCCTCCTCTTTCCACAAGGATTGCATCGCTTCTAAATCAGAGATATCAAGTTTTTTAAATAAAAATTTCTCGTATTTATAAAGTTCCTTTAGGCGAGCTTCTTTCAGTGTTACGTCATAGTAATCATTCATGTTGTCTATGCCAACGACATTTTGCCCTGATTCAAGAAGTGCCTTTGCCGTGTGAAACCCGATGAAGCCAGCGGCACCGGTTACAAGAATTGGCGATGTTGACATAATTTTGCCTTTTGTGCACAAAGTTTAAAAATTTTATTGTTTTTATCAGTCATACGGGTGTTTGCCAATATAAGGTTATCTTTATCTATGCTATGAAATTTAAATCAATGGAAAATTATACTAAAAAAATGAAAATTATGTTTGTTTTGCCCTCGCTTTATCATGGCGGAGCCGAGCGGGCGTTAATTACCATTATGAATAAACTCGACAAAAGCGCATATGAGTGCGAGTTTTTATCATTTTCTTCTAAGGGCACGCTTAAAAATCTTATCCATCCCGATATTGAGTTGCATGCACTTGGTTCGTCAAAGCCGGTACTTTCACTGTTCAGGCTAGTTCAGAAGACCCGCGTGATAAAACCTGACATTATTTTTACAACTATGGCCTATAGTAATTTTATCGTTTTGGCGCTTAAGTTTTTTTTCCCTCATATTCATATTATCGTTAGAGAAGCGGTTATCCCTAGCTCTATATTAAAAAAATATGCATGGCGGGCATGGATCATTAAAATTTTGTACGGCATTTTGTACCCTTTAGCAGATTATGTTATTAGTCCCTCGCAAGATATTATTGATGAGTTTCGTGATGTCCTTAATTTAAACCTCAAAAATCATGTTCTTGTTTACAATCAGATAGATGAGTCAGATATGGCTTTACGCCTTGATGATATTGATTTTCCGGGCGTTCAATCAGGAACGCTTCGACTTGTCTGTGCGGGGCGTTTGCACGCACAGAAAGGTTATGACCGGCTGATAGAGGCTTTGGCTAATTTTAAGCCTGCTCATCCCTGGTGTTTGCTTATTCTTGGTGATGGCTCTGAAAATCTACGTTTGGAAGCGCTTATTCGCCAGCACCAACTAGGTGAGCATATTCATCTGATGGGAGCGGTTGAAAACCCATGGCGAATAATTGCGGCGGCGGATTGCCTGCTTCTGCCCTCACGATGGGAGGGCATGCCCAATGTCGTTCTTGAGGCTCTTGCGTGCGGAACGCCCGTGATTGCAAGCAAGGATGCCAATGGTGTCGCGGAGATAAAAGCGCATGCTCAGGATGGGGATATTTTGATTGCGCGTAATATGGATCAGTTTGTTGATTATATCCGCGCGCTGAGCCCTCAACATAAAGACGGCGTGCGGCCTTCGCGTTTGCCGGATTGTTTTCAGTCTGCACGTATTATGGAGCGGTTTGAGGCGTTGCTACGACGTTAAGTGAGTTGTTTGACGGGAACTTCCAGGCCCATGACAGTTTCATTTGCATCAAGATCAACCTGGAGGAGTGTTGCGCTTTCAACGCTTGCCATCACTTGGCCGATTTCATCGATGAGCGGCTCGCCGAACGGCAGACGTCCGGGGGTAAAGTGAAAATACAGCTCCGCGTTTTTTGCATCATATTCCAGCCCCAAAAGCTCCTGCGTGAATGTACGATCATAGAGAATCGTTATCTTTCCAGAATGGGCGTAAATATCCATCATGAGCTGTGACAGGACGCTGCCTTCGGGGTATTTGGCGGGGTTTTTGTTCATGCCTGATGCGATGCGTTGATGAATTTTGTTATCGTTGCATGAAATTATAGCGCAAAAGGGTTAAAAAATGAAATAGCTATGATTAGCCAGGAGCAAATTCTGGTTCATCGCCACGTGGGCCTAACATGTCTAGTGCTCTTGCAAATCTACCACCGCTGGAGCCTTGAAGTGCAACAGTACCATTTTCAACATCGGCTTTCAGGTTGGCAAGCTTGTCTTCTATGCCGATGAAATCGAGCGCGAATCTCTGAACAGATTGCACAGCTTCTTTGCCGAAAAGCCAGCTAAAACTTGAAGCAATTGCGGCAACGCCGGAGACAATTGAAAACACGCCTTTTTGAAAACCGCTAAGACCAAGGCTTGATGTGTTATTGCTTGCTATGTCGAATGCTGTGGTCACCTGACTTCCTGACCAGGCAGATACGTCTTTAGTGAGGTCTATTGCACTAACGCGGCGGAGGAAGTCTGCTCTTGTTTTTTCAACACGCTCCCCTTCACTGCGTATTGCAGAATTTATTGTGCCTGATAAAGACTCAACTGCACCGTCCACGGCAGGTGCTTTTGCTGGATCGGGAATGTTAAGTTTTTTTGCCTCATCCAAAGCAACTGCATTTGCTGCGTCATAAGCATTACCGCTTAACCCTGTTTTCTCTATCATGAACTTTCTAGGATCGCCAGATCGATATGCCTCCAAGAAAATTTGACTCAAATCATCAGCAGTAAAACCATCTTTTGTTGTTACTGACATGGCAGCAAAATAAGGGTTTCCTGAGATGAGTTGCGCAACAGCAACAGACTCTCCATCGCGAAGTTCTAGGCCACTTCGGTCTGCAAATGTCTGTATTGTTTGTGCTGTAAAGTCGGACGGTATTCCTGCTATAATGATAGCGCCATTAACAGCTTCCGCGCCAGCATCGCTCAATAATTTTGCTGCTTCTGGAGAGACAGCTTGAACACCAGCGATGACATTTGCACCAGCTGTATATATAGCGTTCATCAATGCGTCTGTTGACTCACCTTCGGAAAAATAATGTGCGCCTAAAAGACCTGCCCCTGTTACGGGAACAGCCCATCGTGCGTGCTTGAATCCCTCGGCTGAAACATTCAGAGCATGACCAGAAAATTTAGCTATACCGTTTTCACTACGCTGTAAAGACTGAGATGCACTTTTCATGGCCGCATATATTTTTGCACCCAAAGTGAATTTTACGAAATCTCCAGCATGATCACCTCTTGCTCTCATATCTGCAAGAATATCTTCCGGCTTTCTACCCTGTAGCTCGGCTGCTTGGTTAACTATATTCCGCCAATTTCTGAGCTCCGAATCCAGGGCAACTTGCATTTCTTCGACGTGTTTTGCATCCAATGAGAGATGCTCGCCAATGCGCTCCGCATAGGCGTTTGTATCAGGGGTTTTACCTAGTAAAAACTCGTCCTGCATTTTGAGAATTTCCTGCTGAGCAGGCTGAACTCCAAGCATTCTGGATTTAAATGTTGGGCTATCGAGAATTGCTCTGGCCGCATTGTCAGCCGTTTTAAGCGCAGAGGCTCTCCAGTCATCAAAGGCTGTCCTTAAATCCGTTGCACCGTCAAGCGCCGTGGACAGACTTTGGACAAGCTCATCGGACAGACCCGCTGATCTGCCCAAAGTTTTAGCTATGCTAACGCCTGTTGCCATCTTGAAATTACGCCTTTGTCTATCACCAAAATATTTTTATAGTCTTTCTTAGGATGATAGTACCGCTTTTGGTGGGGTTTTGTCAAACTTTATTGTGAAATAGTTAGGCCATCATATGCGGGCGCAAAGCCGCGGGGAAGCTCGGCTTTTAGGGTTTGGTAATCCTGAAGGGAAGACAGGCTGGTTACATAGACCTGTTCGGCGCCGATATAATCGTTGTAATCGTAGAGAGTTTGCAGGTCTGCGTGTACCTCGTTATTCGGGTCGTTATAGGCCGCGCCATCGACAATCCAGACTTTTGAACCCTTTATGATGTCCAGCGCCGCGCGAGATAATGATTTCATGTCAACGCAGTAAGTGACATCTCCAAATCGATAGCCAACGGATGTGCAGGTACCGTGATCCATTTCAAAGGGGGTAAAGCCTATGTCTTTGAATGATGTTTCTTTCAGATATTGCGCCGCATCAAAAGGACATGATTCCAGCATTGGAGGGTAGTATTTTAGGCTGTTCCCCCCCTTGAACAGGTAATCGAAGCGATCAGTTATGATATCGAGCGATTCCTTGTGCCCGAAGCATTTTATAGGGGTTTTATTATTGCGGAAGAACAAGCCACGCAAATCATCTATGCCGTGGCAATGGTCGCTGTGCTGGTGGGTGTAGAAAACACAATCGATGCGGTTGATGTTATGTTCATTCATTTGGTGGCGGAAATCGGCGCCAGTATCGATTATAATGGTGGTCTCTTCGGATTGTACGGCCAGGCTGCATCGATGGCGGCGGTTTTTAGGCTCCGCGGGGTCGCATGCGCCCCAGTAATTGCCCACGGATGGCGTGCCGGAGGAATTACCACAACCAAGAATGGTGAATTTAAGGCTCATGCCCCTGCCCTCGCCTTTTTGAACAGACGGAAAAAATTATCCGTGGTTATTTTTGCGAAGTCCTGCGCGGGGATATCGTAGACATGCTCGGCCATGAACGTGCCAGTGTGAGAGACATAGGCTGGTTCGTTGACTTTGCCGCGATACGGCATGGGCGCAAGGAACGGTGCGTCCGTTTCGACCAATACGCGGTCAAGGGGTACGGATTTTGCGATCTCGCGCAGCTCATCGGCTTTCTTGAAGGTAACCATGCCGGAAAAGGAAATATAAAACCCCATTTTCAGGGCTTCCTCTGCTAGCCACGCGTTCGAGCTAAAGCAATGCATAACCCCTGCCAGCGTTCCTTTTGCGCCCTCCTCTGCCATGATTTTTGCCGTATCTTCTTCGGCGTCGCGGGTATGAACAATCATTGGCACATCGGCCATGAGGCAGGCACGTATGTGTTTGCGGAAGGAGGATTGCTGGTCATCTCGCGGGGAATAATCGTAGTAATAATCCAGCCCTGTTTCACCTATAGCGATGGCCTTGTCATTTTGTTTTACGATATCGGCGATCTGTTCGTCCGTGATGGATTTTTCATCCTCATCACCTGCATTATGCGGGTGGGTGCCGATGCTGCACCATACGTTTTGATGTTTGGCGATGCTGAGAAGCTCATCTTTTTCATCATTGATGCGGCAACAAATGCTGAGTATTCCATCGACGCTGCTGTTTTGTGCAGCTGCGATTAGTTCAGAGGCATCGCCTTTTTCTTTAATTCCCTTGTGGTTCAGGTGGCAGTGCGAATCGATCCACATTCCTAAACGGCCTCCCCTTCGACGATGCGCGGGAATACGCCTTCGGGCTTGTTGATTTTCACACCGGATTTCAAGGAATATTGCGCGGATATGTGCTTTATCTCGCGCTGATCTTGAGGGATTTGAAGCTGATCGAGCATTTTTGGCGCGCAGTGCGGCACGACTGGCTGCACGATAATGCCAAGGCATCTAATACATTCAGCTAAAACGTAAAGTACTGTGTTCATGCGGGATATATCTGTCTTTTTCAAGGCCCAGGGTGCCTGTGCATCAACATAGGCATCGCATGCGCTGACGATTGTCCAGATGTGATCGAGCGCGCGATTAATGCGCATTGTATTAAAATCTTCGCGTACGTTACAGGCCATGGCGTAAGCGCGGTCTAATAATTCCTGATCATCGCTGCTTAGGCTTGCGGGCGCCGGGATATGCTCATCGCAGTTTTTGTGAATCATTGACAATGTGCGCTGCGCCAGATTGCCCAGACCGTTGGCAAGATCAGCATTGATGCGGGCCACAGCCTGATCGTGGGAGAAATTTCCGTCACTGCCGTGAGAGACTTCGCGCATCAGGAAATGGCGCACCTGATCCAGACCGTATAGGTTAATCAGATCATCCGGGGAGAGGACATTGCCCACAGATTTTGACATTTTAGCGCCGCCAACATTAATGAATCCATGCGCGAAAATAGTTTTGGGTAAGGCAAGGCCGGCGGCTATCAAAAAGGCAGGCCAGTAAATGGCATGAAATCGCGTGATATCCTTGCCGATAACGTGGTAATCTGCGGGCCAGAATTTTTTGAAGTCCTGAGATTTTTCATCAGGGTAACCGGCGGCGGTGATGTAGTTTGTCAGTGCATCCAGCCATACATACATCACATGATCGGCATCGCCGGGTACGGGAATGCCCCAGGTCAGGCGGCTTTTGTGGCGGGAGATGGAGAGGTCTTTCAGTCCGCCATCCTGTTTTAAGAAGCTCAGAATTTCGTTCATGCGGGTTTGGGGTTGCACGGCATGAGGATTTTGCCTGTAATGTTCGATAAGCTTATCTGTGTAGTTTGATAATTTGAAGAAATAGCTTGGCTCCTCTACCCATTTTACTTCTGTGCCCAGAGGCGTGAATTTTTGCCCGTCTTGCGCGGTGGTTAGCTCGTCTTCGGTAAAATAGGCTTCTTCTCGCACAGAATACCAGCCCTCGTATTTGCCGAGATAAATATCGCCATTTTCCTGGAGTTTTTGCCAAATTGCCTGCGAGGCTGTGTAGTGGCGCTCCTGCGTTGTGCGGATAAAATCATCGTTTGAAATGCCAAGAGTTTGCGTCATTTTTTCAAAAGTTGCAGCGTTTTGATCGGCGAATTCCTTTGGGGGCATCACATTTTTTTCTGCGCTTTGCGCGACTTTTTCGCCATGCTCATCCGTTCCGGTCAGGAATTTTACATCATAACCATCAAGGCGTTTAAAACGGGCCAGAACATCGGTCAGGATGGACTCATAGGCATGACCAAGATGGGGGACGCCATTCACATAAGAAATGGCCGTTGTAATGTAAAATGGCTGCTTTGCGCTCACGTTATTATAACTCCTCGTGATAAAATTATTTAACTCTCTATCACAAGAAAAGCGCAGCGTACAGCGTCTCGGCGATCAAGGTTTGAAAAATCGACATGTTCAAAATGGGTTTTTAAATCATCAGTAATAGCAATCAGACGCTCCAGAGGCTTTTCTTTTATTATTTTCTCGAGGCCGGGATTATCTAAATAAGCTGGCAATGTTGTTACACCACGAGCCTTTTGGAAGAGAATTTGCCGGAAAATCCACTGCATGATCTGCGCAAACATGCGGTATTGTCGATCCTGTGCAGCCTGGCCGAGTGAAGCGGACATAGCATGAATGCTTTGCCAGTTCCAGCGCGGCAGCGCGCTGATCTCGTCCAGAATTTTTGTAAGCATCTCAAGCCCCTCATCGTTCAGAATGTCAACTGCCCTGCCGATACTGCCGCCGGAGAGTGCGCTCAGCTTTTCCAGCTCCGTTACGGATAAAGCGCGCCCATGGTAGGCAAGCAATTCGCCAATAGCGCTTGGTGATAAATCTGAGAAGGTGATAGTGCGCGCACGTGAGCGGATAGTTGGAATTAAATTGCCGGTTCGATTGGCAATCAGCATAATGAGGACGTTCTTGGGCGGCTCTTCCAGAATTTTTAGAATTGCGTTTTGGGCGTTGCGGTTCATCGTATCGGCGTCCTCGATGATCACTACACGCCAGCCTCCTTCCGTGGAGGTTTTGCGCAAAAACGGCTCTATTTTTCTTAAGGCATCGACCTTAAGTGATGCATCCAGTTTATTGTTCGTGGCATTATATTCCCGGGCGATATGCAATAAATCTGCGTGCGCGCCAGAGGAAATGCGCGAGAATACGGGATCATCCTCGGCAACATCCAGCGTGGAGAATTTAACAGGGGGCATGTCGCCCGTGCAAAACAAGCTGTCTTGAGTGTCGTCTTTCTTGCCGTTTTTGATCAAAAACCGGGCGAGCCTGAAGGCCATCGTGGTTTTGCCTATTCCATCCGATCCAGAAAAAATCATCGCATGAGGCAGGCTGTTCTTTTCAAACAGGTCAAGGAACATCTGCTCTTGTGCGTTATGGCCAATACATAAGCGGGAAGCCTTGGGGGGTGTTAACCCCTGAGGCAGCAGCATTTCTGATGCTGCCGCACCGTCATTTTCTACAATGTCATCATCCCCAAACAGGCTCATATGCTTAATCTGCTTTGCGTTATTTGCTTAATCTCGCTGAATATCTCATCAATTGATTGCGCCGCGTTGATTACCACGCAGCGTTTTTTATTTTTTTCGCCAATTTCAAGGAACCCGCTGCGGAGTTTTTCATGAAAAACGGTGTCCATGCGCTCGAAACGGTCTTCGGTTTTTTCATACCCTTTATTTGCAGCCAGCCGCTTGTTTGAGCGCGCCAGGCCGATATTCACATCTATGTCGAGAATGAAGGTTAGATCCGGAGTCAAATTACCCGTTACGATGCTATCGATTTCTTTAATTTTTTCTATTGAAAGGCCGCGGCCATAGCCTTGATAGGCGTAGGTTGAATCGCTGAAACGATCACAGATGAGTATTTTGCCCTCTTCTAAAGCAGGTTTTATAACCTTTTCAATGTGAACGGCGCGGGCGGCGAACATCATGAGTGTTTCAGATAATGGGGGCCAATTCAATTCACCGCGCTGAACGAGCAGATTGCGGATGGCTTCGGCCTCTGGCGTACCGCCAGGTTCGCGGGTGGTGACAACCTTATGCCCCTGCATGGTTAGAAATTCAGCCAGCCTATTAATTTGCGTTGTTTTACCGGCGCCTTCACCACCTTCGAAACTTATGAATGTGCCTCTGGCTGTCAATTGAATGTACCCTCACCTGTTGAGATCAGGCGTGCTTTGCTGATGAGTTTTAAAGGCATACTCATCTCTTCAACTTTGCTGGATGTGACTAGCGGTGCCTCTAATGTTATATCCCCGAGCGGAACATGGACACGTACGACACCAACTTCCTGCCCCTTCTCGATAGGTGCTCTGAGGGGGCTATTGTACTCGACCTCAACTATAATATCGTTAGCTGCTAGCTTGGGTACAATCACATTCAGGCTCTTGCCAGCGCGCAACCCGACCTCGCTTCGTAAGCCAAGATAGACGGGCGCAGAGTCAAGATCCCGGTTATTCTCTTCAGAAAAGAGCTTAACAACCTGAAAACTGTTCATGCCCCATTGCATAAGGCGCAAAGCCTCAGATGTCCTCTCAGAATTACTAGATAATCCATTGATGACCATTATTACGCGCCGGCCGTCTTTGCTTACGCCTGTTCCAATCAGGCCATAGCCCCCATCTTCCGTGTGGCCTGTTTTCATACCATCTGCACCGATGTCTCTATAGAGTAAAGGGTTTCTATTTGGCTGACTAATGCCGCCAAACTCAAATTCTTTTTCTTTATAGTAGTGGTAGTAATCTGGAAAATCCCGGATTGTTGCCTGCGCCATTGTGGCGAGATCACGCGCTGTTGAATAATGTTCCGGGTCAGGCCAGCCGCTTGCGTTTGTGAAATTGCTATTATTCATACCAAGCTCTTTGGCTTTGGCATTCAAGGCATGAGCGAATTGCTCTTCACTACCAGCCAACCCTTCCGCCAAAACGATGGTGGCATCATTGCCTGATTGAATAACCACTCCACGGATTAGATCCTCAACCTTTACTTTTTGATCTACGGGCACAAACATTTTAGAGCCTTGTTTGCGCCATGCTTTTTCGCTAACTAAAAATTCTGTTTCGAGAGATATTTGCCCCTTTTTAAGAGCGTCATAGACCAAATACATAGTCATGACTTTGCTCATCGAAGAGGTCGGCATTCTTTCATCGGCATTTTTTTCGAACAAAACTGCGCCTGTGTCGTAATCTATAATGATGGCTTGTTTTGCAGGCGTTTCCAGTGTTGTGGCGGCGCGAGCTACTGCGGGGGGAAACAACAAGAATAATATGATAAGAAGGCGGCGCATAACAGTCTCTTTTGTAAGTTTGGACTAAAGGTTTTATTCAAACATGCGGCGCGGTTTAAATCCAGTCTAATCCATAACAATCATTGCATTTTTATAACCACTACCGGTTAGCGAACTGAGTAAATTATCCGCGCTTGACGCATCGTTCACGGGAAAGCGCACACGGTATAATTCAACGCCATTCACGTTTGTTGGAAATATTTGAGCCCGGCCAAAATCACTGAGCGCACTAGAGTATTTCATAGCACCCTCTCGGGTTGAAAATGCCCCTGCCTGGACAAATAATTTTTGCGTAGAGGGCGGCGGGGGAATTGGCGCAGTATAAGACGCCTGCTGGTAAATTTTCGGCTGTTGGTATACTGGTTTTTGGACAATTTTTCTTTGCGTTGTGTATGGAGGATGTTTGGAATGGTCGTTAAGGGCCAGTTCATACCCTTGGGTTGATTCTCCGCGTCTTGCAATTTGTGCTACCTTTATGCTTTCAGACTTCATGACTTCAATTTTGACTTTGGCGGTGCCTTTGTTTTTAAAGCCCAAGACCTCTGCGCCGTGCTTTGATACATCAAGTATACGACCATGCGCGTATGGGCCTCGATCATTCACGCGCATGATTGCCTTTTTGCCATTCTCCAAATTTGTTACTTCTATGATGCTTGGTAATGGCAAGGTTTTATGCGCAGCTGTAAGATCGTTTTCGTTAAAGACTTCTCCGTTTGCTGTTTTTTTTCCATGAAAGCCAGGGCCATACCATGAAGCAATGCCTGTTTTTTTATAGCTATAATCAACTTCGGGGTAATATCTTTTTCCGTTTATGGTGTAAGGCGATCCAACCTTATAAAGCCCCTCGCTTTTTTCACCTGGTCCCATCGATCTTTTTGCGAAGTGAGAAGCCAGTTCGAGGCGCGCACATCCGCTTGTTACAAGGCATAGCATTACAATAAAATATATATTTCGCATGTTCGTTTCCTATGGTGCGGCAATTTCATCTGCAAGCAGACCCACCGATGTTGCAAAGTAAATCGATCTATTCCATTTCATAATCACACGGTAATTATTATATACCAAAAAAGCCGGTCCATCTAGCCCATCTGGTGTGACAATAGAGGCTTCAAATCCATCAACAACAGGAATTTCTTCCCCGCCGAACTGTGTTACACCCAAATCTTTCCATTTTTGAAGCGTGTATTTTGTTTCAAGACCGATTTGCTTTTCTGTTATGTTTGAGGGCAGTTTGATGCGGCGCCCCCAACGCTCGTCTTCCCTCCAGCCGCTTTTGCTGAGGTAATTCGCCGTTGATGCAAACACGTCAGGCAGGCTTGTCCAAATATCGCGCTTACCATCATCATTACCGTCAACAGCATAAGCATGGAAGCTGGAGGGCATAAACTGATTTTGGCCCATTGCGCCCGCCCATGAGCCCTTCATATCCTTATGCTTTATATGCCCGGCATCGAGGATTTTCAGTGAGTTTATTAATTCTTTGCGGAAAAAGTCACTTCGACGTCCATCATAGGCCAACGTTGCAAGCGCGGTTACGACATCAAAGCCGCCGGTGTTGTTACCGTAGCTTGTTTCAACACCCCATAGCGCCACAATATATTGTGCTGGTACGCCGTATTTTTTTGCGGCTTGATCAAGCTCTTCGCGATGCTTTTTATACATTTTGCGGCCTTGCGCTATGCGCGCATCACTTATTACGCGCGCCTGATATTGTGCAAAAGTCATGGTGCCTTCTGGCTGTTTGCGGTCAAGCTCAATGATCCGTGCTATTGGTTTAACACCTGTAAATGCCTCGTTTAACGTTTCTTCAGAAATACCCTTGGATTTTGCATCTTTTTTGAAGTCGACCAACCATTTGTCGAACTTTTCATCGGCATGAGTAATGTTTGGCATTATTAAAAATAGTGCCATAAACGGATAAAAAATCTTATGCATTGCGTGAATCGTCCTCGTAGAGTTTTGACATGATTTCAAAGATAAAGGCGGTACTCCAGCCAAACAAGATAAATCCGTTGGCCGCTTGAAAAGAACTCACAAGACGCCAATCCTTTCCGAGGATAATGTCACCAAAACCGACTGTTGTGAAGGTGGATGTTGAAAAATATAAGGCTGCCTCCAAATCTGGCACAGCCTTTACCAGCAAGTAAAACAGAGCCCATACCCAGATTTGAATAATATGGGCGCTAAAGACGCCTAAAACAGCAGCAACAAGCATGGGGACTTTCCAGTGCTTGCGGAACAAAAGTCTTGCTGCGTTTGATGTTTGCCCAATCCAGCGTATTAATCTGTCCAGAAAAAGGGCGTGGATTACTACGGTCAGACAAATTAATAAGGCGCCTATGAATAGTTGCGTGATAAACATTTTTGCCTTTATGTCTTTGTTTTCAATATTTGTACTAGACAGATGTACCTAAAACTCGTTAATAAATGAAGTCTTGATTATAAAACCATACACAGCCGGAGAGATGGCAGAGTGGTTGAATGCACCGGTCTTGAAAACCGGCATGGGTGCAAGCCCATCCAGGGTTCGAATCCCTGTCTCTCCGCCACCTATGGAAAGTTATTGAAAATGCTTAGGCTTTTGGTTTTAATCTTTTGTTTTACTGCTGCGCCTTATTCTTATGCTCAGGACACCTATCAGAATAGTATCCCCAAAAAGATAATTAAGAGCGATGACCGGTTTTTGACCTTCACCAGCGAGAATGATTTGTATGGCTCGGGCAAAGATGAGCATTACACTAATGGTGCGCGGGTTACTTATTATGATTCTAGTGCTAAGTCGCCTAAATTTGTTGAAACATTTGAGAAATATATTCCTTTTTTTAGCGCAAATGAGACGACCAGCGTTTACTACTCACTTGGCCAGAATTTATATACACCGGAGGTGATTACGGCGCGCAATCCTGATCCTGATGATCGTCCATATGCCGGGTTTCTTTATGGCTCCGTTGGGGTGAATACGGTCATAGATAATCATGTTGATGAGCTGGAGGTTACTCTTGGTGTGGTTGGCCCCCTATCTCTTGGGGAGGAGACACAGAAATTTGTGCACAGGACATTTGATTTTACAAAACCAGAGGGTTGGGATTCGCAGCTTGATAACGAGCCTGCGCTGATTGTTGCTCTACAGCGCATGTGGCCGGAGGCCTATAGCATGGATCTCGATCCTCTTTTCGTGCGCGTTTCTCCGCATGTTGGTGCGTCGGTTGGGAATGTATATACGCATGCGAATTCCGGCTTTACTGTGCAGCTTACACCAAAAAAATATAAATGGCAGAGCACGCCCATTCGAGTCCGCCCTGCTCTGCCGGGCAGCGGCTATTTTTCTGTGCCTGATAATATATTTGCATGGTCACTTTTTGCTGGTGTAGACGGGCGGGCGGTTGCACGGAATATCTTTCTGGATGGAAACAGTTTTTCCGGCGGGCCGTCCGTGGACAAAAAACCTCTTGTCGCTGATGTCAGTGGCGGCGTTACTCTGACTTATGGACGTGTGCAAACTGCCTATACACTTAACTGGCGCTCAGATGAATTTTACGGGCAAAGCGATAACAGCATGTTTGGCGCGATATCTGTAGGGTACCGGTTCTAAGATTGTTTCTGGCTGGGTTTAATCATACCACGCAACTCTTTAAGCTCGGACAAAACCTCTTCTAATGCTTTACGCTGCCTTGGGTTTAACGAAGCTTTTTGCGTTTGGGGTTGATGCTGATCGACTTTGACATTAACAGGCTCAATCAGCGGTAGTGATTTTTGCTGGTCTGGCTCATCCGCAAAGTTTGATATGATCTGCTTCTTGCCGGCTTCGCGCAGAAGTTTTTGCACCCCCTTGATCGTGTATCCTTCAACGTAGAGAAGCTTGTGAACGGCCTTTAGCAAGCTAACATCTTCAGGGCGGTAATAGCGACGACCACCGCCACGCTTGAGGGGATTTACGTATGAGAATTTTGTTTCCCAAAACCTTAGAACGTGCTGTTGCACGCCCAGTTCATCGGCAACTTCGCTGATGGTGCGAAATGCAGCGGCAGATTTTTGGCCACGTGCGCTTTTCAAGGCAGCCCCTGCAAGTGATGCGCTATTGTCATGAGACTTGTCTAATGATTGTTTTTCTTCTGTAATTTTTTTAGACACTTCAGCAGGCATTTATGCGTACTCCCTTCGTACTTATTATTTACCTTTATTCACTCTATCTTTTAGGACGTGAGAGGCTTTAAAAACCAGTACTTTACGCGGTGATATTGGCACTTCGACTCCGGTCTTCGGATTGCGGCCGACGCGTTCACCCTTTTCGCGAATTGTAAAGCTGCCGAAAGATGAGATTTTTACATTCTCTCCCTCAATGAGGGCTTTCGCAACCTCGTCCAATACTGTTTCAACCAGGTCAGATGATTCGTTGCGGGATAGACCAACCTCTTCGTACACTGCTTCGGCAAGGTCTGCACGTGTGATTGTTTGATTTTCCATCATGTACTCCATATCGTATTTAATAAGCGTACCGATTCGCCGTGCGCTCGTCAATTGGCGATGGATAAAAAGATTGAAAAAAGCTGATTCAATTCAAAGGGTAAGGGGGATTTTCTAAGAGCTTATTTTGAAGCTGCCTTATGTTTTACCTTAAGTTTAAAGGCGCACAAGCGCAGAGCCCCAAGTCAAACCGCCACCAAGAGCCTCGAATAAAACCAGATCATTTTTCTTAAATGATCCCTGATTACGGGCATGATCAAAAGCCAGCGGAATTGATGCGGCGGAAGTGTTGCCATGATTTTCAACGGTTAAGACAACGCGGCTCATGGGCAAGTTTAGTTTTTTTGCGGTGGCTTCTATGATTCTGGCATTGGCCTGATGCGGGACGAGCCAATCAATTTGATCTGTTGTTATGTTATTTTCTTCCAGCGCTGCATTAACGGCGCTGCTCATAAGCTTTACGGCATGCTTGAAGACTTCACGGCCATGCATGATGATGTGCCCGCTTTTGCCTGTGGTGCTTACCCCCCCATCGGTGTAGAGAATATCTTTTAGTGTCCCGTCAGCATAAAGATGTGTTGAGAGGACACCTCCCTCCCCTTGGCTACGGGCCTCCAAAATGATTGCGCCGGCGCCATCACCAAACAAGACACAGGTTGTTCGATCACTCCAGTCGAGCACGGCGCTCATTTTTTCGGCGCCTATGACCATTATACGTTTGAGCTGTCCGGCTTTTATGAAGTTATCGGCAATACTCAGGGCATAGATAAATCCTGTGCATACAGCCTGCACGTCAAATGCCACGCCGACGGGTACGCCTAATGCGGCCTGAACGCGCACGGCAACAGAAGGGAATGTTTGATCCGGTGTTGTTGTCGCGACGATAATACCGTCTATGTCCTGCGCGGTTATGCCGGCATCCTCGATTGCTTTTTGCGCCGCCTTGACCGCCATGTCGGATGTTGTTTCATCTTCTGCGGCGATGTGCCTGTTTTTTATGCCGCTGCGCTGATAAATCCATTCATCTGATGTCTCAACAATTTTTTCCAAATCATTGTTAGACATTATTTTTTTTGGTAAATAACTACCGCTTGATAGAATGTAGGAACGCGCTTTGCTCATAGCTTAGGACTCTTGTGAAATGAAATCTTCTTGGTCAGTCAGATGATTTATATCACGCGTGACCTGATGGATATAGCCCTGACGGGCAAGGCGAACGGCTAAAATCACTGCGCTAGAAAAACCAACAGAATCTGCGCCGCCGTGACTTTTGATGCATAAGCCATTCAGCCCCAGAAACACCCCGCCATTATATAATCTCGGATCCATGCATTTTTTGAGTTTTTTGAGTGAGAAATACGCAAAGAACCCTCCTAACAGCGCTATAGGATTGGCGCTGAAGGATTGCTTGAAATAATATTTTGTTAGCTTACCGACTCCCTCGGCTGTTTTCAGGGCGACGTTTCCAACATATCCGTCGCAGACGATGACATCAACGGTGCCGTTGGTGATATCATTTCCCTCAACAAAGCCCTTATACTCGCCAGGGAATTTTATGCGCGCGAGGATTTCTGCAGCGCGGCGCACATGATCGGGGCCTTTGTTGTCTTCCGTTCCGATATTGAGAAGACCTACCGTTGGGCGCTCGATTTTCTTTTGCGCTTTTGCGAATATGGAGCCCAGAAGTGCGAACTGCACAAGGTTTTCGGCGTCAACTAGGACATTTGCTCCCAGATCGAGCATGATTGTATCACCCTGAATACCGGGGAAAATGCTTGCAATTGCAGGACGGTGAATGCCAGGGGCGGTTTTCAGCACCATTTTAGACATTGCCATGAGCGCGCCTGTGTTACCCGCAGAGACTACGGCATCTGCATTACCCAGCTTTACGGCCTCTATGGCCATGTACATGCTTGTCCCTTTGGCCGCGCGCAAGGCCTCAGAGGGCTTGTCCTCGCTCAGAACTTTTTTTTCGGTGTGAAACACTGTCAGAATTGGTTTTAGAGATGTAAATTTATCAATTAGCGGGCCAATCTCGCTCTCATTACCAAAAACCAGAAACCGAACGTCAGGACGATTTTTAACGACCATATTCAGGGCAGGTATTATTTCCTTTGGGCCATAATCGCCGCCCATTGCATCAACGGCAATGGTGACTGTTTTTGACGTGGTCTGGTCAGACACTGCAATGCCTTTAATGTCGTGGTTTAATCGCGTCCTTCGATAACCTGACGGCCTTTGTATGTGCCGGTTTTCAGATCAACATGATGGCGGCGAACAGGTTCGCCTGTATTTGAGTCTTCCACCCAGTTTGCAGCGCTCAAGGCATGGTGAGAGCGGCGCATGTTGCGCTTTGATTTTGATGTTTTTCTTTTTGGT
The DNA here is from genome assembly GCA_964351365.1 of uncultured Micavibrio sp. Classification (GTDB taxonomy): domain Bacteria; phylum Pseudomonadota; class Alphaproteobacteria; order Micavibrionales; family Micavibrionaceae; genus UBA1672. The sequence continues at coordinate 41,102 of CAYGNP010000002.1, forward strand.
ACAGCCATGAGCCTAATCCTTATTTATTAATCTTTTATCGTTTTTACCCAGAACGAAACAGGGTAATACCTAAAAATGGAGCCTAAAGCAAGGAAATTATTTAAATCTTCTTGTTAGTTTTTGGATTTCCAGTCTTTTAGCTTCGCAAAAGGATTGTCATAGTCATAGCCGCCCTCAAGCGTTTTTTCCTGCAGCGCGTATTCTGCTCCTTCGGCGCGCGGATATGGGTTTAGAGCCAGAGAAAGGTGCTGCGTTACCAGCTCTCCCAGATCAATTTTGCCGTCAATAACCGGCTCGGGGTCGTCACTTTCTTCCAAAATTGGCTGATCGCTCTGCTCTTTCAGGCTCATCCGCTCACGCTTTGCTTTGGTAAAGGATACCGCCTGCGTTGGGTCTGCGAACCATGCCTCAAATTCATCGCTTATAGATTCGGGCACAGGATCGGTGGTAATGATACAAAACTGCTCCAGCTCTGCATTGATTTTGCCATTTATACATATGATTTTACTTACTTTATTACGCTCAAGAATTAAATCTGCGCTGAGGCACTGAATTGAATGCATATTGAGGCGATTGCACAATGCCTTCATATTTTCTGCTTTTGGGCTGATTGTCAGTTTGATCGGTTTTGTGCCGATTTCATCTGATTCAATAAAGTGTGACCATTCTTGCTCTTCTGCAGACATTATCTTTTCTCCGCATTTATGATAAAGGATTTTGGGTCCTGACTTTTGGCATTTTGTTCTACAAAATTACACATGGCTTGCACCGCGTTAGCATCGAGATGTTCATCTTGAATTGTACCATACAGATTGCGTCGCAGAGCCTCTTTTAAGGTTGTTTTTGACAGGCCTTCTATTTTGAGTTTTTCAATGCTTTGCGGGTTTAAGGCCATCTGATAGCTGTGCATGCGTCCGTTAAAGGCCTTCATCATACGCTTTGTGTGCTTGGGAACACCCATGTCCCCTATTCCCATTTCACGCAATGTCTGGTCCATATCACGAAAAGTTGTATCAAATAATGCCTGCGCGAGCTTACTGTAATTTTTTTGACCCATAGAGCGGTGAAGGATCAGGAAAATATGGAGCAAAAGCAGGTCAAACCGGCCATCAAACGTGTCGGGAACTTTGTACTTGCTATAGAAAATTTCGTTTCGTGTACTCATTAAGGCACATTCGTATAAATCATGCGCCGCTGTTTTTATTTCGTCATTTTGCTTGAATAAAAGTCCAAACATTGATTTTTGCTCTAGGTTTTTTTTGATTTAATATTTAAGCTTAAGAGATATCATCATTACCAAAGAATGCTATGCAAAAAATTTTGAATTATACATTTTGTTGTCTTTTCCTCGCCCTAGCGGTCGTAGCGTGCTCCCCAGTTATTGAACAGCGTGGAAACATGCTTGAGGATTACCAGATTTCCGAGATTAAAGCCGGGCAGCACACGCGCTCAGATGTTTTGCGCCTTTTAGGATCACCAACCACGCAATCAACGTTTAATCCGGATAAATGGTATTATATGGGCCAGCAGACGGAAAAACGCGGCATTCTTGATCGTGAAGTTAAAGCAGAGCGCATTACGATTGTTGAGTTTGATAAGGAGGGCGTTGTTTCTTATATCGGTGATGCTGATGGTCATCGCCTTGATGTGCCAATCGCCAAGTCGCAAACCCCTACTCACGGGAACGAGCTTACGTTTATGCAGCAGCTTCTGGGGAATGTTGGACGGTTTAACGCGCCGCAAGCTAGCGCAACAGATAAAAGGTAACGGCGGACTATCTTAAATCGGGCGTTGTTGAACAACTTGAAGAAGAACGTCTGTGGCGATATCTTTTCCGACAATATCTGTTGTAATTTTATTCAGACGGTCTTTAATCATGCTCACTTGGATGACACCACCTTTAAAGGCCGCATGCTTGTTCAGTGCGCCGTACATATCTTGAATATACGCGTCGGTCAGCTTTGGTTTCATTGCTTTTACCTTGTCCGCGTTTGATACACCCTCAACCTCAATGGCCACGACCATACTTACAACTTGCTGGACACCGTCGTCATCGATAATTGGCAATAGAAGCGGGTCAAGCTTCACGTATTCCGCGCCTGTTGAATTTTCCTCTTTTTTTTCAGCCGCATAAGAAGAGCCAGCTCCGCCAAAGCTTAGACCCATTATACAAAACAAAAACAGTAATGTGCGCATGGAGATAATCCTAACCCAAGTTCAATAACTCAATAATATTAGCAGGGAATGCTTAAAGCGGGGTTAGGTTTATATAAAATGCAATCTATCTTCGCAGGTGCAGCACAATTACGGGGTGCGCAGAAGCCCGCCAACAGAGTCAAGAATACCATTCAGGAATGAAACCTGATTTTGCTCATAAAAACCGTGGGTTACGTTTAAATAATCATCTATAATGATGGCTGTATCATATTCCTGATGCGCCAAAATCTCACAAATCCCGCACAGGGCAATAGCCTTAAGGAGTGGTTCGATTTCCTTTTTTTTGTCCTCTTTTTTCTTAACATGAGCCTCTAAAATTTCCTCAACATTGCCAAGCTGCTCATTGAGGGTGAGGATAATTTTCTTAAATAAGGCCTTATGTGCCTTTGTATTAACAGTCACACCCTGCTCCTGGAAGGATTCAGTATCAATTTCCAGGCCACGTTCGAGATATTCGTTAATAAGAATTTTCAATGGGCGCTTGGTGTGAAGCATTTCATAGCAAGCCTGTACAGCCATTATACGCGCGGCAAATTCACTGGAGTTGGGTTTTTGAGTACTCATGATAGTTTTTTCTTTAGCTCCAGCAGGCTTATGGCGGCATTGGCGGCGTCCGCGCCTTTGTTCTTCTGTTTTGGGTCGGCGCGGGTGATTGCCTGATCCATTGTATCGCATGTTAATATGCCGTTGCCAATGGGCGCGTTATAATCAAGGGCTAATCTTGATAGTCCGCTCGCACTTTCATTACAGACAATATCATAATGAGAGGTTTCGCCGCGAATAACGCAGCCAAGCGCGATGAAGAGTTCGAACTTCTTGCTTTCTATGCCAAGCTTGATGGCAAGCGGGATTTCGAGCGCGCCCGGAACGCGAATGATGTCGTAGGAGATGTTGCTGTCATCCAGAGCTTTTTGCGCGCCAGCAAGTAAATGCGCGGAGACATGCTCGTAATACGGTGAGAGGACTATCATACAATGGGACATTATCGTTTTTCTCAAGAAATTGATTTGTGACCATGAAGATGAAGATCGTATCCGTCAAGGCCAATCACGCTTTTTGGGCTGTTGGTGAGGAGAATCATATCTTTTACACCCAAATCCTGCAAAATTTGCGCGCCGATGCCGTAATCACGCAGAGCGCTCTCTTTTTCCGTTGGGGCACTGCTCATCAGGCGCTGCGAGAGCGTTCTTGCGTTTGGCGGACGCAAAAGAACAATTACTCCGCTGCCTTCTTTTTCGATAATCTCGATTGATTTCTGAAGCGTGTCGTTTTTATTTATACCTAAGATATCCTTCAAGATATCCACAGCGTGCATCCTTACTAAAACAGGCTTGCCCGTTTTGTTTATATCGCCCAGAACCAGCGCTATGTGCTCGGCGTAATGGATTTTTGCGGCGTAAAGATGAAGAGTAAATTCTGTTCCTGAACGTGAATTCATCGTGCCTGTGTATAACTTATCCACAAGGCTTTCGTTCTTACGGCGGTAGGCAATCAGATCTGCGATAGAACCTATTTTCAGATCATGGTTTTTGGCAAAAGTTTCTAAATCACTCAGGCGGGCCATGGTGCCGTCATCATTCATGATTTCACAAATGACGCCTGCGCCGCTGAATCCTGCCATTTTGGAGAGGTCGACAGCCGCCTCTGTATGGCCTGCACGAACCAGAACGCCGCCTTCGCGTGCAAGCAGCGGGAAAACGTGGCCGGGAGTTGCAATTGCATCAGGGCCATTTTCTGGGTTTATGGCCGTCTGGATTGTGTGCGCGCGGTCTGCTGCGGATATGCCGGTTGTGACACCTTCTTTGGCCTCGATGGATACGGTAAAGGCGGTGCGGTGCTGGCTGTTATTGCCGCGACCCATAAGCTCAAGGCCCAGGCGATCAACCATCGCCTCTTCCATTGGCAGGCAAATCAGGCCGCGGCCTTCCTTGGCCATGAAGTTTATGGTTTGCGGGGTGGCCATCTGCGCAGGGATAATCAGGTCGCCCTCATTTTCGCGCTGCTCATCATCAACGATGATCACCGGCTTACCGTTGCGCATATCGGCGATAATCTCTTCGATTGATGAGAGCATGGGCTGCTGTTCCTGTTGTTTTGCGGCGTTATGCATTGTATTTTACATCCATCATACGCGCCACATAGCGCGCAAGCATGTCAATTTCGATATTCACAATATCACCCGCCTTGCGATCTGCAAGGGTTGTATGGCGCCAGGTGTGCGGGATGATGTTTACACCAAAATATTGCCCCTCAACCTCGTTAACCGTCAGGGATATGCCATCAATCGTGACCGAGCCTTTGGAGGCAATTAAATGTGCGAGGCCTTTGGGTATGTGCAGCTTAATCCGGTGAGAGCCTCCTTCGGGTGCTATATCCATGATTTTGGTGGTTGTATCAACATGGCCGGAGACGATGTGCCCGCCCATTTCATCGCCCAATTTGAGCGAAGGCTCAAGGTTTATGCGGGTTCCCATTTTCCAATTGCCGATAATGGTTTTTGAGAGGCTTTCGGCGGAGACATCAACAAAAAAGCTGTCCTTGGTTTTTTCGGTAACACTGAGACAGCAGCCGGAGCAGCAGATTGACGCGCCAATCTCAATGTTTGAGAGGTTAAGGGCCGTTACTATTTCAAAACGTGCATCACCGCGCGCTTTATCGATTGCGCGGATGGTTCCGATATCTTGAATAAGCCCTGTAAACATCTATATTTCCTTGTCATTCTGAAGGCTTTGCCCTGAAGAATCTCTAAAGTCACTAGATCCTTCAGTTGTAAACGACTTCAGGATGAGATTTTAATGTATCTCTCTAGCACATCAGGCCCCAGGATTTGAAGGTTTTTTCTCTCCAAATCAAATCTTTGCGTGAGTGTCTTTATGTTCAGGTTGCCAGTCAGCCCCTGATGCTCATCGCCGATAAGGGTTGCTGCGCGGTAAATGAGCAGCTCGTCGCACAGACCTTCCGTCAGGAAAGACGTGTGGATTTGCGCGCCGCCTTCGACCAAAAGGCGCGTGACCCCATACTTCGCAAGTTCTTTTAGCACCGCTGGCAGATCGTGCGGATCAGACTGGATTATATATTCGTTTGAAAATTTTTGATCATGTTTTCCCAGCACGATTTTTACCGGATCATGCTCAATTCCCGGCAAGCGCGTTGTCAGCAAGGGCTGATCTGCTCTTGCCGTGGCGCTGCCGATTAAAATTGCGTCATGCTTGCTGCGGATAAGATGGGCGTGTTTGCGCGCAAGCTCGCCTGTGATCCATTTGCTTTCACCACCAGCGCAGGCGATTTTTCCATCCAGCGTGCAGGCCATTTTTAGGGTAATAAACGGCCTGTTTTGCGTGATGCTCAGGAAAAATCCAGCGTTCAGTTCACTACACTCATCCTCAAGAATCCCCGTGATGATTTCAATGCCGGCATCCTCTAATGGCTTCAGGTTCACTTTTGGGTTTGGATCAGATGCGCCGATAATAACGGTTTTAATTCCGGCATCAATAATTGCCTCTGTGCAGGGCGGGGTTTTACCCTGATGAGAGCAAGGCTGAAGCGTTACATAGAGGGATGCACCCTTTGCATTCCTTCCGGCTTGAGCCAGAGCCATTGTCTCGGCGTGAGGGCGACCTGTGTCTGCTGTGCGGGCGCGGGCGAGGATCGTGCCGTTCTTGACAATCACACATCCCACAGAGGGATTAGGAGCCGTGCGGCCAAGCCCTGTTCGGGCCAGATTCAGGGCTGAGCGCATGTAATGCTCGTGTTTACTCACTTGCCGGTCTCTTTGAGGCGGTTGACTTCGCTCAGGAAGTCATTGAAATCTTCAGGGTTGCGGAAATCTTTATACACGGAGGCAAAGCGGATATAGCCTACGGCATCGATGCGGGTCAGGGCCTCCATAACCAGTGCCCCGATTTTGCTCGATTTTACTTCCGCTTCACCTTCGGATTCAAGGGCGCGGACGATTTTGTCGGCTTCTTGTTCGATTTTTGCAAGCTCGACCGGGCGTTTGCGCAAAGCTACCTGCATGGAGCGGATGATTTTATCACGGTCGAAGGGCTGTTTGCGCCCTCCGCCCTTAATAACGGTCATTTCACGAAGCTGCACGCGTTCGAATGTGGTAAATCGCTCATCGCAATTTGGGCATGATCTGCGCCGCCGAATGGCCGAATTATCTTCGGTCGGTCTGGAATCTTTTACCTGAGTTTCCTCATTTCCACAAAATGGGCAGCGCATATTCAGTTACAAGCTCTGAGTTACAAGTTACACTTACAGGGCAACATCATCATTTTAGAGATTTTATTAACCCAAACAACATTTTAGAAATCTCAACATATTCATTCTGCCATTTCCGATGGCACGCCTGATCAATTAAGTTTAAGTCATGGCAATAGTCAATCCATACACCAACTTCGTGGCACGAGCCTTTCGCCATGACAAGAAAACGTCGAAAATCGGCGTTTGATATTATCTGACGGCCATAACCTTCTGCAATATTGGCACAAATTCCAGAGGCAGCGCGCTGGATCTGATCAGTGATTGTAAAACGCGTCTCTTTTGGAAACTCCTGGCATTTCCTATATATTTCCAGAGACGCTTCGTATGCACGTTGATAAACCCTCAAGTCACGATGGGACTGCGATGGCCTGGAATGATCTGATGATTCTTGTAACGTGGTACTTATCACTTGTCACTCTTACTCATTCGGATAAATCGGGAATCGTTTACACAGAACATCCACCTTGGCCTTAACCGCTTTTTCAACCGCGGCGTTGCCTTCGGGGCCATTTGCCTTGAGACCATCCAGAACTTCAATGGCGTACTGGCCGACCAGTTTGAATTCTTCTATGCCAAATCCGCGGCTGGTGGCGGCGGGCGTTCCCAAACGCACACCGGATGTCACCATTGGCGGGGCGGGATCGAATGGCACTGCGTTTTTATTACAGGTCATGCCGGCGCGCTCAAGGGCTTTTTCGGTATCGGTTCCGGTCAGGCCTTTGGGGCGAAGATCGACGAGCACGATATGGCTGTCTGTCCCGCCGGAGACGATATCAACACCGCCTTCTTTCAATGTTGCGGCAAGGGCGCGTGCATTATCTATAATAGCTTGGCCATAGGCTTTAAATTCTGGCTTTAAGGCTTCCCCGTAAGCCACTGCTTTTCCTGCAATAACATGCATTAATGGTCCACCTTGAATTCCTGGGAAAATAGCTGAATTGATTTTCTTGAAAATCTCCAGATCATTGGTCAGGATCATACCGCCGCGGGGGCCACGTAAAGTTTTGTGTGTGGTGGTTGTCGTAATATGCGCGTGCGGAACGGGTGATGGATAAACACCGGCGGCGATCAGGCCAGCGTAATGCGCCATATCTACCAGCAGATAGGCACCGATAGAGTCCGCAACCTTGCGGAAGCGGGCAAAATCAATATGGCGCGGGTAGGCGGATGCTCCGGCGATGATCATTTTGGGCTTATGTTCTTTGGCAAGGCGCTCCATTTCTTCGTAATCGAGCAAAGAATCGCTCTCGCGCACGCCATACTGGATGGCGTTAAACCATTTACCAGACTGGTTAGGCGCGGCACCATGAGTAAGGTGTCCACCAGCAGCAAGGCTCATTCCAAGTATGGTATCGCCGGGCTGAAGGAGCGCAGTGAATACGCCCTGATTGGCCTGTGAGCCTGAATTTGGCTGCACGTTGACATATTGTGCGCCGAATAATTCTTTTGCGCGATCACGTGCGAGGTCTTCAATGACATCTGCAAATTCACAGCCGCCATAATATCTGCGGCCCGGATAGCCTTCGGCGTATTTGTTGGTGAATACGGAGCCTTGCGCCTGAAGCACGGCTCTGGAGACTATATTTTCGGATGCAATAAGCTCGATGCTGTTTTGCTGGCGGTGAAGCTCGTCCTTGATGGCGTTTGCGATATCCGGGTCAACGGCGGTTAAGTCTTCTGTGAAGAAATTATCGAAATCAAAGTAATCTTGGTTTTTCACTGCATTGCTCATCTTTTTTGGTTTCCTTTTTGGGTTATGATAATTTTTCGACGCGGCGGGCATGACGTCCACCTTCATATTCTGTTTCGATAAACGCTTTCAGACAATCCAGCGCAGTTTCGATGCCTGTGATTCTATGACCAAGGCATAATACATTTGCGTCATTATGCTGGCGCGTTAGCTTAGCCATTGTTGAATTTGTACAGACTGCGGCGCGGATATGCTTATGCCTGTTTGCGGCCATCGATATGCCCAGAGCGGTCCCACATATCAATACGCCGCGATGCGTTTTTTTATTCTTTAGCTCCTCCGCGAGTTTGTTCGCGTAATCAGGATAATCCACAGACTCAGTTGAATTTGTCCCCAGATCAATCCACTCGATATCGGGGCGCGATTCTTTCAAAGCCTCTTTGAGGGGGAAACCCGCGTGATCGCTTGCTATGGCGAGCTTTTGCATGTGCGTCCTTTTGCCTGTGTTAGACACACTTTATAGACGTTTAGGGCTTAAGAAATCAATCCTTTCTTTTTCAGGACGTATTCCAGGCGGTTCAGCGCGTTGCGCTTCAAATATTCTTTTGGAGACGATGTTGGGCCCTGGATAATAATTTCTGTTAAAGTGGCTGTGTCCATGGCGGAAACCTTAACAATATTGCCCACAGGGTGGAATTCGATGATGACTTCCCTGCCCTGTAATGCGTTGTGTACCATGGCGCGCTATTTAGAATCCACCGCCAAAGTTGGTTTGTTGCGCCCAGAAGCGCTCCAGCATTTTGAGCGTTGTGTTCAGCCCGCTCAGGCGCTCATCGGTGATTTCCGTTCCTTCGATTTGGCTTTCGTGGCGGCGGAACATCTCGGAAATCATGGTGCGCAGCTCCTTGCCCTTATCAGAGAGGTGAACGCGGATGGAGCGTTTATCATGCACAGAGCGTTCCTGCACCAAATAGTCATTTTCAACCATTTTCTTGACGTTATAGGAGACGTTAGAGCCAAGGTAGTAGCCGCGAATGGTGAGCTCTCCAACAGTCATTTCCTCTTCCCCTACATTATACAGGATCATACATTGGACGTTATTGATGTCCTGAATATTTTTTTTATCCAGTTCAACTTTTAAAACATCCAAGAAGTGGCGGTGCAGCCGTTCAATCAGCTGTATCGCTTCGTAATAAGGGGTGCTCAAGGATTTATCTCCATATTCATTATTTTGTGTGGCTTAGATCATAATTAAAGTTTGCCCAAAGCGCAAAGTGATTTTATAACTCATTTGATTTAAAGAAATGTAAAATTATGAATAAATCTGCAAGCTATCCCATAAAAAGACCGCGTCGTCTGCGTTCTAGCGTCTGGATCCGTGATCTAGTCTCGCAAAACAGGCTAAGCGTTAAAGACCTTATCTGGCCGGTATTTGTGGTTGAGGGGCAAGGCATTACGCAGGATATCCCTTCCCTGCCCGGTGTTTCCCGCTATTCGATCGATATTTTGGTACGTGAGGCGCAAAAAGCTTACGAGCTTGGTATTCCTGCGATTGTCGTTTTTCCGGTTACTCCGGCGGAGCGTAAAAGCCCAGACGGGGCGGAGTGCTATAATCCTGATAACCTCACTTGCCGCTCTATTAAGGCTATTAAGCAGGTTGTGCCGGGTCTTGGTATTATCACCGATGTTGCGCTTGATCCCTATACCACTCACGGGCATGACGGATTGATTAGAGATGGCGTTATTTTGAATGATGAAAGCGTTGCGGTTTTGTGTAAACAGGCGCTCAATCAGGCACGAGCGGGGGCAGATATTATTGCGCCTTCGGATATGATGGATGGTCGTGTTGGGGCAATCAGAACTGCTTTGGATGAGGCAGGATTCGAGCATGTTATTATTCTGTCTTACGCGGCGAAGTTTGCGTCCTGTTTCTATGGCCCGTTTCGGGATGCCGTTGATTCATCGGGCTGTCTGGAGGGGGATAAGAAAACCTATCAGATGGATCCTGCCAATGCCGATGAAGCGCTTCAGGAGGTTGCTCTGGATTTGGCAGAGGGCGCAGATATGGTCATGATAAAACCTGGATTGCCTTATCTTGATATTATTTCGTCAGTTAAACGCGAATTTAAAGTTCCAACCTTTGCTTATCACGTCAGCGGCGAGTATGCGATGCTGCGCGCGGCGTCCGATAAAGGGTGGCTGGATTATAACGCGGCGCTTTTGGAAACCATGGTGGCCTTTAAACGTGCCGGATGTGATGGCATTTTCACTTACGCAGCGCGGGATGTTGCCAAGCTTTTAAGTGTATAAACCAATCTGGGTTTATTGCAATTTTTGTTGAAAACAATCACTATTATTCAGTAGCCGTTTTGCGGTGATTCCTGATTTCTGTGTATTCCTTAATGTAAATTTACAGGGTTTTAATAGTGAAACTTCTTGGTATAGCACTCGTATTCATCTGTACTTTTGGCGGCTTAATGATGGCTGCCGGTGTGGAAAAAGCCATGCACCTTTTGACGGGTGTGATTTTACCTGCGACACCCGCCGAGACAGTGATTATTATGGGGTGTGCGATTGCGGCGTTCCTGATCGGGAACACAATGGATACGGTCAAGTATACGATCAAGTATTTTGGGTCTTTGGTTAAGCCGCTCTCATATAGCAAAGATGATTATGTCGAGCTTCTGAGCATGTTATTTATTGTCTTTAAGCTTGCGCGATCAAAGGGTTTTTTGGCACTGGAGCCACATGTTGAAAATTCTCATGAAAGTGAGTTGTTTGGACGTTTTCCAAAATTTCAAAGCAACCATCACGCACTTGACTTCCTGTGTGATTATTTGCGGATTATCTCTCTGGGGAACGAAGATTCTGGACAGCTTGGCGCCCTGATGGATAAGGAGATTGAGCAGATTTCCAATCATGAACATCACCCCGGCCATGCAGTGCATCATATGGCGGAGGGTATTCCCGCACTTGGTATTGTTGCTGCGGTTTTGGGGGTTATTAAAACGATGGCATCCATTTCCGAGCCGCCGGAGGTTTTAGGAAAGCTTATTGGTAGTGCGCTTGTTGGAACGTTTCTTGGGGTTTGGCTGTCTTACGGTATTTTCGGGCCTATTTCGCAGGCGATGACGGAGCGTGCAGATTCGGAAGTTATGTATTATAAGGTTCTTAAAGTCGGGCTTGTGGCGTATTTGAACGGCGCAGCGCCTCAGGTTGCGGTTGAGTTTGCGCGCAAAGCCCTGCCGCATAGTGTTCAGCCAAGCTTTGCAGAGCTGGAGGAGATTCTGAATGAATTGCCGCCACCATGATGATGATGATATTGGCCTTCGGCTTGAGGTCATTGATTTAGGTTATGCTCATTATGGTGGTGCATGGAAGGTTGCATACGCCGATTTTGTGACGGCGATGATGGCGTTCTTTTTGCTGATGTGGTTGCTTAATGTTACGACCAAGGAGCAAAAAAACGCAATATCAGATTATTTCAATCCCAGTCATCCGCAGATTTCCGAGAGCACGAGCGGTGCAGGCGGTGTTCTTGGCGGATTGACAATGTCGCCGCAAGGGGCGATGTCCTCTACTGTCTCTCCGTTTATCCCGCCGCAAGTTACGCAGCAACGCAAGCGCGGAGGAGAGGAAAAATCTAAAGTTAATGAGGTGCGGGAAAAAGCAGAGATTAAGCGCTTTGAGAAGGCTGCGGAAAAAATCAAAGAGGCCATTGAGAAAAACCCTAAGCTTGCAAAACTTAAGAAAAATGTTCTTATCGATGTTACGCCGGAAGGTTTGCGCATTCAGATTGTAGATCAGGATGATGAATCAATGTTTGCGCCGGGCAGTGCCACTATGTTTGAAAAAACCAAGCTTCTATTGGAGCAAATCACGGAAGTCATTCTGGAGATGCCTAATGAGCTCTCTGTACGCGGGCACACGGATGCAGCGCGTTATGCGCCCGGCGCGCAGTACACAAACTGGGAGTTATCTGCTGACCGGGCGAATGCTGCGCGTCGTGTAATGCTGGGTTCTGGCCTGCCGCAAGAGCGTTTGAATAATGTTATGGGACGCGCAGATACGGAGCCACTCATTGTTGATAATCCGCTTGATCCGCGTAATCGGCGAATAACCATGATTTTGCTCAAGGAATCTCTGACTGATCCGTTTGCAGATGATGAATATGAGGCTGATGATGACGCGCCTTTGGAAGAGAATGATGATGGTTATACTCCATTTCCTGATCTTCCGGTTAATCCATATCAGAAAACGCCGGGAGCAGTTGAATTCCCGTAAGGTGATTTGCACTCTCGGCAATGTTTCACGTGAAACATTTAGTGAACATCTGGCTGATTTTTAGAATTTATAGTCAAACCGGTTGCTTTTCGGGAAGCCGTTTGGCGGCAAACGCCCTGCCCCGGCACGCTTGCCGACCCATGGCTCTATACCCTCAAGTGTAGTTGTACCGGCGCCGTATTTGTACTCCAAGCCTTTGGCAAGATTGAATGTTTTAGCATCAGAGAGCACTTCTTTTGATTTTTGCAAAATAACGCCTTTGCCTTTGGTCATTTCAGGCACTTCATCAAGGGCGAATACAAGCATTTTGCGGTTTTTGCTGATAACGGCTACGTGGTCGTCACCATCATCAATATACCGGCAAATCAGCGCCTCGACCTTGCCGGAGACGTTGAGAACCTGTTTTCCGGATTTGGTTTGCGCCAGTACATCGTTGGAGCTTACAATAAAACCGCGGCTGTCGGAGGATGCCACCAGTAATTTTGTATCGGCGCGGTGGAGCATGATATTGGTGAGGCTGGCTTCGTTTGGCAGATCAACCATAATGCGTAGGGGCTCTCCAAAGCCACGGCCAGAGGGGAGTTTATCGCAGCCGATCGTGTAAAAACGGCCGTTTGAGGCGAAAATCAGCAATTTATCCGTGGTTTGAGCCTCTATCATGAACTGGCCGCGGTCGCCGTCCTTGTATTTGATGTCTTTGGGGGTGATGCCATGCCCTTTCATTGCCTTGATCCAGCCTTGGGCGGAGCAGATGATGGTTACAGGTTCTTTTTCGATCATGATTGCATTTAAATCAACACTGATTGGCCCCGGCGGGGTGCCGATATCTGTGCGGCGGCGGCCAAGATGCGTGTCTTGACCGAACATTTTTTTCAGCTCTTTGATTTGCTTTTTGATCCGCGTCCATTGACGCGCTTCGGAGCCGATAAGAGCCTGAAGCTCGTCGCGCTCTTTCGAGAGCTCGTCATGCTCGGTACGGATTTCCATTTCTTCTAACTTATGTAAACGGCGTAATCTCAGGTTAAGAATTGCTTCGGTTTGAATCTCGCTCAGCTTGAATTTTTTCATCAGGCTTTTCTTTGGATCGTCCTCGAAGCGGATAATGCGGATGACCTCATCAATATTAAGGTATACAACCAGATAACCTTCGAGCACTTCGAGGCGGTGAAGCACTTTGTCCAAGCGGAACGCAGAGCGTCGCACGAGCACCTCTTGCTGGTGATCCAGCCAGTTTTGCAACGCTTCTTTGAGATTCATGACCTTGGGCACAAGGCCGTTTTCCAGAACATTCAAGTTCATGCTGAAGCGGGTTTCCAGATCGCAGGCGCGGAAGAGAGCCTCCATCAATATATTCGGATCGACATTGCGATTTTTTGGCTCCAGAACGAGGCGGATATCCTCGGCTGATTCATCGCGGACATCATCCAGTAAAGGGAGTTTTTTGGTATTGATTAAATCGGCGATTTTCTCGATCAGCTTTGATTTTTGCACCTGATAGGGAATTTCGGTAACAACAATTTGGTAAAGCCCTTGTTTTAACTCTTCTTTTTCCCACCGCGCGCGGATGCGGAAGGCTCCTTTTCCGGTTTCGTAGGCATTTATGATGTCTTCTTTGCTTTCGACCAATGTTCCGCCGGTGGGCATATCCGGGCCTTTGACGATCTCGCACAGCTGCGCCACAGTCGGGTCTTTTTCGAGCATGAGGAGCATTGCATCGCATAGCTCCTCGACGTTATGAGGGGGGATGTTTGTTGCCATACCCACGGCAATCCCGCTGGAGCCGTTGGCCAGAAGGTTCGGGAATGCACCGGGAAGAACTATGGGCTCGTTTTCCGAGCCATCATAGGTGGGGCGGAAATCAGTTGCGTTTTCTTCAATACCGCGCAACAGCAAAAGCGCAACATCGGTCAAGCGCGCTTCGGTGTAACGCATGGCGGCTGCGTTATCGCCATCAATGTTCCCAAAATTACCCTGCCCGTCCACCAAGGGATAGCGCTGCGAGAAATCCTGCGCGAGGCGCACCATCGCATCGTACACAGCCGTATCGCCATGCGGGTGGTATTTACCAATGACATCACCGACTACACGCGCCGATTTTTTGGGCGGCTGGGTTGGGCTCAACTTGAGTTGATACATCGCATAGAGAAGGCGGCGGTGCACAGGCTTCATACCATCTCGTACATCAGGCAAAGAGCGGCTCATGATTGTAGATAATGCGTATGAGAGATAGCGCTCCGAGAGAATCTCGCTCATGGGCTGATCGATTACTTCTGATATCACTGCGTTTGCGGATTTATCTTTAGACATTCAACTCTATTCTACTATGTATTTTCAGGCTGCATCTGACGTTCTTACAGATTGTTCGGCAAAACGCAAGCCCAGTCTTTCGCGGGCCTGCGGTAATCCACGGGTGTGATGGGCGAAAACCCAATGCTCGAGGAAGAATTTTGTGAGATTGAGGCCAGTAATAATGTCGTCACGTTCGGCGTTACCGCCATTTTGGGTTAAAAATCCGGGGAGGGGTAAAAGTTTCTCTTTGTAGGGCTGCGCCGCGGCCTCACTCACTGCGCGTCCGGTTTTGGGCGAAACATAAGCAAGTGTGGTGTGATCCCCTCCTGCAGCGCAGCTGGACAAATCAAGAGAGAAGCCGAGTTCCTTGAGGAGTGCGATTTCCCACATGATGTAGCCAGCAGCCCAGACATCGCTCTCTAATATTGCAAATAGCGCGAGCAAGCCATTATATAGGCCTTCATGCCCTTCTTCCTCGGGCAACGCCTGATCGCACAGCGCACAAGCGGATTGCAAGGCGGCCAATTTCAGGGAATCCTGCATGATACGCGAGGCGGTGGAGCGTGAAAGTTCAAGCGAGAGTGTGCCCAGGGAATCATGAGTGCGGGCGCGCCAGTTTGCATCGACGATGTTCCCAACCTCTAATGTGCCGCGATTTTTAGACGATGATGCGCCGCGCATATAGCCCGCCTGGCGGCCCTGATTGCGGGTGAGCAGAGAGACAATAGCCCCGTTTTCACCGTGGGCGCGCGCTGCTAAAATGATTGATTGGTCTTGCCATTGTTCCATGTAGGGATATTATGGCAGCACATTTAGTAAATACCAACGGGATAAATAAAGTGATTCAGAAAAAAGTAGGGCTTGCCGGTGCAGGCGCAATTGGCGGTGCGGTTGCCAAGGCTTTGGTAAAGGGTATAGATGGTTTTGAGCTGCGCTGCATTTCTGATCCTAACGTATCGAAATATTTCGATGTGGACTATGTTGATTTTGATGTGCTTGCTGATTCATGTGATCTTGTCATTGAATGTCTTCCCGCCCATATTGTGCCCGATTTAACGGCGCGTGTGTTTGATGCGGGGAAGGATATTTTGTTTATCAGCTCGGCTGCGTTGCTTATTTATCCGCAGATCATGCACGATATTAAAGATTGCGCGAGCAAGGCCTATATGCCATCGGGGGCTTTGTGCGGGTTGGATGGGGTTCGGGCCATGAGGGAGATGGGCATTACATCCTCGGTTATTGCCTCGACCAAGCCGCCGCGTGGATTTACGGGTGCGCCTTTTGTGGTTGAGAATAATATTGATGTTGCGGGTATGCGCAGCAAAACTCTGATTTTTGAGGGGAATGCCTTGGAGGCCGCGAAGGGCTTTCCGGCGAATGTTAATGTTGCGGCGTCACTTGCGTTTGCCGGGATCGGGGCGGAGCAGACACGGGTCGAGATTTGGGCCGATCCGGATGCCAAGGGCAATGCCCATGAGATTACGGTGAAGAGTGATTATTCAACGCTCAATGCGCGCATTGAAAATCTTCCAGATCCAGCGAACCCGAAAAGCTCTGTGCTGGCCGCGCAGAGCATTGTTGCGACCTTGCGCAATATGAGCAGCGCGTTTATGCTGACCTAGAAAGGGTATTTCATGATTCCGGCAAAGCATTTTTATATGATCCGCCATGGTGAAACCGAAGCGAACCGGGCGAACATTATGGCGGGATCGCTTGATTCCCCTCTGACGCTGCTTGGAATTGAGCAGGCGCAGCTGGCGCGGGATGTTGTTGCGTTGCTGGAGGTCAAGCCGGTTGCGATTTTTCATTCCCATTTATCCCGTGCGCGGGATACGGCGCGTATAATCAATGAGGCGATTGAAGTGCCGATGTTTGAGGATGCTGATCTGGCCGAGTATCATGCCGGTGATCTTGAGGGTGTGCCCTATTCAGAGTGTCGCAGTATTCTTGATGATTGGGGGCCGGTGCCCAATGGTGAGAGGCCGGAGGATTTTTTTGCGCGCATCAAGCGCGGGAAGATAAGGGCTTTGGAGCAATTTGAAGGGCCGGTTTTAACCGTGTGTCATGGCGGTGTTATGCGCGCTTTTGGGGAGATATACGGCATATCGCCAGAGCCGAGATTTCGTAATGCACATCTTTATGAATTTCATCCTGAGGTACAGCAATCGCCTTTTCCGTGGAATGTTTATGATTATGAGCTTTGCGGTGAAACAGGCGCGGCGCGGCGCCAAATCTCTCATGCCTATGCGTTGTCAATGGCGGTTAAAACACGCACGGCCTGAAGCGTTGCGGCAACATCATGAACGCGAAGAATATCTGCGCCCTGCCCTATGCCGTATAAAGCCGCGGCGAGTGAACCGGGAAGACGGTTTTTGGGGTCTTCTTCGCCGCTGATTTTGCCGATGACGCTTTTGCGGGAGACGCCAAGCAGGATTGGGCAGCCGAAGCGTTTGAAATGGCTCAAATTTTTTATGATCGTAAGATTATGCGCGAGAGTCTTGCCAAAGCCTATGCCTGGATCAAGGATAATATTCTCCTGTTTTATCCCGTTTTTCGTGCAAAAATTAAGACGTTCCTCGAAGAAAGAGCAAAGCTCAGACATGACATCGTCATAGTGCGGACGATTTTGCATATCTTGCGGTGTGCCATGCATGTGCATCAGGCAAATTGGTAGATTGGATTGTGCGGCGACATGCACTGCCTGAGGATCATGACGCAGCGCACTGACATCATTTATAAAATTTGCTCCGGCGTTTATTGCTGCGCTCATTGTTGCGGCATTACGTGTATCGATTGATACTGTGGGCGCATCATTTTTAAGCGCTGCGATGACAGGAACAACGCGGGCAGTCTCTTCTTCGGGTGAAATGGTTTGCGCGCCGGGGCGCGTTGATTCCCCGCCTATATCGATGATGTCTGCGCCCTCAGTCAATAATTGCATTGCGTGGTTTATTGCGCGCTCGGGGGTATAGAATTCTCCGCCATCAGAGAAGCTGTCTGGGGTGGTGTTGATAACACCCATAATACGAATTTTATTCATTCAGCGCGCTCAATTTTTTGATCATTCGGTAAATTCTCGATCATTTGATTAATCCTGAGATTGTAAACCGGGTGTATCCAGTGTGGCAGCACCTCGCGCAGAGGATAGAGCACAAAGGCGCGCTCGTGAAGCCTTGGATGCGGCAAAGTCAAAGTTTCATCTCTTATAATTTTGTCCTTGAAGATCAGGATATCAATATCAAGCACGCGTGCTTCGTTGCGCTGTTTGCGTTCGCGTCCTGCGCTGGTTTCAATTTGCCTTACTGATTTGAGCAGCTCATCCGCCGTTTGAGCCGTTTCAATTGTGCAGACCGCGTTATGGTACCAGGGCTGATCTGATATCGGCACCGGCGCAGATTTCCAGATTGAAGAAAATTTCAATACCCTGATACCGTGCTGATTTAAAATATCCGGGCAGTTTTTGATTGTTTGCTCCGCTGTGCCGTAGGGGCTGTCGAGGTTGGCGCCCAGCCCCAGCACAATCATCGCATTATGATACCCAGGTGCGGACTTTGCCTGTATCGACATGGACGAAGCCGCTTCTTGGGTAGTAGCCGACGCCACCAGCCCTTAGAGAACGTGCCACATTGCGGATTTTCTTGGGGCTGTAGCCTGGAATACGAATATCTGTTGCCTGTCCATACATATGGAAGGAGTTTGAGGCTACGCCTCTAGTGTTAGACCCTAACATCGCATTTGTTTTCGGGCTGCGGTAGGCGGAAAGGAGTTCATAAGACTGATAGGGATCAATCTTTTGTTGCATAATGCACAGAATATCAATGACATGTGGGTCCATCGGGAAAACTTCTTTTGTACGGAAGTCACGCATTACGTAGTTAATTCTCTCGAAGGCCTCGGGCAAATATTTATCGCCGACACGGTAAACGCCAGAGAAGCTCTCGCCTGTGTGGGAATTATGAAATAATACTTTCCATGTTCCGCCTTGATTAGCGGCAAAGGCATTACGTGTTGAGACAAAAGGGACCAAAGATCCTATCACTCCTGCAGCGCCCAATTTTAGAAGGTTGCGACGCTGGATGTCCAAACGCTCATCCGTCGCGGTGGTGTCAAAGAACACATTAGTCATTTTTTACCTCAGTTAAACTATACTTACAGCATCAATCCGCTTTTTGCTTATTTATAGTAGGCTGTGTTTTTTACATCAGTTCTTTATTTGTGTAAAGCCAAAATCTTGGCTCGTTTATTTCTAATGCTTAACAAATACAGTTACGCGTTAAATATGCTATCCACAAGTGTTTTTTTTAAAAATCTGGAATCCCGTTATTATTTTTTATAATCTCTAATAATTTTTTGTCATAATCGTAAATATCCTTGCCGTAAATTACCTTTTTTCCATCTCCTATCCAGATTGTATGGTAGACAAGATAGATTGGGATTTTATTTTTAATCAAAATATCTTTGGGTTTGCCGCCGTAATATTTTTTCAGATTTTTCTGATTGTCTAAAATGAAGCCTGCAACTTTTTCAGGGCTTTGCATGCGCACGCAACCGGATGAATAACTGCGAATTGCTGCGCTGAAAGGCTCGTGGCTTGGCGTATCATGCAGAAAAATGCTGTATTCATTGGGCATTAATATACGAATGCGCCCTAGTGGATTTGTTGGCCCGGGGCCTTGTAGCATCCGCAAGTGGCTAAGGTCGCTGCGGGGGATCTCTCTCCAATCAATGGCCGTTGGGTCGATTGTCAGGTCGCCATCAAAAAGCTCTATGCCTTTATCAGTGAGGTAGGCGTTATCCTCCTTGAGCTTTGGCCAAATGTCCTTTTCTTTAATTGTAGGCGGGATTGTCCATGTTGGATTAAAACGCACGCCGGTGATATTGGTGATAAAGCTTTTTGTGGGGCGGTCTGTGCGCCCTACGATAACCGGCATTTCAAATTGAGCTTTGCCATTGGCAACAGCCCAAAGGCGCGCAGCGGGAATATTGACGATAATAAATTTCTCTGGATTATCTTTTGGCAACCAGCGCAGGCGTTCCATGTTCAGGGCAATCTGCAATTGCTTAGGTATTTGGCTGGAATTATGCAGGCGGATCATTTCCTGCTTGAGCGCCTGATAGGTTTGCGTTTGGGGCTCCTGCTGCTTGAGGAATATCTCAAGGGGCTTAGCGTTTTCCTCCAGTTTTTGAAGCGCCTGATGTGCGCTGATGGGCTGCGTCCATTGCTGCGCCCGAAGGCCCACCTCTTGTGCGTTAATCCTCATGCCGCTGAGGTCGCGGATATACTTAATGTAGCCCTGAGTGAGAAGAATTTCAGCCTGAAGGGGCTCCTGGTTTTTTATGAGATCAATATTATATGAAGCGGGATTAAGGCCGTTCTGCCAGGCATTTTGAAGTGTTTCGTAAAGAATTTTTCCATTATTGCTGAGCGTGTTTCCATCCACCCAAAGCGGCTGGCCGCCGTTGCGTTCATAGAGCGCGTCAATTTCGCGCTGGTGCTCAAAGGGTTTCGCATGGGCGGTTGTGCAGAAAATTACAACTGCGGCACATATACATATGGTGAAGTGTTTATAAATCCACAAATGTATGCGTCTCTTCCTTCGCGCCGGGATGCGTGACTGCGCCATCGCGGGCGGAGCCGACGAGCTGCGCGTATTTCCAGATTGCGCCTGAATTATAATTTGTCTTGCGCGGTTTCCATGATTTTTTGCGCTCAGAAAGTTCTGCATCTGTGAGCTTTACCTCAAGAGTGCCCTTTTCTGCATCAATGCGGATAATATCGCCGTCTTTGATGAGGCCTATGGGGCCGCCTTCTTGTGCTTCAGGGCCGACATGGCCGATACAAAAGCCCCGTGTTCCGCCGGAAAAGCGTCCATCGGTGATGAGGGCAACTTTGCCGCCCATACCCTGCCCATAAAGGGCTGCGGTTGTGGAGAGCATTTCCTTCATGCCGGGGCCGCCTTTGGGGCCTTCATAGCGCAGGACGATGACATCGCCCTCTTTGTATTCCTTATTCTGCACAGCCTTGAAACAAGCATCTTCGCCGTCAAATACGCGGGCGGGGCCTTCAAAGATAAGTTCTTCCAGCCCGGCGATTTTGACAATTGCACCTTCGGGGGCAAGATTTCCTTTAAGGCCAACCACACCGCCTGTTGGGTAGATCGGCTTTTTAACAGGGTAGACCACGTCCTGATCTTTTGGCAGTGTAACACCTTCGAGATTTTCAGCCAGTGTTTTGCCGGTTACGGTGATGCAATCACCATGCATATAGCCGTTATCAAGAAGTTCCTTAATGACAATTCCGACGCCGCCAATATCGAAGAGGTCTTTGGCAACATATTTACCGCCCGGACGCAGATTTGCGATATAGGGGGTTTTTTTGAATATCTCCGCGACGTGAAAGAGATTGAACTCAATGCCGGCTTCGTGCGCCATTGCGGGCAAATGGAGGGCGGCGTTTGTTGATCCGCCTGTTGCGGCAACGATTGCGGCTGCGTTTTCAAGGCTTTTGCGCGTCACAATATCGCGTGGGCGCGGACCACCATTTTTAAGGAGTTGGACGATTGCTTCGCCGCTGGCTCTGGCGTATTCGTCCCGCGATTCATAGGGCGCGGGGGCGCCTGCGGAATTGGGTAATGCAAGGCCTATGGCTTCTGATACGCAGGCCATTGTGTTGGCGGTGAACTGTCCGCCGCAAGCGCCTGCGGAGGGACAAGCAACGCATTCAAGCTCGTGGAGGTCTTCGTCTGACATTTGCCCTGCGGCATGTTGGCCGACGGCTTCGAACACATTTACCACATCAACGTCCTTGCCCTTGAATTTACCGGGCAGGATTGTACCGCCATACATAAAGACGCTCGGCACGTTAAGGCGGATCATCACCATCATCATGCCAGGCAGTGACTTATCGCATCCGGCAAGGCCAACAAGTGCATCATAGCAATGGCCGCGCATGGTGAGCTCGACAGAGTCTGCAATCACATCGCGCGAGACGAGTGAAGAGCGCATGCCTTCATGGCCCATGGCGATGCCGTCTGTAACTGTTATGGTTGTGAATTCACGGGGCGTGGCGCCAGCGGCATAGACACCCTTCTTAACGGCCTGCGCCTGGCGGGAGAGCGCAATATTACAGGGCGCGGCCTCGTTCCAGCATGTGGCAACACCAACGAGGGGCTGGTGGATTTGTTCCTCCGTCATACCCATTGCGTAATAATATGAGCGGTGGGGCGCGGATTTTGGCCCCTCGGTTACATAGCGGCTGACGAGTTTAGATTTGTCCCATTTATGGCTCATTGTAATTCCCTATATGCAGTTGGATGGCTAGGACTATAACGCGATGAAAAAAAGACGCAAGGGGGCTTAATCCTGTTTTTGTTTGCGAATTTCCTGCTCGGCGTCTTCGTTTCCTTCTTCGGCGAGAACCATTTCATTATAGTAACGACGGAAGGATTCGGCGTTGGCAATGTAGGGAACGCGCATAAGGCGCTGGCCGGTTCCGGCAACGACAACAGAGGCATAACCAAAAATATGGCCGGGGAGCATGCGCTCCAGGTCAATACTTTCAATTTTGCTCAGACGGATATCGACGACATCCATTTGCAAAAGGCCATAGCGCGCAAGCACGCGCTTGTTGGTTATTGCAAGGAGTAAGTAATGTTGAGTGAGGATTGATACGCACAGCATGAAAATGCCTACTATCGAAAAAATCAGAGCAAAAGGGGGGATGATAAATATGAAAAGTACGGCAAGAAGCAGCACGGCCACAGATTTCCAGTATATTGCGTTATGCAAGCGAGCCCTTAGAATAACCTCTTCTCCGGTCACCAGCATCTTTTTCAGCTCCATATCCTGAAAAGTCGAAGGCTTGCGCCCCTGCTGCGGTTGGCGCCTTTGTGGCTGCGCCTGTTTTTGTTGTGTACTCATCTTGATTTTGCCTCTTCAATGCCGCGCCTGAACGATATCGGGTCCTCGATTGGGGGCAATATAACTTCACCGACCCCCATACCTCGCACGACAACACGGCCATAGTTAAAAATTCGTCCTAAAACAGGCTGAAGCACATTCACGCCCTCAATGCGGTCTATGTTGATTTCACCAACCTGGCGCGCGACAAGGCCGCGCTTGTATATGAGGCGCGTGTTGGTGATTGCGATTTCAGTGGTGATTTTAACGATCATCATCTGGGCAAATTTTACGAGCCCCAAGATGAAAAACAAAAACGAAAAAGCCCGTATTCCGGGATGAATTATTTTTATCGATTCAAAGAACGTTGTGCCCGGGGGAAGTCTTCCCAGCAAGTCATATCCCTTGTAGGCCGCAATAATTATAAATATAGCGCCGACGAGGCCCCAGAAAATGGACATAAACGATGCTATTGTGTACATCCAATGGAATTTCCCGACATGGATTAATTCTTCGTCAGGACCTAGAGATTGTTGTACATACAGCATTAAATATATTCACTCTTTAAAAAAATAATGTCACACACACTTTTTGTTGCCTTTAATTGCTAACTGTACCTGTATGCACTATTTACTGCAAGTTTCAAATGATTGAAAAGAAATATTTGCACATTTTTATTTAAAATAAGAGACTTAGTCGCCAAATGAGATGCCAAGGGCGCGTGCAGTGTGAACGAGCATTCCATTTACATCAACAATGTGGCATTCCTTTATCGCGTCCTCTATAGGGACATCAATAACCGTACCGTTACGCCAGCCCACCATGCGGCCATATTTTTTCTCTTCCAGTAATTCCACGGCTTTTACGCCAAAGGCCGAGGCGAGAACGCGGTCATTATATGTTGGGCTAGCGCCGCGCTGCACATGGCCAAGGACTGTAACGCGGGTTTCAGAGTTTGTCGCCTCAGCAATTTTAACGCCCAGATAGTCACCAATGCCGCCATAACGGGTCTCACCGCCGTGATAAACCACTTGATGCTTACGCCCGTCGGGGGTTTTCATGGCTTCGGAGACAACGACAAGAGCAAAGTTGCGGCCTGATTTTTTAACCTGATCGATTTTTTTAGCAATAGATTCAATGGTGTATGGGATTTCTGGGATCAGGATTACATCCGCGCCGCCGGCTATGCCGGATGTCAGGGCGATATGTCCGGCGTCACGGCCCATGACCTCCAGAATCATCACACGGTCATGGCTTGCGGCGGTGGGCTGAAGGCGGTCCAGCGCCTCTGTTGCAATCGAGACGGCGGTGTCAAAACCAACAGCAAAATCCGTCATATTAACGTCATTATCAATGGTTTTGGGCACGCCGACGAAGTTCAATCCCCCCTGCTTCACGAGCTTGTTCAGAATTGCAAAACTGCCGTCACCGCCAATTCCGATGAGGGATTCCACACCCAGCTCTTTTAATGAGTCGATTAACTCGCTTGAGCGGTCCTTAATGCTGCCGTCTTCCATTTCATAGGCGAAGGGATTACGCGAGTTTGTTGTGCCCAAAATCGTGCCGCCCATGCGCATGATTGTTCCGTTAAAATCCTTCGGGGTTAAGGTTTTGTAGCGTTTTATCTTCTCTAGAAGCCCGGCGGTGCCATTTTCAAGACCGATTACCTCCCAGCCCAGGCTGTTTGCGCGTATAACAGCAGCGCGCATCACGGCATTTAATCCGGCGCAATCTCCGCCACTGGTAAAAATTGCTATTTTCTTTGACATGGTTACTCGATGTTATTGTGGAAGAATCACTGTTGAACTGGAATCATAGCGCAGTGCGCAAGGCTTTGAAATGGCAGAGATATCTATTTCTTGCAATTGGGCGGTGTTTTATGTTATCAAACAATGCATTATGTGATAATATTGATATTCATTTTTCAATAAAGACGGGTTTGTGTAAAATATGCAAGAAGATCACGAAGACCTTCGAATAAAGCTGGCGGAATACCGTATTGAGCATCAGGCTTTGGATGATTTAATCGAAAAGGCCAATCGTAGCGATACGCCGGTTAATCTATTGCATATGCAGCAGATGAAGAAGAAGAAGCTGTGGCTTAAGGATATGATCCAGAAAATTGAAAGTGCGTTGATTGACGATATTATCGCTTAAGGCTTGCACGCTCTTGCGCTCTGACCTATAAAAGTTTCATGACACATTCTGATAAAAAACCGCTTGTTGGCGTGGTGATGGGCTCACAGTCTGATTGGGCGACCATGAAACATGCCCATGATGTTCTGCATGTGCTTGATATTGCACATGAATGCCGGATTGTTTCGGCGCACCGCACGCCTGAGCGCATGGTTGAGTACGCTAAAACAGCTCAAAACCGTGGCCTTAAGGTTATCGTTGCTGGAGCTGGCGGCGCGGCGCATTTACCGGGCATGATTGCGAGCCTTAGCCCCCTGCCCGTTTTGGGCGTTCCGGTTGAGAGCAAAGCCCTTAAGGGGATGGACAGCTTGCTCTCGATTGTACAAATGCCGGGCGGCATTCCGGTTGGTACTCTTGCGATTGGCGAGGCTGGCGCAAAAAATGCAGCTTTGCTCGCTGCGGCGATACTTGGGACGCATGATGAGACGATTTTGAAGGCTCTGGTTGATCTGCGCGCCCGTCAAACCGAGCAAGTCGACGATATTCCCTCTGATTGATCTATGGCACAAATTCCATCACAACCACTAACTTTGGGCATTTTAGGCGGCGGGCAGCTTGGGCGGATGAGCGCAATGGCAGCGGCGCGCCTTGGGATTTCGGTTGTGATCTTATGCCCGGAAGAAGGCAGCCCGGCATCGCAGGTTGCCGCGCGCACGATTATCGCGGATTATGATGATCAGGCTGCGCTGAAGCGTTTTAGCGAGGCAAGCGATGTTATTACTTATGAATTTGAAAATATTCCAATAGAAACAGTTGATTACCTTGAGAAGCTGAAGCCGGGATCGGTCTTGCCCAATCGTAAACTTTTGCAGGTCTCGCAGGACAGGATTACAGAGAAAACATTTTTGAATGATTTGGGCATTCAAACGACTGGTTGGAAGGCTGTTAGTCGCATTGAGGACATTGACCGTGATAATTTTATAATCAAGACGTCTCGTTTTGGATATGATGGAAAAGGTCAGATTAAATGTAATGGCCTAGATGATTCTGTTCGTGCGTTTTTAGAGCACTATAAGAATCTGGATTTGATTTTAGAGGATATTGTTGATTTTAATTGCGAGATTTCTGTTATTGTAGCGCGGGATAAAGACGGTAATACAGAGGCTTATGGACCGATGCTCAATGAGCATAAAAATCATATCCTGCATCGTACTACTGTGCCGGCAGGGCTGGATGAACTTATTGCGCGTCAATCGATTGATATTACTAAAGATATAGCACAAGCTGTTGAGTTAATTGGTGTTCTGACGGTTGAGTTTTTTGTGACAAAGGATAACCGTCTTTTGGTGAATGAAATTGCACCGCGCACTCATAATTCAGGGCATTGGAGCATTGATGCCTGCGGGGTTTCGCAATTTGAAAACCATGTGCGCGCGGTGTGCGGCTTGCCGCTTGGGCGGAGCACACCCCATAGTGGCGCGCTGATGATTAATTTGATTGGTGATGATGTTACCAAGATTGATCGCTTTTTTACGCTGGATAAGGCCTGTATACACCTTTACGGTAAGACTCAGGCGCGCGCGGGGCGAAAAATGGGACATGTTACGATTTTAAATCCCGATAATACTATTGATTACGATGCATTCTTAACCAAGGAGACCAAGACATGAGTGATGCTGCACAAAAGATTAAATCCGGTTCTAAGCGCATAGAGAGCGATTCTGTCGGCGAGATTGAAGTTGATGACGCGCGCTATTGGGGGGCGCAGACACAGCGCTCGCTGCAGAATTTTAAAATTGGGGGCGAGAAAATGCCTGCGCCTCTGGTTCGGGCGCTTGGAATACAGAAGAAAGCTTCGGCGCTGGCGAATATGGAGCTGGGTGTATTGGATAAAAAGGTCGGTGAAGCAATGCTTTCGGCGGCGGATGAAGTGATTGACGGTACACTTTTGGAAGAATTTCCACTCGTGGTCTGGCAGACAGGTTCGGGGACGCAGACAAATATGAATGCAAATGAGGTGATCTCTAACCGCGCTATTGAAATTCTGGGTGGTGAGCGCGGCAGCAAGAAGCCTGTACATCCCAATGATCATGTGAATATGGGGCAATCCTCTAATGATACGTTCCCAACGGCCATGCACATAGCGGCGGGTGAGCAAGTGTATCATGAGCTTATTCCTGCGCTTCAACATTTGCATGCGGCGCTGGATGCTAAGGCGAAGGCGTTTGCGAATATTGTTAAAATTGGCAGAACGCATTTGCAGGATGCAACACCGCTGACTTTGGGGCAGGAATTTTCCGGCTATGCGAAGCAGATTGAATTTGGCATTGCACGGGTTCATGCCTGTATGCCGCGCCTGATGCAACTTGCGCAGGGCGGAACTGCTGTTGGCACAGGGATTAATGCCAAGGTTGGTTTTGATGTAAAATTTGCAGCACATGTGTCGGCGATTACCGGGCTCGATTTTATAACAGCGGAGAATAAATTTGAGGCTTTGGCGGCGCATGACGCGCTGGTTGAGCTTTCGGGTGCGCTTAATGTTCTGGCGGTTTCGCTCATGAAAATTGCTAATGACACGCGCATGTTAGGTTCTGGCCCACGCTGCGGGATTGGGGAGATTAATCTGCCTGCGAACGAGCCTGGATCGTCCATTATGCCGGGCAAGGTTAACCCGACGCAGTGTGAGGCGCTGACGATGGTTTGCGCGCAGGTGATGGGTAATCATGTTGCCGTAACTGTTGCCGGATCGAATGGGCATTTTGAGCTGAATGTGTTCAAGCCGGTTATGATTTATAATGTTCTGCAATCGATTAACCTTATTGCAAGTGGCTGTAACAGCTTTACCGATAATTGCGTCAGCGGCATAGAGGCCAATGAGGCACGCATTGATAAGCTATTGAATGAGAGCTTGATGCTGGTGACGGCTTTGAACCCGCATATCGGCTATGATAATGCCGCGAAAATTGCCAAGAAGGCGCATGCGGAGGGTACGACCTTGCTTGAGGCCGGTAAGGCGCTAAAATTGCTGACGGATGAGCAGTTTAAGGAGTGGATTAACCCGCTCGATATGATCAAGCCGCGTGATTAGGCCGCTGTGAAGAAACGCTCGGTTCGCATTTCGGGGCATGAGACCAGCGTGACGCTGGAGGATGCGTTCTGGGATGCGCTTCGTGATATCGCGCAAGAGCGAAGCCTTTCTGTTAATGCGTTGATTTCGATGATTGATGAAGGCGCGGCGCAGGGGAATCTCTCCAGTGCCGTTCGGTTGTTTGTGCTGCAGGATTTGCAGCACAAATTAGCGCAAAATTCCGCCTAAGATACCCTTGATTGCTTCCTCGGCGATGTCCTCAACAGGGTTAGTTTTTTTCTGTTCCTGCTGTTGCTGGCTGTTATCATTTCCGGCGGCGGGCTGTTCGTTATTATTCTCACGCGCGGTTGGAAGGCCGAGTTTATCGCTTAGAAGTTTATCAAATTTGCGTTGGATCTTGCGGTTGAGATAATCATTCAGCAGCCCCTGCCCGAATGTTTGAGCCGGATTATCCAGTGATCCCTTGAAGGCCATTTCAAACGGTGGCACATCTGAAGGTGCATCAGCCGTTCCCTTTACAGTCATTTTGTGTTTTGTGTCCAGCGTCCAGTTAGGAAGATTAATATTGCCGTTTGTATCGATAGAGGCTTTGGAGCCATCCAGTAAAATATTGTTCAGGGCCACAATGCCGTTTTTAATGGCAAAGCCGCCGGTTAGCGTTTCAAAGGCGGTGCTGCCGCCACCTGTCGTTCCCTTCCATAACTGCGTTAGACTGTCGCCCGGCTTGCTTTCGTCTGAAAGGGCACGCGCGAACCGCGTGATATCAACGCCTTGAAGAACCAAATCTGAACCACTCGTTGTCCCCTGCCCGCTTAGATCAAGAATGAGAGCCGCCACGCTCGCGCCGGAGCTTTTCAGGGTCATGTCTACTCCACCTTTGCCGGAAATATTAACAAGTTGAGTTCCTATAAGGGATTTGGTGAGTTGACCCATATCCACATTTTGAAACGCAGTTGTGCTTTCGAAGTAAATTGGTTGGCGAGGCTGTGCGACTGTTTGCAGCTTCATCGACGTGTCAATTGAGCCGCCGTAAACGCCTGCTTTCAGGTCAGTAATGACCAGATTTCCGTCTTTAAGACTAAGGTTCATTGCAGGACTTTGGAGCGGCCACACACCGTACTGAATTGACTGAGCACTTAACAAAATATCTGCATTGATGGTGTGAAGGGCACTGACATCAATCGGGTCTTTTGACCAGCGTGCCTGACTTTTTGGTGCGCCTTGCGGTGCGACGACTGAGTTCAACGTGATTTTACCAAAGTTCAGCGCGCCTTTTATACTAGGTACTTTACCACCTGTGTTGATATCCAATTGCCCCTGAACCGTTATTCCAGAGAGATCCCCTTTAATATCCCTGAGGCTGTAGGATTGTCCCTGCTGGTTCACTTTTGCATAGAAATCAAGTGGCTTAGCAAAATTTTTATCCGCAATTTTTGTTCCACTCAATGTCTCAATGGCGCGGGCCATGTTGCCATGCTTGAGTTGCAGGATAAGGTCACTCAGGGTGAGCTTGTTTAGCGGATCATTGACACGGCCCTTGGCGATGACCTCTCCGCCCAAGGCGCTTATGTTAGTGGTCATGTCCAACTGATCAAGTGAGCCGGAAAGCTTTGATTTCAGGTTCAATTTTTGAATTTGCGCCGGAAGAGATGATACATCTACATCAAACCACTGCGCCAAAGCTTTAATATTTGGGCTGCTGATATCCACATATGCGTTTATAGCAGGATTTGATTGCAGGGCAGCGATGCCCGATGACATCTTTATGGAACTTCCCGCGATGTCTTTTATGCTCAAATCAGAAAGGTTGAATTTATCCTCGGTTAAGTCAACTGAGGCGCTCAAGCCATTGATCTCCTTCCCCTGCAAAAGAACCTTAGATGCGTTGAGCGAAAGCGTGAGGTCAATAGGAAGTGCAAATGCGCTTATGCTTTGTTTGATATCAACTGATGGTGCATTTGCGGCTCCCGTAGTTACTGGTTTTGTAAAATCATTGAGGTCAAGCTGCTTTGCGGTCAGGTTGATTGCGGCCTTTGCGCGCTGCTTTTCTTTTGGGAACTGAATTGAGCCATTCAGAGTCACTTCGTTTTTATCAAGGGTCAATGATGTCTTGTTAAACTTGGCCTGAGTTGCATCGCCAGTGAGGTTTAAATCAAGCCGCGCCGTTTTGAATGGTGTGTCTGGCCCTATTAGTGTTGCCAGGTTTACATCGCCTTGTGTTTTTAAAGTCAGCTCATAGGATAGTGGATCGAGCGGAAGGATTAATGCGCCCTTGATGAGCTGCTCGCCAATTTTCATTTCGACATTTTTATATTCTATTTTTTTTGCATCTGCTGTTAGCAGGCCTCTGGCCACCAACTGCTTGATCTTGCTTTGCGGCGCAAGTTTTGAGACATCTTCAATTTCAATGATTGTCTGGCCTTGAAGGGAAGCGCTCTCTTTCGTACTGATTACACCTTTGTAGTTAACCTTAATTCCGCTCGGCGCTACGCTCAATGTAAGATCCGGTGTAATAAGGCCTGTTTTCGAGTCATAGGCATCCGTTTTAAGATCAAATCCTAGGGCGTAGCCATTGAAAAACGAAGAGCCTTGAGCGGTATATGGCCCTGTTAAGCTTTGCGCACTCAGGTCAATGTTTATATTTTGAACTTTTGTCTCTGCCTGCGCCGCGTGATCATAATAAGTCAGGATACCGTCTTTGATTCTGATATTATCAAGCGATATTTCAGGCGTATCATTGGCATTAGTCTTTGTGTTTTTTGTCTGATCGGCGGATGATAATTTATCTGTCAGGGCACTGAAGGTTCCATCTTTAAACTTTTCGATATTTATTATGGGATCTATAATTGCAATAGATTGTATTTGAACCTGCTGCTTTAGAAGCGGAATCAGGGCTACATTTACCTCCAACCTCTTTACGGAAAGTAGCGTATCGTATTTTTGACCTTTGGGGGTTTTTAGTGTCGCATCTTCCATTGAAAAACTGGGAAATGGTAATAATGTAAAGTTGAGATCGCCATTTATAGTTAAATCATAATCCGTGTATTTTTTAACCTCTTCAGTTGCCTGCCCCTTATATGCATTCCAGTCTATAAATCCTGGTGCGACCAACGCGCCAATTACAGAGATGATGAGAAATGCAAAAACGAACACAATAAAGCGTTTCATTGAACGAGCCCTTTTTAAAATATGAAGTCACTGCATTTTAGCTGCGATGCCGCATAATCACAAGGGCAAAGCTTTTTTTGCTGTTTGTTATTGAATTTGTTTCTCGTTGGAGATTATCATTCTGTTGATCAACATCCGCACAACTGCACGTATTGTGGCGTCAGAGTTTTTGAGTTTTTCCTCAAATGCCATACGGGTAAGAACGATTAATGTGCAATCTTCTAATGCCTCAACGCAAGCAGAGCGTGCATTTCCACCTATCAATGCCATTTCTCCGCAGATATCGCCTGCTTCGAGCCTTGCAAGCTCGTACTGCTTGCTGTTTCTGGTTTTATACACGCGGGCTTTTCCGGCTTGAATAAGATAGGCCGAATAAGCATCATCACCCTCTTTGATGATGATGGCCCCTTTTGCCACGAAACGCCTTTCAAGGATGATATTGCCCATTAATTTTATTAGAACAGAAATTTATAAATATTTCTATTTATAATTATAGGCTTAAATCATATATTGGCCGCCATTTGCGGAAATGGTCGCGCCGGTGACAAAGGCGGCTTTCTCTGAAGCAAGAAATGAGACAATAGCAGCAATTTCATCCGGTTTACCCATACGCATCTCAGGAATCTGGCGGATAATTGAATCAAGAACGTCTTTGGGGATGGATTGTGTCATGTCTGTTTCAATGTAACCCGGGCATACAGCATTTACAGTCACGTTTTTAATTGCTGATTCAAGGGCTAATGCTTTTGTAAAACCAATCATGCCCGCTTTGGCTGCGGAGTAGTTTGTTTGTCCGAACTGGCCCTTTTGCCCATTAATCGAGCTGATGTTAATAATCCGACCGAATTTGCGCTCTCTCATTTGTGTTATAACGGCGCGGCACATGTTAAAGCAGGAAGAGAGATTTGTTTGCAAAACCTCGTCCCAACTTTCTGGGGTCATTTTGTGCAACACGCCGTCGCGTGTAATCCCCGCATTATTAACGAGGACAGCTATATTGCCATGCTCTTCTTCAATTTTCTTAACGGCGTTCATCGATTCGTTAAAATCTGCAACATTAAATTTTATTGTTGCGCAGCCTGTCTCTTCACGAAAGGCCTTTGCGGCTTCTTCATTGTGTTGAAAGGATGCGACGACGGTATAACCATCTTCCGTTAAAGCTTTTGAAATTGCTGCACCAATACCACGCGTTCCACCAGTTACAACAGCGACTTGACTCATATGATTTACTTTCCTTAGTTTTTACGCATTATCGTTCTACGCACAAAGCTATACCCATACCGCCGCCAATACACAAGGTGGCTAAACCCTTTTTCGAGTTACGGCGGTTCATTTCATGCAATAATGTGACAAGGATGCGGGCCCCTGATGCGCCAATTGGATGACCCAATGCGATTGCACCGCCGTTAACGTTTGTTTTTTCTGGGTCAAAACCAGTCTCTTTTAGTACGCAACAGGCTTGCGCAGCGAAGGCCTCGTTTGATTCAATGAGGTCCAGATCTGAAATGCTCCAGCCTGCTTTTTCCAGAGCAGCCTTTGATGCAGGTATAGGTCCTGTGCCCATGATAGCCGGATCAACACCGCGCGTGGCCCATGACTTGATTGTGGCAAGGGGTGTGAGTTTGCGTTTCTTTGCTTCTGATTCGCGCATCAGAATAACTGCGGCTGCGCCATCATTGATGCCCGATGCATTTGCGGCAGTGACGGTTCCATCCTTTTTGAATGCAGGGCGAAGCTTGCCGAGGTTTTCTGCGGTTACTCCGGCGCGGGGAAACTCATCCTTATCGATGATGATTGTTTCCTTGCGGCTTTGAACCTCAACGGGGATGATTTCGTCTTTGAATTTGCCTTCTGCGATTGCCTGCTCTGCCTTGTTTTGTGACTTTGCAGCGAACTCATCTTGCTCCTCACGTGTGATTTTATACTTCTCGGCGATATTCTCGGCCGTGATGCCCATATGAATGTCGTTGAAGCTATCCCACAAGCCATCAAGGATCATCGTGTCACGCATTGTTGCATCACCAAACTTGACCGCCTCGCGCAGGTGCATAACGTGCGGTGAAAGGCTCATATTTTCCTGACCGCCCGCGATAACAATATGTGCATCACCATTTGCGATTGCCTGCATCCCTAGTGCGACAGTACGCAGCCCAGAGCCGCACACCTGATTCACAGTCATAGCGGTGCAGCTATTTGACAAGCCTGCTTTGATCGCCGCCTGACGCGCAGGATTTTGGCCACAGCCAGCGGTCAAGACCTGCCCCATAAGCACCTCGTCTATGTCCTTGGGATCGATTTTTGTTTCTTTAATGATGGCGCTTATGACGCGCGCGCCTAAATCACTTGCAGGCACTGACGAGAGCCCTCCTCCCAATGTACCGATGGCTGTTCTTTTTGCGGCAACAATTACAATAGGGTCATGCATAATTTAATAATCCGTTTCTTTGAAGCTCTAGATTGCAGGCGCATAGAATATCCGTGTGCCGGAAATTATCAAGTGTAAAATTCTTATGATTTAAGCCATTCCATCATGGGTATCCAGACCTTTTGTTGCGCCTGTTTTCCTGCGATGAGCCCTATATGGCCTGTATTTGATTCGATTATTGTCAGGCATTCTTCTTTTATTGCGTTTTTTGCGGCGGAAGCACATTTAAAGGGTACCAGTTTGTCGCCATGTGATGCCAGTATTAATGTACTTATTTTTGCTTGCGCATTCATGTTTACCAAAGTGTTTTTTGCAAACCATTCCTGAATGCAATGTTGCGCAATTTTTTGCGGGATATTTGTTCCATCATTGAGCCAATCCTCTACACTGACGAATAACTCTGCTTCGGGGCTTTCTTGATCCATTTCTGCAAATTTAATGAATTTTTTTGCAGAGCCATTTGGATCAAGGCTAGCGAATAATGCCTGAACCCATTCTGCGGGCAGATGGTTTTTCTCTTGAATGACCGGCAGGACAAAAGGTGACCATATTCTTACATTTTTTCCAAGTGTCGAGGATTTTTCCTGAAAGTCCCAAGGCGCGGCAAGCAGAATGAGTTTATTGATGTTACTGGAGAATCGTTTGTGATGCGCAAGAAGTAAGGTGCCGCCCATGCAATATCCAAGCGCGTCAATTTTGGTTTTGTGCAGCGATGATAGATGTTCTATTGCGCTCTTTAGCCTATGTTCAATCAGTGTTTCTATGTTAATTTCTCTATCTTCTGTTTTGAAATCACCCCAATCAAGCAGGTAAGCCTGCCTGTTGTTCTCATTCAACCATCTGAGCAGTGAGCATTGCGGGCTAAGGTCAAGGATGTATGATTTATTTATAAGTGAGGGCACCAAAATGATTGGATTTTTTTGGGCGGCATGTGTTTTGGGTTTTAAAAGGCGCACCTCGCCTTTTTGCCAAATTGTTTCTAATGGCAGGCGTGGTTGCGCAAAATTGTGCGATTGATACATTTGTATGCCGCGCACCATTTTTACAGCATCACTATGGGATATTGATGGCCTAAGCTGACCGCTATACGCTGCAACACCCTGTGACGGTAGATTTGCCATTCCCAAATGAATGAATAACGGGTGCAGTTCTTTGCGCATTTATTTCTCTTAGATCGGCCTCAAATTTGCTGCAGCACAAAAAAATATTGCGCTTATTGCACATGTGTCTTTTTTTTTGTTCGTTTTTGTGCATAATGTAATGATCAATTTATATACACAAGCCGATAAGAAGGTGCAACATGTCTAGTAGCAGCAATGGTAAGAGTAACCCCACTATTATTAAGAAATATGCAAACCGCAGGCTTTATGACACAGGACGCAGCAGTTATGTAACTCTGGATGATTTGTGTGAGATGGTGCAAGAAAATCGTGATTTCGTTGTTCTTGATGCCAAGAGCGGCGACGATATTACGCGCAGTGTTTTGACACAGATTATTGCCGATCAGGAATCAAAAGATGAAACTTTGCTTCCGACAAATTTTATGCGCACGCTTATTAGTTTTTATGGCAATAATGCGCGGGCGATGCTGCCGAGCTATCTTGAGCAGACCATGAATGTTTTTGCGCAAAATCAGGAGCGGTTTCAAGAGCAGATTAATAAATCATTTGAAGGCATGCGTTCAATGGAAGGTTTATTTCCTCAGCCTAAAAATATTGAGGAGATGACACGCAAAAACATGGAAATGTTTGAGAAGGCCATGAAAATGATGCCTCCGTTTAATATGGGTTATATGGGCGGGGATGACGCCAAAAAGGATTAATAGACCTTTATTTTTTGCCTAGTGGTTTGGGCCCCTGCTTGAGCAGGTCTTCAGCGGCCAGTGAAGCGTCTTTTTGGATGCTCTCTGGCTGCTCTTCTTTTGTGGCATCATAAATGTGGCCGCCTTTTTCATTAAGGATTGGCAAAACTTTATCAACCTTTGGGTATGACGTTTCCAGAACTTTTACATCTTCTGGCTCATCTGTTGAGAGCATGCCTTGTTTTTCGAACTTCACATCTGAATTACTTGGTTTTGTTTCCAGAAGTATTTGAGCATCATTGCTTGTCTGTTGCTGCTTTTCTGTTTTTTGAGACAAAAGGTCAATGCGCGCTTTTAAATTCTGATTTTCAAGACGCAGATCAGTAGCTTGTTTTTCTAACGATGATATTTGCGCACTTACATTTGTTACAGATGTATTTGCGCGCAGGCTATCATTTTCCATACGAAGTTGTTTAACGGTGTCTTTTAGGCCTTCAAGCTTGTTTATGTACTGCCTTTGGCGCTCAAGCTCGGCAGATTGGTCTTCGTGACGGGCTAGGAGTTCCTGAGTTGATTTTGTGTTCGTGAGATTGGCATGGCCGGCCAGCTCGATTTTGCGTCTAAGTGACTGATTTTCAAGTGACAGCTCTTCTGCCTTTTTGGTTGCGTTGTCCGCCATAACCAGCATTTCGTTTTGCGCTCGAATTGTTTCTCTTAGGCTGTTATTTTGTGCCTGTAGCGCTGCAAGCTCATTATTCTTTTGATTGGATTGTTGGACGATTTGTGTATCAATTTTGTCCTGCAGGATTTGATTTTCTGTTTTGGCAGCAGTAAGCGACGCCATCAGTTCAGTAATTTTTTTATCTTTTTCTTTGATGGGCGCTGTTTGCTCACGCTCGTTTTCGGACTTAGCTAACGCGAGGGCATTCATAAGTTCGTTAATTTTTTGATCTTTTTCTTTGAGCGCTAGAGACTCACTATTTTTTGCAGCAACAACGTTTTGTTGTTTTGAAATCAGTTCGTTATTCTTTAATTTTAATGTTTCAAACTCACCCGCAGTTTTACTTATTTCGGTTTTCAAAGCCGCTTTTTCTTTTTCAAGGCGCTTTACAGATGTTTGCAGTGCCGAGATTTGATTTTCTTTTTTCTGAAGATCAAGAATTTCTTTTTTTGAAGAATTATCAACATTAGCAGTTTGAAGTTGAAGCGCGCTATTGCGTTTTTCTAACTCAGCAATCCGTGACCTGAGGGATGCAATTTCAACCAGATTTAGGTTTTGGTTACCTCTTTGTGAGAGTAATTTTTGGTTTTCTGATGCAAAACGCTCTGCATCTGCTCTGTCACGCAGCGCTTTTTCCTTCGTCGCTTTTAACTCACCTTGTAGACGCTCGTTTTGTTCATTTAGCGTGTATATTTTTCGTGCAAAGACATCTGATGAGATTGTTGAGTCACTGTTCGTCTGGTTTAGCAGGGTTGTTAATCTGCGGTTTTCTTCCAGAAGAGCTTGTATGCGCGTATCATTTAAATCTGAGTAATCTGGCTGTGGCGCGGCGCCTTGTTGCTGCATTCTGTTAATTGCCGCCCGGAGCTGTTCGTTTTCGCGTTCCAGACGGTTAATTTGTGCCTGAAGGTAATTTGAATTGTTCGCCTGCGAGCCATAAGGTTGTTGCTGGTTCCATTCTACTTTTTGCATATATGGGGCGTCAATGCGGTAATCCTGCGCGATTGAGGGCAGTGTAATCAGCATAAGTGCAGAGGTTGAAAGGATCAATTTTCGCGCGTTCATTATAAATCTCCATTAAAACAGAGGGATAGTTTATTATGTTAAGATTGAATGCTCAAGGAAAAAATGGCCTTTTTGGAATAAAGTTTCAATTAGCGCCCCGCACGTTGCGCTAATGAGGCCTCAAGGAACATGTCCAAATCACCGTCAAGCACATGCTGACTCTGGGTTGTCTCCACTTCCGTGCGCAAATCTTTTACCATTTGGTAGGGATGAAGAACATAGGATCTTATTTGATGGCCCCAGCCTATATCCGTCTTTTCGCCGTGTGCCTGGGCTTGCTCGGCCTCTCTTTTGTGTAATTCGCGTTCATAAAGTCGCGCTTTTAGCATTTCCATTGCCGTTGCCCGGTTTTGATGTTGGGAGCGGCCATTCTGGCATGCGGCAACCACGCCAGTCGGGATATGTGTTATGCGCACGGCGCTCTCTGTTCTGTTTACATGCTGGCCTCCTGCTCCGCTGGCGCGATAGGTATCAACACGTAAATCCTTGTCCTCAATTTCGATATTTATGCTGTCATCAATGACGGGGGACACTGAGACAGAAGCAAAACTTGTGTGGCGTTTTCCGGCAGAATCAAAGGGAGATATGCGAACAAGGCGGTGTACTCCTGTTTCGGTTTTGAGCCAGCCATAGGCCTGGTAACCCTCAATTTTAAGCGTCGTTGATTTAATGCCAGCCTCTTCCCCATCACTGCGCTCCAGGGTTTCGTATTTGTATCCTTTGCTATCCGCCCAGCGCATGTACATGCGCAGAATCATCTCCGCCCAGTCCTGCGCTTCTGTGCCGCCTGCTCCGGCATTGACTTGAAGGTATATATCATTGGCATCAACCTCGCCCGAGAGAAGGCTCTCAAGTCGCTTCCTGTTAGATAAAATCTCTAGCTTTTCAAGGGCTTGCTCGGCTTCCTTAACAACTTGATTGTCCTGCTCTTCTTCGGCAAGGGCAATAAGATCGATTGTTTCCTGAAGCTCTCTTTCGATATCTCGCACAGCATTAATATTTTGCTCCAGATGCGTGCGCTCCTTCATTAATTTCTGCGCTTTGTCGGTGTTAGACCACAGATCTGGATCCTCTGAGAGTGCATTAAGTTCGGATAAGCGTGTCAGGGCGTTATCCCAGTCAAAGATGCCTCCGCAAGGTGGTAAGGGCATCTTTGATGTTTGATACGGATGATTCTAATTCTGCACGCATTTTGGGTTCCTTGCTGATTATTATGCCGCCTGATATGATTTAGGCATATTATCAGAAGATACGAGTTTTTCAATGTAAGGCTCGTTATTCAATACTGCTAAAATAGCCGTTTTGAGTTTTTCTTCAGCCTCACGGAAACGCGAGAGCGTTATCAGATTTTTACTCACGACAAAATCAGTCGAGGCACAGCGCGCGCCAACCTTTGCAACTGTATCGCAGAGCTGGTTTGTTGCAGCAACGGAGTGCCCGGAAAGAAGATCATGAAACATTAAAAGGCTGATGGCATCGTTGTAGGCAATGACTGGTTTCTTCGTTTCAAAAAAAGGAAGTAAAAACGGTTTTAGCTCTGTCTTCAGCCGCAGCTTCTCAACGCTCCTTGCTCCGCCAGGCATGACTAACATGTCATAATCCGAGGGCAATGCCTTTTCCAAGCTTACATTAATGGCATATTCTGCGCCCCAATCTGATTTTCTTTTGTCCTTTTCCTCATTCCATCCCTTAACAGAGTTTGGTGAGGACGAAATAATACGGCAGTCAGCACCAAGCTTAGTCAGAATTTTTTCAGCTTGTATGAATTCACGCTCACAAAATCCGTCTTCAACCAGAAACGCAGCCTTTACGTGGTTTAAGTCTTTGTAAGTCATTTTAGTCTCTCCCTGAGCTTATCTTTTGCTCCATTATCCTAAATATACGATTTTCGAAAATTTTGTGCAACGCAAAAAGACATAA
The DNA here is from genome assembly GCA_964351365.1 of uncultured Micavibrio sp. Lineage (GTDB taxonomy): Bacteria > Pseudomonadota > Alphaproteobacteria > Micavibrionales > Micavibrionaceae > UBA1672. The sequence continues at coordinate 80,071 of CAYGNP010000002.1, forward strand.
GAAAATGTTATTCTCAGGAAAATGTTTGTAAATAACAAACTAAACTTTACATTCGCGGAGTGCGCCGATATCTATAATCCTATATTATGAATTTTATTAGATTCGTTTATGTTCTCGTGTGATCTATCTGAAATATAACTACCCTTTGTGTTTGAGGAGCAAAAAAATTATGAAACCGGTGCGCACACTTTTACTGATGGCAGGCATCTTCACCTTGGGAGCATGTACGGTTTTTGATACCTACAGCGAGATCGACAGTCTCAACTCTGCTAAATCTGTAGGCAGCCCTTTCGCTCAGTCCCTTGCGGCGGAATACAAAGAGTTTGCAAATTACCAGCTTGAAGAATCTTTTGATTACCCAGATGCCCTTCATTTCGCTCGTAAAGGCTTAGCGGCAGCAGCCGGTGAAGCTGTGATGCCTGAGCCTGTTACTGACTGGAATTTGAGTGAAGAACACACCAAGGAGCTTGCTGGTGCGCGCGGGCGCCTTGTAATTTCATACGATCTTGGTGGGCGTGAAGTTGCTCCTGCGACGGCTGCGAAAGCGCAAGCTAAGTTTGATTGCTGGATTGAGCAGCAGGAAGAAAATTGGAAGTCTGATGATACTGTTACATGTAAGGCAGAGTTCCTTGATGCAATTGCTGAACTAGAGGGACTTGTGCAACAATCTCCTCAGGCGATTGACGATAATATTCCAACACCGCCACCTATGGCGCCTGAAGAGGCATTATATCTTGTATTTTTCAATTGGGATTCTGCTGAACTGAGCTCTGGCACTAAGACGGTTTTGGATGCTGTGGCTGAAGAAATTGCGAAAAACCCACCCAAGCAGGTTTTGATCAATGGGCATGCCGATACCTCTGGTGATAAAGATTACAATAAAAAACTTGCCTTTAGACGTGCGACGAACGTTAGGGACGCTCTTGTTGCTATGGGTGTGAGTGAAGATTTGATGATGGTTGAGAGTAAAGGTGAGAGTGAGTTGTTGGTTCAAACTGATGATGATGTTAGAGAACCTGCTAACCGCCGCGTCAATATTTCTTTCAACTAATTTTGATTGATATGAATATCCTTTTTTAAAAAGAAGCGCTGACCGTAGCGCTTCTTTTTTGTGCGAAATTATAACTATTGTTAGAGATTAAGATTATGGATTTGCGGCCAATATTATATGTAAACGGAATTCTTCTCTCTATTCTCTCGTTGAGTATGGTTTTGCCCATGCTATCTGACTTCTACTTTGGTTATGATGATTGGAAGGTTTTCTGCCTGTGTATTATTATTACGTCTTTTTTCGGGGGGGCTTTTATTCTTGGCACTTCGGGGCGTGCCTATAAACTCAGCACGCGTGATGCCTTTTTACTCACAAATTCGGTTTGGATTATCCTGCCGACTTTTGGTGCGCTGCCTTTCTGGTTATCCTCTTTGAATATGTCGTTCACAGATTCATTTTTTGAATCTGTTTCTGGTATTACGACGACGGGCTCTACAGTTATCGTCGGGCTTGATTACGCGCCTGCAGGAATTTTGCTGTGGCGGGCGATGTTGCAATGGCTAGGGGGAATTGGGATTATTATCATGGCGATGTCGGTTCTGCCCTTTCTAAAGGTTGGGGGAATGCAGATTTTTATCGCTGAGCTGTCTGAGGATGAGAAGGCCCTGCCCCGCACAGCTAAACTCGCAAGCTCGATTGCCTATATCTATATTGGCCTAACGCTTCTATGTGCGTTATGTTATATGTTCGTGGGGTTTGAGATTTTTGATGCGGTTGCTCATGCGATGTCGACCATTTCTACAGGCGGTTTTTCGACCTATGATGCCTCTTTTTCACATTACCACAGTTATGGCCCTGAACTCGTGGCCACTATATTCATGATTATGGGTGGTATACCCTTTCTCCTCTATCTTAAGGCCGTTCGAGGGGATGCTGGCCCGTTATTTAGAGATTCTCAGGTTCAGTGGTTTTTATCTATTTTGGCACTCACCATTATTGTGCTCAGCCTTTATCTGGTTTTCAATCAAGGCATGCAAATTTCTGAGGCTTTGCGGCGCTCTTCGTTCAATATTGTGTCCGTGATGACGGGGACTGGCTTTGGCAGCGGTGATTATTACAGTTGGGGGGGCTTTTCCATTAGTATCTTTTTCTTTCTTATGGTGATTGGGGGGTGCGCGGGCTCGACCTCCTGTGCGATTAAGATTTTCCGTTTTCAAGTTCTATACAGCGTGGCTAAAGTGCAGATCCGCAAGCTTTTGCATCCTAATGGTGTTTTTATTCCCCATTATAACGGCCGCCCTATCCCGGCAGACGTTCCCGCTTCTGTCATGGGGTTTTTCTTTATGTATGCTCTTTCCTTTTCTGTTTTGGCTCTGGCCCTATCTTTTGTGGGGCTTGATTTTATTACGGCTATGTCTGGGGCGGTTACATCCATATCTAATGTAGGGCCCGGGCTTGGTCCAATTATTGGCCCCACGGGAACGTTTCAGCCCCTTCCGGACAGCGCCAAATGGATTTTATCGGTTGGCATGCTTTTGGGGCGGCTTGAGATTTTTACGTTCCTTGTTATGCTTTCGCCGCATTTCTGGAAAAGTTAATATCTTAATGTCTTTAGAACGTCTTTTTCTTTAAACGTATAGACTTCGCTGCAAAATTCGCAGGTCATTTCGATTTTTCCGTCTATGCTAATATGCTCAATATCTTCGACACTCATTGTTGAGAGGATGTTTTTAACGCGTGTTTCATCACACCGGCATTCTTTGTAGACGCTATGGCGATCATAGACTCTGACCCCTTCTTCATGAAAAAGGCGCATCAGCAGATCATTTGGCTCCAGATCAGGGCTCAGGAATTCATCTTCCGTGCAGCTTTCAAGAAGAACCATGGCACGGCGCCAGTCATCTTCAGCAAGGTTCCCAACGTTTTTTTCATCTTCCGGCATGTGCTGGAGCATGATGGCCCCTGCGCGCCATTTGCCATTGCGAATGCCAGCTGCCATTTTAATGCCCGTACCAATTTGTTCTGACTGTGTAAAATAATGATGTATGCAATCCACAAGAGATGCGCCTTTTAGCTCTACTATGCCCTGATATCGGTCTGTATGTTCGCCCTGATCAACTGTAAAGGCAATATAGCCCTTGCCCAGATATTGCGCGAGGTGGTTTTGATTACCTTCAGTAGTTTTCAGGGCAGAGAGCTGTTCTCTGGCCTTTTGAAAACGCTCCTGGTTATAGGAGGCGCAGGCTCTTATCGCTCCTGCGGTGGTTACATCGGCGACGAGCATCTTGAGAGGCCCGTCCCCTTGTGCCTGAAGGGTAAATATTCCGTCATATTTAAGCATGGAGGATAGCGCCAGAGTAAGGGCGGTTGTTTCCCCTACCAGATGTGCCACGGGCAGAGGATAATCATGCGCGCTCAAAATATTGTCAAGAACGCTGCCAAGGCGGATTATTCGCCCTCTGATGGAGGAGCTTTCGAGACGGAATGTTTGAGAAAAATTATCTGTTATCATGGGGCTTAAGATTTAATTTTATAACCTGTTTTGATCATGCGGTAACACAGGATCGCCAGTGCTATGTTGCACGCAGAAAGAAGCACTATGCCAAATACTATATTTCCGTCCGTGTGGCCAGTAAAGCCATATCTGAAGCCATCAATCATATAAAAAAAGGGATTAAAGTGTACTATTTTTTGCCATATTCCGGGCAAAACCGTTATGGAATAAAATGTCCCGGATAAAAATGTCATCGGCGTGACGACAAAATTCGTAACTGCGGCTATGTGATCAAATTTCTCTGACCAGATTCCTGCGGCGATTCCTAATGCGCCGAGCATAAACGTTCCCAATATTGCGAATGTTATTATTGCCGCAATGGAGTGGATATACATCGGAGCAAAGATGGCGAGGATGAATGATGTGCATAGGCCAACGGCAAGGCCGCGCAGAACCGCTCCGGTAACGTAGCCAATGAATAACTCCATGGCCGATAGCGGGGGCATAAGCACATCCACAATATTGCCCTGAACCTTTGAGATGACAAGAGATGAGGATGTGTTGGCAAAGGCGTTTTGTACCATGGTCATCATCACCAAACCGGGTGCGAGGAAGGCAAGAAATGATATTCCCTCTATTTCGCGCTGCCCTCCGCCGAAAGCCAGCGCAAATACGGTGTAAAACATTAATGTTGTGATGACGGGGGCGATGATCGTCTGGGTGTAGACATTTAAAAACCTGAACACTTCGCGGCGGATCAGTGTTATCAGGCCAATTGTATTCATGCCCTTGATCTTTTTTTCCGGTGTATTGATGTTTTGCATGGCGCTTGTGGTTGTTCTTTTTTATAATTTGGTGATGGAACACCATAAATCAGATAGCCCAAAGATCAAGACGCAAAAACATAAGAACCAGCGACGCATTCCGAAAAAAATTACGCCAACCTATCTCCATAATTCGGGCTTGTATTATTTAGAGCGGTTTTCAGCAAGTAAGGCTCATTTTAAAACCGTTATGATGCGCAAGGTTAAACGCTCGTGCATGCATCACGCTGATCAGGATTACGAGGAATGCCGCGCTATGGTTGATGCTTTGGCGGATAAATTCGAGGCGCTAGAGCTTTTGAATGATGCCGTTTATGCGCGCGGGGTTGTCGGCTCACTGCGCCGACGCGGTTTTTCGCGGACTGCTGTGATGATGAAAATGCGTGCCAAGGGCATAGAGCCTGAAGATTCAATGCGTGCACTGCAGAATATTGATGAAGAAACAGGGGCGCAGGAGCCGGAGTTCAACGCCGCGCTGAAGCTTGCGCGTAAGAAGAAGATGGGGCCTTACTATCTGGGCGATGATGAGCCTAATGTGCAAAAATGGCTAGGAGCTTTTGCGCGCGCTGGCTTTTCTTATGATATTGCGCGGCGCGTGCTGGATATCGATGACTCTGATCTTATGAGTGTTGAGGGCTCCGGGTTTTAGTGTTTCCCTTCGATACAACGCGCACGGCGGGGAAAATCATTGTTACGGTTGTTCCAATCGATTTTTCTGAGAGAATTTCCAGTCTTCCGTCATGAATGCGCATAATGGCCTGCGCGAGGGGCAAGCCCAAACCAGTTCCTGAGCCGGAACGGTCCAGTGCATTATCAAGCTGGCCGAAGGGAGATAGGGCTTTTTTTATTTCTGTGCTGGTCATCCCCACGCCAGTATCGGTAATCGAGAGGCGGAAGGAGCCATCCATATCGTAGTTTGTAAACAGCGTTATGCGTCCGTTTGCAGGCGTGAATTTTACCGCGTTAGAGTAAATGTTACCAATAACCTGCTTGATGGAGAGTTCTTCAGCAACGAGTACTGGCATATCCTTTGCTTCGTTGATGATGATTATTTTTTTATCTTTTACACGCGCGGCGTAGAGATCCATACAACGCTCAAGCACATCTTGTGATGAAAACTCACTTTCATTCAGATCTCGGTTTCCTGCCTCTATTTTCGATATATCTAGAATTTCATTAATGATTTTCAGTAGCCCCTTACCACTCGTGTGAATATCACTTACATAATCCTTATACACAGCCTGACCAAGAGGGCCCATGACTTCTTTTTGCATGATATCCGAAAAACCGATAATCGCGTTCAGTGGGGTGCGCAGCTCATGGCTCATATTGGCGATAAATTCTGTTTTTGCGCGGCTGGCCATATCTGAAGCTATTTTAGCTTCCATTAACGCTAAATCGGCTTTTTTGCGCTCGGTAATGTCTTCCATCGAGCCTTCAAAGTATAAAACGTGGTTTTGTTCGTCCTGAACTACGCGGATGTTTTCACGTACCCAGATTTTGCTGTTATCCTTACATGTAACTTGGGTTTCATAGCCGGAGATATGTTCCTGCTTTTTAAGGATTTTTATAAATTTTTCACGCTCGGCCAGATCGGAATATACTGTGCCGTTGGCATTTTTTATCATACGCAGCATTTCTTCGGGACTATTATATTTCAATATTTTTGCCATAGAGGGGTTTGCGCTGAGATATATTCCTTCGGGGGTGAGCTGATATAAACCGCCTGCAGCGTTTTCAACGATAGTTCTGTATTTCTTTTCCGCTTCGGCGAGAGCTCGTTCGGCACGGCGGCGTTCTTCTACGTCTGTGATTGTACCCACAATACGTAAAGATTTATTCTCGTCCTGACGGATCATTGAAATTGCGAGCTCTATTGCGCGGAAGGTTCCATCTTCAATTCTAAGGCGCGTAAAACTCCGATAGGCTGGCTTTTGCCCTTTGATTAACAGGTTAAAATCATGTCTTTGTTTGCCTTGATCTTCTGGGTACAGCATAGAAAACAGGTTCTTGCCTTGTGATCGTTCTAACTCAAATCCTGTAATATTTTGCCACGCCGCGCTTAGGAACAGAATATTGCCGTCAATGTCCACTTCAAAAATAACATCGCTAACAGCATCTATAATTGCGCGGTTATTTTTTTCTGAAATTGCGAGCGCTGCATTTAAACGTTCGCGTTCTGACACCTCTGTTTGCAGTTCAAAGTTTTTGTTTTCCAGCATCCTGTTGATTCTAGAAAGTTTTTCTGCCTGATTTTTATTGTTACGGATGAACAGCGTGCCAACGAGTGTTAAAATAAAGCCGAAAAATAAAATGATATATGGAACTTTCTCCATAAGGGCTATGTTTTTCTTTTTGGCTATTTCCATCAGAATTTGCCACTCGCTGTCGCCAACAAAAAAGCTATATTGTTGAACGAGCGAACTTTTATCTGAGAGAACTTCATCCTGAGATCCCATATGAAATATCCGGCGACCTTTTTTTGTGTCACGGATTGTGAAACGAACCATAGTTTCTGACATATCGATAAAATTCTGATCCAAAAGCACTGCAGCATGAGTGACGCCAATAACTGCACCTAAATTCTGATTCCCTCCTTCCACAGCCTGGATAAAGGCAAATGAGCGCGCTAAAGTGAGGGGCTCTTTTCTAACTTCCTCGTAATTCATGTTTTCAAAATCAGAAATCACTCTCATGGCCCTATCCTTGAAGACATTTTGTTCGACAAGGCGCAATATCATTTTTGTATCAGGGACAAGCCTGTAGTTGCCTTTGAGACTGTTTTGCGTACTTGATTCAGATATTACTTTGTATTTCCAGTTACCTTGGCTCTCCTCATAGAGCCAGATGAGCTGATCAAAATTTCCGAGGTTTGGTAAATTGCGTTTAATGTTTTTTGCCAAAAGCGTGCGATCAGAATTATCGGATAAGGCAATGAGGCTTGCAACAACACGCACAGAGTCCTCCAGTTTTGCAATCCCCTGCACGAACGAGCTCCCTATTTCGTCCGATTTTTTTCTGTACTCGTCTTGCGACATGTCGCTGATGTAGTAGCTGAAGACCAGAAAGGCCGCAATTGTGAGTATAATACCATTTATCAGCGCTAGCGCCTGAGCTAGGCCAGAGTTAAGCCAAACGGATTTTATCTTGTTTTTAGGCACAGTTCTTGGTCTTACCTTTTTCACACACAGTTTTGAATACTTCAAAATGAATACCATTTTAACACAAGTAAAACGGCACTTCCTAGTAACTTATGGTATTAATCTTATGTTGGTAACAGGATATGAACGGCCAATCCCCCATGTGTGCTTTTATCAAGCCATATTTCCCCGCCATGCGCATGAACAATATCCATGGCGATGGGCATGCCCAGGCCAATGCCGCCGGTATTCATGTTGCGAGAGCCCTCTATGCGGTAAAACGGCCTAAAAACCTCTTCATAAAGGCTTGGATCAATGCCGGGACCGTTGTCCTCTATTATGATTTCGATCTGTTTATCTTCACTGTGTTTAAGGGTGATCCATATAAAATTCGCGTGTTTTGCTGCGTTACTGACGATATTCGTCAGGCAGCGCTTGAAGGCAAGAGCGCGCAGGGACATTCTTATCTTTAAATTATTAAGATTTAAATCGACATCACAGCCCTGACGTTTTGTGGCCGTGGTTATTTCCTGAAGTAGAGCGCCTATATCAACAATCTTAGGCTGTTCACGGCCCTGTCCGCGGACAAAATTCAGATATCCATCGATCATTTTTTCCATGTCGCGGACATCTTTTTTCATTTCGTATATGTCCGGACTGTCACCAAGCATTGCTATCTGAAGCTTTAGGCGCGTCAGGGGGGTTCTTAAATCGTGGGAAACCCCTGCCAGCATGTCTGTGCGCTGCGAAATCTGTCGCTTTATGCGCGTTTTCATATCCAAAAAGGCTTGTCCTGCCTGACGGACTTCTTTTGCTCCTTCTATCTTGAAATTATTAACCTCCCTGCCCTTGCCAAAGCGTTCAGCGGCAATGGCCAGTCTGCGGATGGGCCTGATTTGATTACGCATAAACAATACCGCAATAATGAGAAGCACCATCGATGCGCCGAAAACCCAGAGCAGGAAGATATATGTAGTAGAGGAAAACAGCCTGCGCTGCGGGACGGAGACATTCAATATTCCCTCATCGAGCTGAATCCGGACCTCCACCCATTTTTCCTGAAAATCAACATTTACTGTAAAGGGCTGCTTGATAACATTTGATAATTCCTTGTTCATGGTATCCATGATCATCTTTTCCCATCCAATTGCAGGAGCAGGGTTTTGTTCATTTAAATCAAGTGTTTTTCCCTTGTCGAACGTGGCAATCAGATTAAGATCCGCTGTTGCGGCATTCAGTATCTTTGTTCTGTTTTCTTCGTTCTCATTTTCCATGAAGGATGTCATCATCTTGATCTCGCCGGCGACACCTAGCCCTAAACGCGCGGTCATGGCGCTCCAATGCCGGTCAAAAAAGATATATGTCAGAATGATTTGGAGTAAAAAAATGGGCAAAATAAGAATTAAAAGCGAGCGAAAAAAAAGGGTTTGCGGTAAAAGTCTTTTTATTATTCCACGAGGTTTTTTTTGCTCTTTCATTATGATTTAGCCTCAGCACGCAAAAGATAACCCTTTCCACGCACGGTTTGAAGGTATCTGGGGGATTTTGTGTCTTCTTCCAGCTTACGGCGCAGGCGCGTGACCTGAACGTCAATTGTGCGCTCACCGGCATCCATGTTACACCGCGCGGCCAAATCGTCACGGCTCAGCACGTCGTTTGCGGATTGCGCAAGGGCACGCAGCAGGTTTGCCTCAACGGCGCTGAGGGGCATAATATAATCTCCGTCAGAGAGTTCGTCATGGCGGGGGTCAAATTGCCACCTGCCAATCTGGTAATATTCGCTCTCTTCTTGAGGTTTTTGAGTCCTGCGCAGGATAGATTGAAGCCGTAAGATTAGCTCTCTGGGCTCAAATGGCTTGGTCAGGTAATCATCGGCGCCAGATTCAAAGCCAGAGATACGGTCGTCCACCTCGCCCAGCGCGGTGAGCAATAATACCGGAATAGTTAGCCCTTTTTTGCGCAAATTCTGCGTGAATTCTATACCAGTTGTTTGTGGCATCATGACATCAACCACCAGCGCGTCCACCTCAAAGCGGTCAAGGATTTCGTTGGCTTGCTTGGCACTGTTGGCGCTTAGGGCTATGAAATCATGATCCTGCAAATAGCGTGTGATAAGCTCGCAGATACGCTTATCATCATCCACAACAAGAATATGGGGCTTGTGGGCTTGTTTTTGTTGTGTTTGGCTGCTCATTTTATGGTTCACAAATAATTCTCTTTGTGCTTAATCTTATAGATCATGCATGCATTATAAACAAGAAGGCGCGGCACATGTCTATATTACCCTTTGATGAGCGGGACGGATTTATCTGGATTAACGGCAAGATTATTCCTTGGCGTGAGGCAAAAATCCATGTGCTCTCTCATGGTTTGCATTACGCCAGCTCGGTTTTTGAGGGGGAGCGCATGTATAACGGTAAAATATTTAAAAGCCGTGAGCATTCAGAGCGTTTTCACAAATCTGCTGACATTTTGGGCATGAAAATTCCGCTCAGTGTTGATGAGCTGGAAACCATCAAATATGAGGTCTGCAAAGCCAATGATTTAACCGAGGCCTATGTGCGCCCCGTAGCCTGGCGCGGAGGCGAGCAGATGGGGGTGTCGGCGAAGCTGACCAAGACCCATGTTGCGGTGGCGGCGTGGCATTGGGGAACATATTTCAGCGCGGAGAAGCGCGATAAGGGTATTACGCTCAAGACCTCGCCTTGGCGCAGGCCTGACCCGAAAACTGCGCCCGTGCACAGCAAGGCGGCCGGGCTTTACATGATTAACACTATGTCCAAGCATGCCGTTGAGGATGAGGGTTTTGATGATGCGTTGATGCTGGATTACCGCGGCTATGTTGCCGAGGCGTCTGCGGCGAATTTCTTTGCGGTGAAGAATGGGACGCTGATTACCCCGGAGCCGGATTGTTTTTTGAACGGTATTACACGCCAGACTGTTCTTGAGCTTGCCGCGCAGCATGATATTCCTGTTGAAATACGTCATATCACACCTGAGGAGCTTGGCGCGTTTGACGAGATTTTCCTAACCGGCACAGCCGCAGAAGTTACGGCGGTGGGGCAGATTAATGATCATCACTACAGCGTTGGGCCAATTACGAAAAAACTTCGTGGTGCGTTTGAGGAATTGGTGCGGGCTTAGAATACTCTTAACATGTTGTCATTCTGAAGGCTCTAGAGAGCCTGAAGAATCTTCTAAATCCTTCAGGGCTAAAGCCCTTCAGGATGACATCAAGGGTTGAAGTATAAGAAAATTTTAATTCTGCCACCCTTGCTTTAAGAGTTTTATGCTATATCCGCTGTTGAGAGCTCCGGTTCGGCCTCTTGGTGCCGGTAGCCTATGATGCGCTCGACAAAAGAAATCTTACTTTTTAGGAATGTTACCATCATCATATGCCAAAAAGGTGCACCGCCAATCCGAAACTTTAATAGCGATTTTATAGGATGAATCGGATTGGATCATATCTTGCAAAGGCGGATTGAACGAATCCAGATTGAGTATTAAGTCAATCCACGTTGACCCGATTTGCCAGGCGGTTGAGGGTGCTGTTCCTCCGGAAGAACTTCGCAGTGTGCCTAACGCATAAGCTTCAATTAAGCCATCTTCGTCGAAATCAAATCCTACGTACTCGGTGACATAAAATACGCCATCGAAGGAAGAAACAGGCTGCGCATCCAAGAGCGGAAATACTTTATCGTTGCGCATTAGAAAGGGAACTGCTCCTGGATTAGTGTGAGGGAAGCAGATATCTGGAAAAAATGATGTGTCTTTAGTGGATACCAACACTTGTGCTTGCCCCAAATTGCATAAAGCGACAAAGCTAAATATAATATAACATAAGAAAGTTATCTTATCGGAGTGCACAAATCTCAGGTTTGGTATTTCAGGCTCATTATTCATGGTTTAATAGTAAATATTATATAGTTCTTATGTCAAACATTGAAGCGGAAGAGGATGATATCTCCGTCTTTGACAACATATTCCTTACCTTCCTGGCGCATTTTGCCGTTATCTTTTGCGCCCTGCTCGCCTTTGAAGGTGATGTAATCATTGTAGGCTATGGTTTCGGCGCGGATGAAGCCTTTCTGGAAGTCGGTGTGGATGATTCCTGCGGCCTGCGGGGCTTTTGCGCCTACGGGGATCGTCCAGGCGCGGGTTTCCTTTGGTCCGGCGGTGAAATAGGTCTGGAGTTTCAGCAGCTTATAGCCTGCGCGGATAATGCGGTTCAGGCCGGGCTCGCTCAAGCCGATGGTTTGCAAGAATTCGGCTTGCTCTTCCTTTGAGTCGAGCTGGGCGATTTCCGATTCGATAGATGCACAGATAACCACGCTCTGCGCGCCCTGCTCCGCCGCCATTTTTGCGACTTTTGAGCTCATGCCATTGCCGTTTTCTGCGTCGCCTTCGCTGACGTTACAGACATATAGAATCGGTTTTGCCGTCATAAGCTGGGTTGTTTTGAGCCATTTCACTTCATCGTCATTGGAGGGCTGGACGCTACGTGCGGGCTTTCCGGCATCGAGCACCTCTTTTACTTTCGCCAAAAATGCGTATTGCGCCTGAAGCTCTTTATCGCCTGATTTTGCTTTCTTTTGCAGATTATCGAGCTGTTTGCCCAGACTTTCCAGATCGGCGAGCATAAGCTCGGTTTCGATGGTTTCGACATCCCGCAGTGGATCGACACTGCCTTCAACATGATGAATATCGGTGCCCTCAAAGCATCTGACAACGTGGATAATCGCATCTGTTTCGCGGATATTGGTCAGAAACTGGTTGCCGAGCCCCTCGCCTTGGGATGCGCCCTTGACCAGCCCAGCAATATCCACGAATTCGAGTTGTCCGGGGATTATATTCGCGGAGCCTGCTATGGCGGCGATTTTCTCAAGGCGTTCGTCCGGGACGGCCACGCGGCCAACATTCGGCTCGATTGTACAAAAGGGAAAGTTTGAGGCTTGCGCCGCGGCGGTTGCTGTCAGGGCGTTAAACAAGGTTGATTTTCCAACATTCGGCAGGCCAACAATTCCACATTTAAACCCCATTTTTTTCTTTTCCTTCTCTTGAAAATTGCTTTAACAAAGCTTCATAAGCTTCTGGTTTATCATTTATAATTACCTTTATATTTTCTGCCATATACGACAATAACGGTTCAAGCGGCTCTCTTTCTGCTTTTGAAAAATCGCTGAGCACATAATCACTCACATCCCCTTGATGGTTTGGCCGCCCGATTCCGATGCGCACGCGCCAGAAATCCGCAGTTCCTATATGAGCCTGAATGGATTTTAGGCCGTTATGCCCGGCGTTACCGCCACCCTTTTTTATCCTCACTTCGCAAGGTTTTAAATCGAGTTCGTCATGAAAGACAATAATACGCTCTGGCGGGATTTTATAGAATTTTGCTGCGGCGGCTACTGACTGGCCAGAATTGTTCATATAGGTCATGGGCTTGAGGAGGACAATCTTTTCATCTGCGCATTTTATTTCTGCGAGCGCACCCTGAAATTTCAATTTGAAGTTGGCGAGCGCGTTGATGCGGTCAATAAGCATAAAGCCCACATTATGGCGGTTTTTTGTGTATTTATCACCCGGATTACCGAGGCCGACAAACAGCCACATTTCCGTATTTCCTTCCAGCTTCGACGTAAAAAGAGCCTGAACGGCTCTTTTTATATTGTTTATCATAGAGATAGTCCCGTTCTTAATCGTCGGATTTCTTCTCTTCTTTTTCCTCGCCGTCTTCAGCTGTAGCTTCTTCATCAGGGATGATACCATCACCAGCTTCGGCTGCTGCGGCTTCTTCAGCTTCTTCCTGAGCGGCTGTTTTCGGCGGCACAAGCGTTGCGATTGTGAAATCACGATCCGTAATAACAGGCTTCGCGCCCTCTGGCAGAAACGCATCGCTGATTTTAACGGCGTCGCCATGTTCCTTGCCTTCGATATTTACATCGATATGATCTGGGATATCTGTTGCAATACACATCAGCTCTACCGTGTGACGAACAACGTTCAGCGTTCCTTTTTGGTCAAGGCTTGGACATTTGTCTTCATTGATGAAATGTACAGGAACGTTGACTGCAATTCTTGTTTTTGCTGAAACGCGCAGAAAGTCAACATGTTCAACAATGTCCGTTACCGGGTGCAGCTGAACGTCACGGGCAAGAACGAGGTGTTTTCCTTCGCCCTCCACCTCAATGTCACAGAGCGTTGTGAACAAATGGCCTTTTAGGTATTCAACATTGATTTGATTTGTGGAGATTGAAATTTTAAGGGGTTCTTTTTTATCTCCGTAAATAACCGCAGGTGTGCGGCCTTCCCGACGCAATGAACGTGCAATCCCCTTACCGGCGCGCTCTCTTTGATCGGCTTTTAGTGCATAGTGTTTAGCCATGGCTTCTTCCTTTTCATAGGTTATGGACCGCCTCCAGGGGTGCGGATCCGTTAATGAGTGGGAATTAACCAGATTTGCAAGGTGAATGCAATGTTTTTGTTTAAGAGCCTGTCTTACTTGAATAGCTCGGAGATCGAGCGTTCTTCGCTGATGCGGCGCGCGGCTTCACCCATCAAGGCGGCGATGCTGATTTGTTCTACTTTTGAGGCGGCTTCCATTTCATCGGTCGCCGCGATGCTGTCCGTTATGACAAGCTTTTTCAGGGGTGAGTTTTGTACACGCTCTACGGCCTGACCGGAGAGAACGCCATGCACAACATAGGCATGGACCTCTTTTGCTCCCTCGCGCTCCAAGGCTACGGCGGCATTACAGAGCGTTCCGCCGGAATCAACAATGTCGTCTACCAGGATACATATCTTATCCTTAACCGCGCCGATGACGTTCATGACCTCTGACTCTCCAGCTTTCAGGCGACGTTTGTCGATGATTGCCAGATCTGCGCCCAGACGCTTGGCAAGCTGGCGGGCACGAATAACCCCTCCAACATCTGGGGAGACGATGCATAAAGGCTGGTCGTTGAATTGTTGTTTGATGTATGGGACGAAAACTGGGCCGGCGCTAAGATTATCCACAGGAATGTCAAAAAACCCTTGTATTTGTCCTGCATGAAGCTCGAGAGTCAGGACGCGGTCTGCGCCGGCCGCGGTTATAAGATTAGCCACAAGCTTTGCTGAAATGGGTGTACGACCGCCGGTTTTGCGATCCTGACGAGCATAGCCAAAATATGGTATTACCGCCGTTATTCGGCGCGCTGAGCCTCGTTTTAGGGCGTCGATGGCGATTAGCAACTCCATAAGATGGTCATTGGCTGGATAGGATGTCGACTGGATGAAGAACGCATCTTTTCCGCGAACGTTTTCCATGATTTCAACGAATATTTCTTTATCGGAAAATCGGCGGATACTGCACTGGGTCAAGGGGACATCAAGATAGGAGGATACATTTTCAGACAAAGCACGGTTAGAATTTCCGGATATGAGCTTCATGGTTGACCCTTTAATTTTTAGCGTTAGCGCACTATATGAAAAAATCGTGATAAATCAAGTGGTTTTGTCGTTCATTCTTTGATTACAATCACTGATATCTGTCTGCCGTACTCTTTTTCCTGTTTGTGGGTCGCGCGGCGGAAGCTGTAGAATTCCTCTTCATTTGTGTAGGTATCCAGCATAAAGGTCGAGATATCCTTTATCCCTGAACGTTTTAGGCGATGCGCACAATAGCCGCTGAGGTCAAAATGCGGCGCGCCGTCATAAACATCAAAATATTTAGCGCTGGCCGCGTCTTCCTTAAGAAAGGGATTACTGAAATCTTTTGAAACTTCGTATGATTGTTGTTGGATACAAGGGCCGATGGCGGCCTTTATACTTTCTGCGCCGAGGCGGTTCATGGCATCGATCGTATTTTCTAAAACGCCAAAAAGCGCGCCTTTCCAGCCTGCGTGGGCGGCGGCGATGATGGGTGCTCCGTCTTCTTTTTTGCCGAGAAAGAGCACGGGCGCGCAATCCGCAGTGACCACACTAATGGCCAGACCGGGCTGATCGGTCAGTAGCGCATCGGCCTTGGGTCTTTCCCCTTCGAAGGGCTGAGCCGCGCAGATAGCCTCTACGCCGTGAACCTGATAGGGGGAGAGCAGATTTGGCGGGCTGCATGACATTTCAGCAGTTACAAGGCCGCGGTTTTGCATGATAATTTCAGGATCATCGTCTGAGCCCAGGCCGCAATTCAGACCAGCGTACACACCAGTGCTGTGACCGCCAAGACGGGTGAAAAAGCCGTGATTGATGGTTTTTTCCTTTAGGGTATCTGCGGCGTAATATTTAATCATCATACAAATCCTGCGGGTTTTAGGCCGCTGCCGGCATGGAAGCACATGACCTTAAACAGCTCACCCATTTGATCAGGGGCGATAAGGCGCATCAAGTCTTTTGTGACGTCTTTTTGCTTGCTCAGGGCGGCGGCGCGATGCTCTATGCCCAGATTGAGCAAAAACTGGCGCTGAGTGACCAATGTTTCACGTGAAACATTACGTGAACAAACGGTGCGGATCAGGGCATCAAAATCGACATGGGCGGTTAAATCTGCGTTTCCTATATCCTTTATAGAATTGACATATTTATGATTCTTAACAGCCTGAAGCGTTTCGCCGTGATGTGATTTTTTGTGACCGTAGTCGATAAATAGAGCCGCGCCATTATTGGCGATGAGGTGTTCGGCACATTGATTTATAAATTTAATACGATCCGGCGCGATTTCATAAATTGAGTTGGATGTTGTTTTTTGCGGAAGATAGCTTAGGAGATCCTTTGGCGCAGCCTGCCATGCGAACTCAAACCCCTTTGGACCATTAATTATCACACGTTTTTGCCAGCCCTTTGAATCGCGCATTAATTGCTCAATAGGTAGCGCATCAAGGAATTCGTTGCCGATAAGGATGGCGGGGGTTTTTGACTGTGGCAAACCTTCATGCCATGTTATATTTATGGTTTCAGTGTGCTTCTTGAGGGTAAGCTTTTGTTTTTCTCTCAAAAGGGGGCTTGATTCAATGAGGTGGATTTTTACAGTTTTGGTAAAATCATCGACTTTGCAGGCGATGCGCAGAATATCTGCCATGAGCGTGCCTCGCCCGGGTCCAAACTCAATTATATCAAGGGGCGTTTTGTCCATTTGTTGCCAAAGGTCAATCAGCCAAGCCGCCAGCATTTCACCAAACATTTGTGATATTTCCGGTGCGGTCGTAAAATCCCCTGTTGTACCAAAAGGGTCGCGGGTGGAGTAGTATCCATACTCTGGATGGATTAAGGCGTGGCTCATGAATGCAGATAAATCCATTGATCCGTTTTTATGGATTAGCTCTCTCAGGTATTGCTCAAGCGCGCCTGACATCGGAGAATTTTCTTTGCGAAGCCAGATAAACAAGCGCTGCGCCGCACAGGATCATGGGCAAGCACAGGATTTGCCCCATGGACATAAAGCCAGCAATCAGGCCAATTTGTTCGTCTGGTTCGCGGACGAATTCAACAAGTGCGCGGAAAAGCCCGTATCCGATGAGGAAGATGCCGGAAATTGTTCCGGTGTGCACCTTGTCTGAGCGCGTTAAAGCGCGCAGGATGAAGAATAGCACGATCCCTTCCAGTGCGGCTTCGTATAGCTGGCTGGGGTGACGGGGGGCGATGCCGCCGCCGGGAAAAACAATACCCCATGGCAGTTTTGTTGGCGTGCCGTAAAGCTCGCCATTAATGAAATTAGCCATGCGGCCAAAAAACAGGCCGATCGGCGCGGCGGCGCATACAATATCGGAGAGTCTGAATACGTTGATTTTCCGCAAATGTGCAAAGAGCAACATGGCAAGCACAAGCCCGAGAACGCCCCCGTGAAAGGACATGCCCCCCTTCCAGATTTTGACAATTTCGAGAGGGTTTTCCAGGAAATATCCGGGTTGATAGAACAAAACATAGCCAAGACGCCCACCCAGGATTACAGCCAGTACAGCATAGGTTAAAAAATCGTCGATATCGTCTGTATTGGGCCTGTGCTCAGCGTTTTTAACCAGCCCCAAGCAATAGCGCCAGCCAAGCAAGAACCCAGCGAGATAAGCCAATGCGTACCAACGGATGACTAGCGGGCCCAGTTGAAGGGCGATGGGGTCGATTTGAAAACTTAAGAATTCCATGCACTATCCTTATCCCGAACATGGGGTAAAAAAAAGCTCTTTTTTTAGGCTTATTTCATACACATCAAAATCCAAGATTCTTTGACATGGTGATTGCGGGGGCAGAATTTGTTGTGCTACAACCGTGCAATTCAAAATGAGTAATGCAGATGTCGAAACGGGAAAAAATACTGGATGATATTGCGCGTTTAGCCGGTGGCGCTGTTGGCCTCATGAGCGATGCGAGCAAGCATGCGAAAGAGAATGTGCGTATATATGCCCATAGTGCCGCGCAGAGCATCGATTTAGTGCCGCGCGAGGATTATGAGGCGCTCGAAGCAATTGTGCATGATTTGCAGGCGCGGGTTGAAATTTTGGAAGGTAAGGGCAAGAATAAATCATGACAGATCACATGAGTCATTCCCTAGATGAACATGAGGCGCCGGTGCATCCGCTGGAGCGGGTTGAGAGCGTTCTTGCGGAGCATAACTGGAATTTTGATCGTGTGAGCGTGGATTCACTTTGCTTAAATATACAAGGATCGGCCTGTGTTTATCATATTGTTTTTATCTGGCAGGAGCCGCTTGATATGCTCCAGATTTCTTGTGAGTACGGCCTGAAAATTCATGATGTTCATGCACAGGATGCTTTACGAACCGTGATGGAGATGAACTTATCTCTATGGATGGGACATTTTGAATTTTCACACCGTGATTTGCGCCCACGATACCGTCATGGGATTATTATGCAAGGTGGCGCGGGCATGCATAATGCCATTGAGGATTTCATTGAAATTTCGTTGGCGCAATGTGAGCAGCATATCAGCGTTTTTCAAATGCTTGCGGATGAGCGCCCTATTCTTCCTGAGCTTCTGTCTTTGGCGCTGATGGAAACAGCCGGGGAATCGTAGGGTGAGCTCGAGCCTGTCTATTGTGCTCGTTGGCTGTGGGAAGATGGGCGGCGCTATGGTCAGGGCATGGCTTGATGCGGGTTTTGTAAAAGATATTCACATTATTGATCCCGTTGAGCCAGTGGCCCTTATGAATTCTGAGGCAAAGATTGCGCATAGCAAATCTTTTGGTGGTCAGAAAATTGAAACAGATATCCTTGTTTTAGCGGTTAAGCCGCAAGTTTTGAAGGTTGCCTCAGGGGGAGTTATGGGAGCATTATCCCCGAAGACCCCCGTTCTTTCGATTGCGGCGGGGCAAAGCCTTGATGTGCTTGGGGGGTGTTTTGGCAAGGCGCAGCCGATTATCCGCTCTATGCCCAACACGCCGGCGGCGATTGGGCGTGGGGTCAGCGTTTCGGTTGCCAATTCTCACGCTAGCCCTGCGCAGAAAGAAATTTGTGGGCGACTGCTTGGGGCGTGCGGCCATCATTACTGGGTGGAGGATGAGGGCCTGATTGATAGCGTCACAGCGCTTTCCGGCAGTGGGCCTGCTTATGTGTTTTATATGATTGAGGCGCTTACGCGGGCGGGCGAGCAGATCGGGCTGGATGCGGCGCTGGCTGCAGCGCTGGCGCGACAGACGGTTATTGGTAGTGCGGCGCTGGCGGAGGCGCAGGCGGATATTTCGCCCGCGGTTTTGCGGCAAAATGTAACGAGCCCGGGGGGGACAACTCAGGCCGGGCTTGAAGTTCTAATGGACGGCCGGTTTGATGATATCTTGCTCGAAACGCTGAAGGCCGCCAAGGCGCGCTCTGAAGCGCTTAAGGGTTAGTTGCGCGGCCAAGGCCGATATCTTTTGCAAGGCGGCTGCGTTTTTCAGCATAGTTCGGGGCAACCATCGGATAATCGGCAGGCAGACCCCAGCGTTCGCGGTATTGATCCGGGCTCATGTTATAGGCCGTTTTCAAGTGGCGCTTGAGCATTTTAAGCTGTTTGCCGTCTTCGAGGCAAATCAGATAGTCTGGTGTTATGGAGCGCTTGATCGGCACGGCAGGTTGCGGGCGATCCGCTAGTGTTCTGGTTTCAACGCCAGCATTATTAAGAGATTTATAAACCTGATCAATTAAGTTTGGAATATCCTCGGGGTTGAGTGCGTTGTTTGAAACATAGGCTGATACAAGTTCGGTTGTTAGGCCTAGTAAAACTTCGCGCTCAATTTCTTTGTCCATAAATCCCTACCCTTTACTTTGTGAACCTTCGTTCATTTTTTGAAGACACAAAAATACACGCTTCGCGGGTAATCACAAGGGGGATTTAAGCTTTGATGCTGATTTTTCTGGCTTTTCTTTTTGGTGTTCCGATTTCTGCACCCCTTAAATATATGGGGTCGGAATTTATGGCTTCGGGGGTGTGTTGATAAATAGTATGTGCCAGCTCCGCCAGTTTTTCCATGCTGATTTTTTCAATAGTCTCAAACGAGGATGAGGGTGGAAAATTCGCCTCGCTCTGAAGGCGCTGATTTGCGTTACCTATAATGTGGCAATTCTGCGTATTAATTTTTTTCATAATTTGTTCAGCCGTTAAGCATTGGGGCAGCTCATCCCTAAATTTAAAATAGAAATCGTGGCGTTTTGTTTCCAAAACTATGGACAGCATTTTCTTCTCTTTATTCTCATTTGCAGAGTGAGCAATTGCATCAAAAGTTGACACGCCCGCGACGGGCACTGAGAGCACCTGACCCAGCGTCTTTGCGGTTATAAGGCCAATACGCAACCCTGCAAAAGCTCCGGGTCCTTGGGTTACAGCGATCATACCCAAATCAGAGAAGGATTTTTTGGCATCATCAAGAACCGATTGAACCATGGGGATGAGACATTCTGACTGCCCACGCTCCATGGGTGTGAACCGCTCTATTGTATTTTTAGTTTGCGTATCATAAAGACCGACTGAGCAGCCTTGGAGCGCGGTATCAAGGGCGAGGATTAACATCTTAAACTTTTAATATTCTGCCGAAGGTCGGACTTCTTTAACTTCGGGTATGTAGTGCCTGAGCATGTTTTCAATGCCGCTTTTGAGGGTTGCAGTAGAGCTTGGGCAACCAGAGCAGGCTCCCTGCATTTGCAGAAAGACAATGCCATCTTCAAAGCGGTCAAAGACGATATCTCCGCCATCCATAGCCACCATTGGCCGCACGCGCTCTTCCAGCAATTCCTTGATTTGCTTTGTAATTTCATCATCTTCCTGTGCGGGCTTTGTTTCGGCGACTTCGATATTTTTGTCGATGATCGGCTGGCCGGTAGAAAGATGATCCATTAAAAGGGCAAGAACCATAGGTTTCAGCATCGGCCAGTCAGTGTCATCGGCCTTTGTGATCGAGATAAAATCCGTGGAGAGAAATACACGCGTTACGCCGGTTATTCCAAAAAGACGTTTTGCCAAAGGTGATTTTCCTGCATCAGCAGAAGAGGAAAAATCGATTGTGCCTTGTTCAAGAATAGGCTGGCCGGGCAAAAATTTTAACGTTGCCGGGTTTGGTGTCTCTTGAGTTTGTATAAACATGAGCGGGTGTCCTTTGATTTAAATCACCCCTATCTATATAGAATGCGGCGGTTTTGTTCAAGACTCAACCAGATCGGAGATGATGAGCAAAGGCACAGGCAGCTTTGAGAGCCCTTTGCCGGAGAAATAGGAAACCAGCGGCCCGGGATTTGATGACGGGGCAGCCGCCAGAACAAGGGCAGCGATGTTGGGATTTTCCCTGATTACCTTGAGGATAAGGTCAGTATATTCTCCCTCCTCTATGCAAACCATCGGGATTTTTGATGTTTTTTCAATTGTTGTGCCGGCGGCGCGCCATATCATTTGCTCTGCCTTTTTGCGCATTTCCTCACGCACACGATCTTCGACATTTTGCCAATTTTGGACGTGAACACGCTCTATGACATAAAGAAGCGCAACATAGCCATCTTCGGCGTTCGCGAATTCTGCGGCCTGAATGATCGCTTTTTCACACTCTTCGGTATCGTCAATAATGACAAGATAGACGCCTTTGCGCTTTTTTGAATCAGATTTTTTAGTCATATGTGCTCCACACAAATATTCACAGTTTAACTTTTAACACACTAATGGCCCAGCCTGCAAAAACGGCGATGGCTATACATGTGAGTGCGTATAGCAATTTATTTTTATGAGCTGCATTATATATAAATGCATTTAACCCAACCTGCTCGACTTTGAAAATATCATAGCTGTGCTCTTTGGCTACTCCATTTTTTATGAGGTAGCTGTGGATATGATATTCACCCGTGGGGACAGATGCGGGAATATTAAAGCGTGCATGGAAAAAATTTTCGCTTAGAAATTCGATTTTGGCGGGCTCATCAAAAAAAACATGTTGCTGAATTTTTTTTGCCTTTAATGCGTTTTGAAAATCAACTGTGTTGGCGAGATTGCCGGATTCATTTTTGGTCAGTGATTTTATGATTGCTTCAAAGCCTATGCCATTTTTGAACAATATTTCCCTTTTTTTGTCGTTTTTGACATCAAGTGTGGAGGCAAAGTTGTAATATGTGGGAACACCATTGAAGGCAATATAAGATGTATTTATCCATGCCCCCATGATGCGCGCCTTTTTCCAGATGGTCATATCGACCTTCGGGCCTTCAAGGACGATGGCTATATCGGCGGAGGTGTCTCGGCGGTCGCCAAATACATCAATCGATGCACCACCAAAGCCAACTGTGACGTCAATATGGTCGTTTGCAGTTTTAATGGTTAAATCTTTCGCCTGAGCACATGGTACAGACAAAAACAACAATAGCAAGGCTATGAAATATTTCATCATTTCTCTGTAACCACATAGATTTCTTTGGGCTCGATGAAAAGCTGCATTGCCATTTGGGAGCAAACGCCAAGAACGAGCAGGGCAAGAATAATTCGCGCGCGCGCGCCTGTCACCTTGCGGGAGGCCAAAACGCCAATTTGTGCTCCAATAACGCCGCCGATGATGAGAAAAAAGGCAAGCATGATATCGACGCTGTTGCTGATGGTGGCGTGCATGATGGTGGCGAAAGCACTTGTGAAGATAATCTGAAATAGCGACGTTCCGGCCACAAGCAGCGGCGGCATGCCAATAATATAAATCATTGCGGGGACGAGCAGGAAGCCCCCGCCTACGCCCATTGTGGCCACGAGGAAGCCGCTGAGTGCGCCTATCGAGAGAGGCACGATGGCGCTGATGTATAGTTTTGAGCGGGGAAAGCGCATTTTATACGGAAGGCGTGAGATGAGAGAAGGGGATTTCAGGCGGTTAAATTCTGATTTCATGGTTTTTTTCTTGAGGGTGGTAAATAGCCCCTCGAAGAGCATCATCACCCCGATTGTGCCGAGCAGGAGAATGTACAGCAGCGCAATAATGAGGTCTATTTGGCCGATATACTTGATGAACTGGAAGAAAAATATTCCTATAACCGTGCCGAACAGGCCGCCAGCAAGCATTACACTGGCGACGAGGAAATCCACGTGGCCACGTCGCCAATAGCTGAGCACACCACTGGTTCCTGAAGCGATGAGCTGGCTTCCCTGTGTGCCAACAGCGATGGCCGCAGGTATGCCCATGAAAATGAGTAGCGGGGTTGTTAAAAATCCTCCACCTACGCCGAAGACGCCAGAGATGAAGCCGACAAACATGCCGAGCATGAAAATCATTTCTACAGAAACACTCATTTCCGCGATGGGAAGATAGATTTGCATCCGCGTATAACCCGATCTTGTAATTTTTTCACACACACATAGCACGCTAATGCGTGGGATGCAAAATTCAAGTTTTTATAAGGTGTATCTTATTTTTATACGCCGAAATTTAGAATTTGTAAGAGTCCAGCTCTTCTGGTCCCAAAACCTCAACAGGCTTGTCGTTCAAGAAGGCTCTGTAATGACCGCTTGGGGAGACATGACGAACATTTTTGAAGTCGATTGATTTCACGACATTCAAGAATGCAGGGCGCCATTTTTTGTAAACGCTTGCTTCGGCTGAGCAGTCTACGGCATACATTTGATCATGGTAGAGGGAGGCGAACATCACGCCGCGCTTACGGACAATCTGGCCCTCTGCAGTTTCAAAGGATGCTTCGGCCATGCTCGCGAATCCAAGGCCTAATCCGGCCTCATCCTTGAAAGTATCTACGACAACCTCGTTGTAGTCACCCAAATAATCTTTCCAGAATTCGTGGCTGTAGGCAATTTTTTGGATATCAGAATCGAATTTTGGTGGGTAGATGACAAAGCGTCGGTCGGAACGCACGCGAACCTTGCAGATGGCGTGATCATTTACGCCGGGACCCGCAATGGTGAGCTTGTCATCGGCTTTCTGGTTGTTAATTACGGCCCACGTGTCAGGAAAGCTTATGGTGAAGCGGTCATCCTGATCTTCATAAAAGAAGATTTCCGCATGCGCGGATAGTGACATCGTGAGACAGCAAGCAGACACAAAAAGAAGGGATTTGAATTTAGAAAGCATATTTATATTTACCTAGAACGCGTTAACTCGGCTTCTATTGTGCTATGTTAATGACAAAAAAGCAAACATCTTCTTTTATCTTACCCCTGATTATTTCTTTTCAGGAAAAAAACCCCATGATTTCCTGTGTTTGCCTAAGGGTTTTGGATGCAATGTCACGGGCGTTTTCTGCGCCTTTCAACAAAATAGCGTCCACCTGATCGGGTTGTTTCATAAGATCATTCATACGGGCGGTGATGGGGGCAAGATGTTCCACAGCGACATCAATAAGGGCGGGTTTGAATGTGCCGAATTGTTGCCCGGCAACGCTCTGGAGAAGTTTTTCAGGCGTGGTATTTGATAATGCGGCATATAAGGTGATGAGATTGAGGGCTTCGGGGCGGCCCTTGAGGTCTGAGAGATTATCTGGCAGAGGCTCAGCGTCCGTTTTGGCCTTTTTGATTTTTTTAGCGATCATGTCCGGGGTATCGGTTAAATTAATCCGTGACATGTCAGATTCATCGGATTTACTCATTTTTTTTGTCCCATCGCGCAGGGACATAACGCGCGGCGCGGGACCAGCAATAAAAGGCTCCGGCTGGGGGAAAAACTCAACGCCATAGCGGGTATTGAAGGTGGATGCAAGATCACGCGTGAGCTCGAGGTGCTGTTTTTGATCTTCTCCGACGGGGACGTGCGTTGCCTTATAGAGCAGGATATCGGCGGCCATCAGTACGGGATAAGCAAACAGGCCAAGGCCTGCACGCTCCTGATTTTTGCCTGCCTTGTCCTTAAACTGCGTCATGCGCTCGAGCTTGCCCATTTGCGCCATGGTCGCCAGCAGCCACATGAGCTGGGTGTGCTCCGGGACATGAGATTGTACGAAAATTGAAGATTTTGAAGGGTCAATGCCGCATGCAATATAGGCCGCCGCAATTTCACGTGTGGCCTGCGCCAGATGCGCAGGGTTATATTCAACGGTGATTGCGTGCAGATCCACTACACCATAAAGGCATTTCGTGTCCGGCTTGGCCTGAAAGGCAACCCAGTTTTTCAGCGCGCCAAGATAGTTACCAAGGTGAAGCTGGCTGGTGGGTTGCATGCAGGATAAAATAATATTCATGGGTTATCTCTTTAACATATATCTTTTCAAATCAGCGATTTTTACGGCGCCGGAGCCTAATATTACAGTTGCATAAACAAGTTTTCCAGTGATGACAACCGTGATGAGCGCGCATATGCGGATTAGGAGCGAACTGTCGGTCAAAAAGGGGTGCAGTAAGCTTGTTGTTGCATAAAGCACTGCGCCCATAAGGGTTGCGGCGGCAATAATTTTGGGCATGTTGCGCAGAAAAGGCGCATCAAACTGAGCGTGCGGGTGGGTTTTCAGCGCCTTGATATGGAGGTAGAATTGTAACCATCCGGTTATGCCTGTGCCAAGGGCGATGCCAACAACGCCTATAAACTGGCACAGAATAAGGCTCAGCGCGATGTTGGCCAGTGTGGCAATCACGGAGATACGCACGGGCGTTTTCGTGTCAGAGCGCGCCCAGTGCGCGGTTGAGAAGACTTTGATTGCAATATAGGCCGGCAAGCCCAGAGCATAGGCCATAAGAACCTGCGCGGTTATGGCGCTGTCGGTGGCATCAAAGGCGCCGCGCTCGAACAGGATTGTAATGAGGGTATGAGGCATAACGCAGAGCGCCACAGCCGCAGGAAGGCCGAGCAAGAGGCAATATTCCAGCGCACGGTTGAAGAGATATAGGCCCTCTTTTGTTGTTTCCTTAGTCATGGCACGTGAGAGCATGGGCAGAAGCGCTGTTCCAACGGCTATGCCAACCACGCCGAGCGGAAGCTGGTTTAACCTGTCTGCGTAATATAAGTATGAAATTGAACCCTCTTGCAGGAAGGACGCCATGATCAGATCAGCAAAGAGGTTAATATGCATCACCCCTGCCCCGATCACTGCCGGGCCCATAAGGATGAATACTTTACGCATGTCGGCATTAAATTTCGGGCGGGCGATGGTAAGTTTGAAGCCGGCGCGCATAGCGCTTACCCACAGGAAGGCGAATTGTAATACGCCTGATATCAGAAGTCCGTACGCCAAAGCGTGACCAACTGTATCGAAATTTGAGCTTAGCAGGAGCGCCGCTATGAGGCAAAGATTAAAAAGAACCGGTGCAAATGCAAAAGGCGCAAAGCGGTCTACTGCGTTTAAAATGCCTCCCAGCAGCGCGGTTAGTGACATAAGCATCAGATAAGGGAATGTTATGCGTGAGAGCTCAACCGCGGCGTCAAAGCGCACCGGGTCGTCATAAAAGCCTGGTGCAATCGCACTGATAATCAGGGGCATCGCGGCAACACCCAGAACCGTAAATGCACTAAGCACGCTGAGCATGACCATGAATGCGTTACTGGCGAAAAGGTCGGCTTTTTCTTTCGTTTCGCTACTTATCGTTTTTGTATATATCGGGACAAAAACAATGCTGAATGCCCCCTCTGCGGTGATGCGGCGAAAGAAGTTCGGAAGCTTGAGCGCAACGAAAAATGCGTCAGCTATTGGCCCCGCCCCCAGATAGGCCGCGGTCATGATATCACGGATAAATCCGGCGATGCGCGAGAGACCGGTTAATCCGGCAACAGTTATCATGGCTTTTGCGAGTTTCATGTGGTAATCACTAGCATTATTTTATGGAGAAAAACAGCATGCAAAATCCTGAAAAATCATGGTTTGGTGAAAAAGAAGTCAGCCCGGAGGAAAAAACCAAGGGTGTAATTGGGGTTTTTGATAGTGTGGCTGATAAATATGATCTGATGAATGATTTTATGAGTGGGGGGCTGCACCGGCTATGGAAGGATCAGTTTGTTCGCATGATCCGGCCACGCAAAACTATTGGCGGGCGGGCGGCGGATTATCTTGATGTTGCCGGAGGAACGGGAGATATCGCATTTCGCATTCGTCAGAAAATTGGAATGGGTGCCAATATCACCCTATGTGATTTGAATGAGCATATGCTCTGGGTTGGACGAAACCGTGCGATTGATCGGGGCTGGATTGATGATTTTTCGTGGGTGACAGTTAATGCGGAGGCCTTGCCGGTGCCCGATAATTCGGTTGATTATTACACCATTGCCTTTGGCCTGCGGAATGTTACACATATAGATACCGCGTTAATTGAAGCTTATCGTGCTCTCAGGCCGGGCGGGAAGTTCTTTTGCCTGGAGTTTTCGCATGTGCAGCCGAAAATTCTGGCTAAGGCTTATGACTTATACTCTTATAACGTTATCCCGAAATTGGGAAAACGAATCGCCAATGATGAAGCGAGTTATCAGTATCTTGTTGAGAGTATTCGCAAATTTCCGACGCAAAAAAAATTGTGTGAGCGGATTGAGGCCGCAGGCTTTAAAAATGTGCGATACCATAATATTTCTGCGGGTATCGTGGCAGTGCATCAAGGGGTAAAGATTTAGCGTTGTGGATTGTTATGGAGATTAAAAAAAATAATATTTGACTCCCTGATTGTTCGTAATGCAATATCCGCCAAATTTCAATCAAAAAGAATGAGAGAGAATTATGAGCAATTTTACAAAGTCTATTTTATATTCAACAACCGTGCTTGTCGCCGGACTTGTTGCTGTTTTCGCACTATATAATAATGTTTCTGCACCGCAGGGTTCTGATGTTTCAGCGATTGCGCCTGCTGCCGGTAACGCAGAACAAGGTATAACCCTTGATAGCGTTACACAAGGTGCTTCGGAATTCGGCGCTGATGCCTCTGCTGCCGTTAATGATGCTGCTGAGGCTGCGTCTGATACAGCTCGCACAATTGGTCAAGATATTTCTACATTTGCAGATGACCTTGCTAAAGATACTTCTGATAATGCGGAGTCAGAATATCAGGATGCCGTTGATGCTGTTGACGCCGCTGCAGAAGATGCGGAAGGTGCTGCTGCGGAAGCTCAAGATTCGGTTGATCCTGCCGCTGGAGTGGAGGAATCTGATGTTTCTGAGCAGGCTCAGGAAGCCGCAGAAGATGCAAAAGAAAAGGCTGAAGATGCGGTTGAGTCCATTCAGTAAAAACAGATGCTTACAGGCTTGAATTTCTTGCCTGGACAACGTATCAAGGAGCCTTGCAGTCATTTGCGAGGCTTCTTTTTTTGGAAAAGATACTATGCTTGAGAATAAGACCATACTTTTGATTATTTCCGGTGGGATAGCGGCTTATAAAACGCTTGATCTTATCCGGTTGATTACAAAGAATAAGGGGAGGGTTCCATGTGTTCTCACCCAAGGGGGGGCACAGTTTGTTACGCCGCTCAGTGTTGCATCATTGTCCCAAAACAAGGTTTACAGCGATCTTTGGTCGCTCAATGATGAGTCAGAGATGGGCCATATACGGCTGAGCCGCGAGGCGGATTTGATTGTTGTTGCGCCGGCAAGTGCGGATTTGATGGCGAAGATGGCACATGGCCTTGCGAATGATCTGGCCTCAACCACCCTGCTTGCTTCTGATAAACCCGTTTTGGTTGCTCCGGCGATGAACCCGGAAATGTGGGGGCATGCGGCAACACAAGATAATATCAAAACCCTTAAGGCGCGGGGTGTTCAGTTTGTTGGGCCGAATGCAGGAGAGATGGCTTGTGGGGAGACAGGTCTGGGCCGGATGAGCGAGCCTGATGAGATTTTCACTGCCATAACCGATTTTTTTTTTGAAAAGCCGTTAAAAGGTAAAAAGGCCATTGTGACGAGCGGGCCAACCTATGAGCCACTTGATCCGGTGCGGTTTATTGGCAATCGCTCCTCTGGAAAGCAAGGGCATGCGATTGCAAAAGCCCTGATGCAGGCGGGAGCGCAGGTACGCCTTGTAACGGGGCCAACGCACATGCCCGATCTTGCGGGGGTGGAGATGGTGCATGTGGGCACGGCCAAGGAGATGCTGGCGGCATGCGAGGCGGGTTTGCCTGCGGATATTGCAATTTGCGCAGCGGCGGTGAGTGATTGGGCACCTGTTCATTATGCCAACCAAAAGATGAAGAAAAATGGTGATCGTGATGTGCCTGCTTTAGAGCTGATGCAAAATCCTGATATTTTAAAAACTCTGGCGCAACATCCAGATAAACGCCCCGGGCTTGTGGTCGGGTTTGCTGCGGAAACAGAAAAAGTAGAAGAGCATGCAAAAGCCAAGCTTGAGCGCAAAGGCTGTGACTGGATTATAGCAAATTTAGTTGGCGTGGACGAGGCGGGCCGAGAAAAAGCTTTCGGCGCGGATGAGAATCAAATATATTTTATGTCTCAGGATAGGCATGAATTATGGCCACGCATAAGCAAGCGCGCTATTGCTGATAAGCTTGTTGAATACATAATCGCGCATTGCGCAAAGTGAAGTGAACTATGAATATTGAAGACGATGATGATATTGAAGTTGCCCTTAGGCCTTTGGAAAATGCTGTGGGGCTTAAGCTGCCGACCTATGCGACAAAGCAATCTGCGGGTATGGATTTGACAGCGGCGCTGGAAGAAGCACTGGAGCTTGATGTTGGTGATCGCGCGTTGATCCCTACGGGACTCTCGATTGCCCTGCCGAAGGGCTATGAGGCGCAGATTCGTCCACGATCTGGCCTTGCGATTAATCATGGCATTACAGTTTTGAACTCTCCCGGTACGATTGATGCGGATTACAGGGGAGAGATTAAAGTTATTCTGATTAATCACGGCAAGGAGCCGTTTATCGTGCAGCGTGGTATGCGTATTGCCCAGATGGTTGTTGAGCGTTACACACATGTTAACTGGAAGGTTGTCAGCAGTTTGGATGATGATAGTGAGCGCGGAGCTGGCGGCTTTGGCTCCACCGGTAAAGATTGAGCCTTGATATGGCCGGTCTTGCGTATCAATCAGATCACAATCCCGTAGATTTTGACTCGCGCATGGGGCGATATCTTGCGCAAGGCCATACGCCGATGATGGCGCAGTATCTTGTGCTTAAGGATGATCATCCTGATTGTCTGCTGTTTTACCGTATGGGTGATTTTTACGAGCTGTTCTATGACGATGCCGTTAAAGCTGCCGGCGTGCTTGATATTACCCTGACCAAGCGCGGGAAATCGCAAGGGGATGATATTGCAATGTGCGGGGTTCCTTATCATTCCTGTGATCCTTACCTGGCGAAGCTGATTCGGGCGGGTTATAAAGTTGCGATTTGTGAGCAGACGGAAACGCCGGATGAGGCCAAGGCACGCGTTAAGAAAGAGGGTAAGAGTGTTTCCAAGGCGCTCGTGACTCGTGAGGCGGTGCGCATTGTCACGCAAGGTACTCTGACGGAGGATCATTTGCTTGATGCGCGGCAGAGCAATTATATTTGCGCCATAGCAGAAATAGGCGGGATGTATGGCCTTGCCTGGCTTGAGCTATCGACGGGGAATTTTCATGTTGAATCATCGTCTGCAAAGGATCTTCGCAGTATTTTAGAGCGTATCGATGCGAGCGAGATTATTGCGGCGGAGAGCTTGATTGATACACTTCCTGAGGCGCAGCGGGATATCTATAGCCCTCAGCCGCCTTCTCTTTTTGATGTGCAGAATTGCCGTAGACATCTGGAGGGGTTGTTTCAAATTCAAAGCGCCCAGAGTTTTGGGGATTTTACGGACGCAGAAATTTCCGCTAGCGGGGCGCTTGTGGATTATATATTGCGTACGCAAAAGGGAAAATTGCCGCATATCAGCCCGCCGCAAAAGGTTTTTAGTGGCCTGCATATGGCGATTGATGCGGCCACGCGCAAAAGTCTTGAGCTGGTGCGGACGCTGTCGGGGGAAAAGAAGGGCAGCTTGCTTGATTGTATTGATTATACCATCACAAGTGCAGGCGCGCGATTGTTGCATACGCATTTGAGCGCCCCTTTGGCGGATGCGGAGCAGATTAATGCGCGGCTGGAGCGGGTTGAGCTGTTTTATCAAAACGATGCGCTGCGGGGGCTTATTCGGAGCTATCTGGGCGGGGTGCCTGATATTGAGCGGGCTTTGTCACGTTTGACGGTTGGGCGTGGGGTGCCGAAGGATTTGCACGCGCTGCGTGATGGGCTTGCGCAAAGTGAGATTATCCGCGCGGAGTTGCAAAATGATGCCAAGGCGCCCGGTGTGCTTGGTGATATTATTTATGATTTACAGCAAAACCCCAATATTGCGGCGTTGCAGGATCAGCTTACTATGGCGCTGGACGAAAATCCGCCAGCCGTGATGAAGGATGGCGGGTTTATCAAAAGCGGTTATAACAGCAAGCTCGATGATTTACGCGATATCCGTGATAACAGCCGAGGGCGGATTGCCTCTTTTCAGGGGACCTATCAAAGTCAAACCGGTGTAGATGCGCTGAAGATAAAATACAATAATGTACTGGGGTATTTTATTGAGGTTCCAGCGAAGCGAGCGGATAAAATTGTAACGCAGACGCAAGATCCAGATAGCCCGTTTATTCATCGGCAGACCATGGGCAATGCCGTGCGCTTTACGACGCTGGAGCTGTCAGAGCTGGAGCGGGATATTGCCTCGGCGGCGGGAAAGAGCATTGCAATCGAGATGGATATTTTTGCGCAATTTGTGCAGAGTGTTTCGCAATATTCGCAGCAAATTGACCTTATGGCGCGGGCGATTGCGGTTGTTGATGTTGCGAGCGCCTTGGCGGAATTGGCGCAGGACCGGGGCTATGTGCGGCCAGTTATTGACGGCTCTTTGCTATTTGAGATTAAAGGCGGGCGGCATCCAGTGGTAGAGCGTGCCTTGCAGCGGCAAAGCGAGGCGTTTGTGTCAAATGATTGTGACCTTAGCCCGGCGCAGCGTCTGTGGTTGCTGACCGGGCCGAACATGGCGGGTAAGTCTACGTTTTTGCGGCAAAATGCGCTGATTGCCATACTGGCGCAGATGGGATCATTTGTTCCAGCCACCTCGGCGCATATTGGAGTCATTGACCGATGCTTTAGCCGTGTTGGTGCATCAGATGATTTAGCGCGCGGGCAGTCCACATTCATGGTGGAGATGGTTGAGACGGCGGCGATTTTGAACCAGTCCACTGAGCGGTCCCTTGTCATTCTGGATGAGATTGGACGTGGCACGGCGACCTATGACGGGCTATCGATTGCCTGGGCATGCGTGGAGCATCTGCATAATGTGAATAAATGCCGATCATTATTCGCGACGCACTATCATGAACTGACGCGCCTTGAGGGGGAGCTTAAGGCGCTGTCGTGTCATACTGTTGCCGTCAAGGATTGGAAGGGCTCAATAATTTTTATGCATAAAGTTATTGCAGGGGTTGCGGACAGGTCATATGGGATTCACGTGGCGCAGCTGGCGGGCATTCCTGCGGGTGTTACAAAGCGGGCCAATCAAATTCTAAAGACCCTTGATGCGAGCGCGCCGATGACCCCTGAATTGCCGTTGTTTAATGTTTCTCATGATGCGCCGGATGAGCCATCGGAGATTGAGAAGCGGCTGGGTGCGATTGAGCCGGATCAGCTTAGCCCGCGAGAGGCGCTTGATGCACTTTACAATCTTAAAAAACTTCTCTAAACAGGGCGCATGATGAGCAAAGCCATTGAAACAGATGCAGTGATTATTGGTGCAGGCCCGTGCGGTTTATTTACCGTTTTTGAGATGGGTCTTTTGGATATGAAGTGCCATGTCATTGATATTCTGGATCGTCCGGGCGGGCAGTGCGCGGAGCTGTATCCCGAGAAGCCGATCTTTGACATTCCGGCCTATCCGCGGATCACGGGGCAGGAGCTTACGGATCGCTTGATGGAGCAAATTGAGCCGTTTTCGCCTGTGTTCCATTTTCAGGAAATGGCCAATGGTTTGGAGAAGCTTGAAAATGGGCGCTGGCGGCTGAGCACGGATACAGGGCTCGTGTTTGATGCAACATGCATCATTATCGCCGCAGGTGGAGGCAGTTTTGTACCTAAAAAGCCCCCTATTCCGGGTATTGATGCGTATGAGGAGCATTCGGTGTTTTATGCCGTGCGCAAGATGGAGCAGTTTAAAGACCATGACATTGTTATCATTGGTGGCGGTGATTCTGCGCTTGACTGGTGCTTGAACCTGCAACCTATAGCGAAGAGCATGACGCTTGTGCACCGGCGGGATAATTTTCGCGCTGCGCCGGATAGTGTTTCAAAAATGCGCGCGCTGGTTGCCAAGGGTGCTATGAATTTGGAGATAGGTCAGGTTAAAGCTCTGTATGGTGCAGATGGGGTTCTGAGCGCCATCGAGATTGAAGGCGAAGATAAGGCCATAAAGACCCTTCAGTGCGATCGTTTACTTCCGTTTTTTGGATTAACGATGAAGCTTGGCCCGATTGCAGATTTTGGCCTGAATTTACATGAGAATTTAATTCCGGTTGATACGGAAAAATTCGAGACGTCTGCTGCGGGTATTTTTGCGGTAGGGGATATTAATACCTATCCGGGCAAACTCAAGCTTATCCTCTCCGGGTTTCATGAGGCGGCGCTGATGTCGCGTCAGGCGTTCCGTTATTGCCGCCCTGATGCGAAGCTGAAGTTCGAATATACGACATCCAGCTCTTCTTTGCAGAAAAAGCTGAATGTTGATGATCAAGCGGCTTAGGGTTTATTCCCCAATACCATCAAAAAGCGGGCTGGAGATATAGCGCTCGGCGAAGGATGGGATAATCACGACGATCTGCTTTCCTTTGTTTTCCGGCATTTGTGCAACGATTTTTGCTGCAGCAAAGGCTGCGCCGGAGGAAATGCCGCAGGGGATGCCCTCTAGCCGCGCCAGTTCACGGGCAGTTTGCAGTGTTAGCTCGCTCGAAACTTTAATAACGTCATCAATAAGGCTTGTATCAAGAACGGCAGGGATAAAGCCTGCGCCGATGCCCTGAATTTTGTGTGGGCCGGGCTGGCCGCCAGAAAGGACGGGGCTTTCCTCCGGCTCGACAGCGTAGGTTTTGAAACCGGGTTTTTTGGCCTTGAGTACCTGTGATGTTCCCGTCAGGGTTCCGCCAGTGCCAACGCCAGATATCAGGATATCCGCGCCGCCTTTAGTGTCTTCCCAGATTTCGAGCGCGGTTGTTTCGCGGTGAATTTGCGGGTTGGCGGGGTTTGTAAACTGGCCGGGCATGAAGGAGTTTTTGTGCTCTTTCAGCAACTCTTCCGCTTTTGCTATTGCGCCGGACATGCCCTTTTCTTTTGGTGTTAGCACAAGCTCTGCGCCATAAAAAGCGAGCATCTTGCGGCGCTCGATTGACATGCTTTCGGGCATAGTCAGGATAAGGCGGTAGCCCTTGCTTGCGGCGACAAAGGCGAGTGCAATGCCGGTATTTCCAGAGGTTGGCTCAATTAATACCGTTTTACCGGGAGTAATTTTTCCAGAGCGCTCCGCATCTTCGATCATCGCAAAGCCGATGCGGTCCTTAACGGAGGCGATGGGGTTGAAGAATTCCAGCTTGGCCAAAATTTCCGCCTGAAGGTTATATTTTTCTGTAAAGCGTGGTACGCGCACGAGGGGCGTTGCGCCGATTGTATCGAGGATGCTGTCATAAATATGGCCGCGGCTCTCGGCGTTAGGCTTAAGGGCTTCATTTTCGTTTTTTAGGGCTGTGAACGTCACTGGCTTTTCTCCTTGGTGAATTGTTTTGGCTAATCACCCTCGCCGGGGTTTGGACTAAAATCACTTTCCAGCTTGCCGGTTTTTTCTTTCATCTCTTCAGCTTCGGGCAGGGGGTCTTTTTTAATCGTTATGTTTGGCCATTCCTCGGAATATTTGCGGTTAAGCTCCAGCCAGCTTTCGGCCTTGTCATCTGTATCGGGCAAAATGGCTTCTATGGGGCATTCCGGCTCGCAGACGCCACAATCAATGCATTCATCGGGATGGATGACCAGCATATTTTCCCCTTCGTAGAAACAATCTACGGGGCAGACCTCTACGCAGTCAGTATATTTACAGCGGATGCAGGCGTCGGTTACGACAAAAGTCACGGGTTTCCTCTGGCTTATTGTTTCGTGGGTAGATTAGAATCCTGCGCAGGCGAAGGCAATAGTTTTGTCGTTTAGTGTCCCAGTGTTTTTTTGAGCATGTTTATCAAGTTTGTAAAGGGATTGCTCTTGTTTGATGTATGGGGTGTATCTTCTTCGAATTCCATCTCTATGTTGCCAACCAATTTATCAACATTGGTGTCTTTGATATGGATTTTGTAAAGTTCGACCATTACCCCCTGCTCTTCTGCCCCGAAATCGCCGTCAACCCAGACCAGGTCGCGGGCAAGGTCAAAGAATTTTATACGATCATTTTGATCTGTTATACGGTGGAACATTGCCTCCGGGTCTTTGGGATTTACAAGGTCGTCTTTCAGAATGCTGGTTTGCTCGGGAGAGAAATTTACATCTTCCAATATTTGCGCCATGAATGTTATTTCCTCTGGCGTTACAACGTTATCCGCATGCGCAACAGCGAACAGCGTGCGCCAAATGTAGAATTCGCTTTCACGGTTACATTCTATCAACGTCTGTTTTCCTTATAAAAGTTAGACATATGAGCCTGGACAATCTGCATCACATCATCCTGGGGCTGTGAGGGTATTTCTCCCTCTTCTATTAAGGGTTTGCGATCAATCCAGCGCAATTCATTTTGATACAGGGTTTTTTGTTTTCCCAATTTTTTTACAATCTGGTTTACGGCCTTGAGCTCGAGCTCGTGCAGAAAGCCGTCACACCAGACGATGGTGCGGGCCATGATGAAAAATTGGCGTTTATAGTTGGTTTCATTAATTTTTGAGAATAGCTCGGTAACGTCTGCTTTGTTTTTCAGATCGTCTTTTACTATTTTCTTTTGCTTGGGTGTGAAAGAAAATATTTCAATAATTTTTTCGATATATGCTTTTTCTGCATCGGAAAACGTGCCATCAGCATGAACAAGGGCGAAAACGGCACGCCATAAGGCAAACATGTCCTCGTCTGGCGGCGGAAAGTTTTTCTGTGCCATGGTAAAATTCTCTCTCTTCTAAGTAATTGAAGCACTTAACGGTGTTTTTGGCAAGATGCTGATTTACCTGACAGGTAAAATGTTCTTTATTTGTTCCCTTTGTCGTGATAATATTTTGACCATGATAAAGCAAGAGCCTGGAATCAAATGGTTGTTTTTGGATTTAAACAGCTATTTTGCGAATGTTGAGCAGCAGGAGAATCCTGCGCTGCGGGGGAAGCCGGTGGCCGTTGTGCCGATGGATACACCGCATACTTGCGCGATTGCAGCCAGTTACGAAGCAAAAGCCTATGGGGTGACGACGGGAACAATTATCCGCGATGCACGGCAGATGTGCCCTGCTTTGCGATGTGTTCTGGCGCGGCATGATGTTTACGTCGCCTATCATCACAAAATTGTGGATGAAGTGGTCAAACATACGCCCATTAATAAAACCTGGTCGATAGACGAGCTGTCCAGCCGCCTGCCGCCAGGCAAGCGTTCGGTAGAGGCCGCTATTCGTATTGCGCAGGCTATAAAGACCGGCATACGGAATAATGTGGGTGAGGCGGTGAAATGCTCGATTGGATTTGCGCCCAATTCCCTGCTTGCGAAGATTGCGGGTGATATGCGTAAACCTGATGGGCTGACGATTTTACAACAGGAGGATTTGCCCGGGCCTTTGCTGGATTTAAAGCTGATGGATTTGCCGGGGATCGGGTTTAATATGGAGAAGCGCCTGCGCCGGGCCGGTGTTTACAGCGTTGATGATTTGTGGCGGATCAGCCCCAAGCATGCCCGCAAGATTTGGGGTAGTGTTCAGGGGGAGCGTTTTTGGTATTTGCTGCATGGATATGACCTTGAGGACCGTGAGGAGAACACCTCTATGGTTGGGCATAGCCGTGTTCTTGACCCTGATCTACGTGCACCTGAAAAGGCACGGCTGATGGCGCGAAAATTGCTGATGAAGGCGGCTGCACGGTTGCGGAAAAAGGGGTTTTTTGCGCAAAAAATGTCGCTGTCTGTGCGCACGCGGGACGGTGTAAAATCTGGTCATACGGTTTGTGTCAACGCTACACAGGATCCGTTTGAATTGCTGCAGCATCTTGATGATTCCTGGCATATAATTGTTCCGCCGCTGGAGATTTATGCAGCGCAATTATCCGAGCGCCTTTTGATCAAGAAAGTATCCGTGATTTTACATGATTTATTGCCCAAGCACCTGGTGACGGATGATTTATTTCTATCGCAAAACCACGAAACGCGCCATCATAATGAATCCCTAGCGCGGGCGCTGGAAAGTTTGCAGCAGAGGTACAAAAAAGATGTTGTGTCTTTGGGCATTCCTCCTAAAACTGCGGCGGGGTATGTGGGAACCAAGATTGCGTTTTCGCGCGTGCCAAATATTGAGGAATTCTGGAGTTCATAATTTGATTTGCCCTTTTTGGAGGGGTTTGGTAAAAATGCAGCCATGAAGAAGGTGTTACATATTATTGGCGGCGGGCTTGCGGGGAGTGAGGCGGCCTGGCAGGCGGCAAATATGGGGGTGTCTGTGGTTTTATACGAAATGCGCCCACATGTTCAAACGCCGGCGCATCAGAGTTCAGCCTGCGCAGAGCTTGTGTGCTCAAATTCGTTTCGCTCTGATGATGCGCAATATAATGCGGTTGGATTGCTCCATGAGGAAATGCGGCGCATGCATTCCTTGATTATGCGTGAAGGAGACAAGGCGGCGGTGCCCGCGGGCGGCGCGCTTGCGGTTGACCGGGAGATTTTTGCGCAGAATGTTACATGCGCCCTGGAGGGACATCCGAATATTACGATCAAGCGGGAGGTTATAAGTGCCCTGCCCCCGTCGGATTTTGGGCCTTGCATTATCGCTACGGGCCCGCTCACATATGAGGGTCTGGCGGAGGATATCCGCAGGCTGAGCGGGGAAGATTCTCTGGCGTTTTTTGATGCGATTGCCCCGATTGTCCATACGGAGAGCATTGATATGAACGTTGCGTGGTATCAATCGCGCTATGATAAGGCCGGACCAGTCGGAACGGGTAAGGATTACCTCAATTGCCCAATGAATAAGAACCAATACGATGCGTTTGTTAATGCTCTGTTGGCGGCGGAATACGGAGACTTCAAGGAATGGGAAAAGGAAACGCCCTATTTCGATGGGTGTATGCCGATTGAAGTTATGGCCGCGCGCGGGCCTGAGACTTTGCGCTTTGGGCCGATGAAACCCGTGGGACTAACCAATCCTCACAGTGATGAAAAACCCTATGCGGTTGTTCAGTTGCGTCAGGATAATGCCTTGGGAACGTTATATAATATCGTTGGATTTCAAACAAAGATGAAATATGGCGAGCAGGTGCGGGTCTTGCGGATGATTCCGGGACTTGAAAAAGCCGAATTTGCGCGACTTGGCGGATTGCACCGGAATACTTTTATTAATTCCCCGCGGCTATTGGATCAGACCTTGCGGATGAAACTTGCGCCGCATATTCGCTTTGCAGGGCAAATTACAGGGTGTGAAGGGTATGTTGAGAGCGCCTCTGTCGGGCTTATGGCCGGGCGATTTGCCGCGGCGGAAATTTTAGGGCATCCGATTGACCTGCCCCCTAAAACAACGGCATTGGGGGCGTTGCTTAATCATGTTACTGGCGGTGCGCAGGCAGAAACGTTCCAGCCAATGAATATAAATTTTGGACTTTTTCCCTTGCCCTCAGATGATTTGCTTTGTCCGGTTCAACCGAATGGCAAGCGTCAATGGGTGAAGGGTAAGGAGCGCAAGAAAGTCTATGCCGATCGTGCGCTGCGTGATCTTGATGCATGGATAAACCGTAAAAGTCTGGCGGCGTAGAGTATGGATAAAAAAGAGCTTATTGTTTTACTGCACGGCATTTTGCGCAGCAAACATGATATGATGTTTTTGAAAAGCTATTTTGAGAAGAACGGCTATCATACGCTTAATATTCTTTATCCTTCGCGTGAGCAGACGCTTGAAGAGCTTAGTAATTTTGTTCATCAAAAGATTATTTCTTGTCCGCATTATTCAAAAGATACGCCATTGAACTTTGTTACGCATTCCATGGGCGGGCTAATTACACGATACTATATTGCGCAATATAAGCCGGAAAACCTGGGCAAAGTTGTGATGCTTGGGCCGCCAAACACAGGCAGTGAGTTTGCGGACTGGCTTTCGGATACAAAGATATTATCGCCCTTGTTTCACGGGATTTTTGGCCCTGCCAGCGGGCAGTTGAAAACCACACATGCGCATATTGACGGAGACATTACATACCCGCTCGGGATTATTGCGGGGAACTTATCGGTCAACCCCCTTGCGCCATGGGTTCTGGTCGGTGAGCATGATGGAATTGTTCCCGTGGAGCGCACAAAAATAGCAGGCATGCGTGACCATATTGTCATGCCGGCGACACATAGTTTTATGATGTTTAATAAAGAGGTGATGGCGCAAGCTCTTCATTTCCTAAAGCATGAAGCTTTCAAGAGGGATTAGCCCCTATTCAATAGGGACGCCCGGCAATTGCTTAAGTGATCGAATTGAGAATGATGATTTTACCTGAACAACATTATTTTCCTTTGATAAATGCTGCGCTACGAATTTTTTATAGTCTTCTTCGTTTTTCGCAACAATTTTGAGAAGAAAATCGCCCTCTCCGGCTACTCTGAAACATTCGCGCACCATCCGCACACTCATAATGAGTTTTTCAAACTCTCCGGCATGTTCTTCACTGTTATTTTCGAGCTTTACAAAGGCAAAGGCTTTTAGTTCATACCCTAATTTATGATGATTGATGCGCGTGTAATAGCCATTTATGTATCCGGCATTTTCGAGAGCGCGCACGCGGCGCAGACAGGGCGGCGCAGAAATACCAACACATTTTGCGAGTTCTACATTTGTGATGCGGCCATCATGTTGCAATTTTTTCAGGATATTTTTATCAATCGCGTCAAGTTTGGAGCGCTTCATTTTTTGCTTTTCTTCTCTCTCTTTTTATTTTAACCGTTTTTAATCGAGTTAGAGATGTATAAGATCACAATGGTGATTGCACAAGCTCTTTTTAGTTGTATTTTTTGTGTACTCATCTTAAGGCTGTTATGAGAAATAAACAAATTTCAACATGCTGGGTAGTCAGCGAGGGTCTTGCCGGGACTGAAAACCAGTGCATCGGCGTGGCTCAGGCTCTTGGTGTTCCATATGAAATCAAACGCGTTGCATTGAGGCAGCCGTGGCGTGCATTATCGCCCTATCTTGGTCTTGAACAATCATGGAGCTTTGAGCCTGCGCTTGCCGCTCCCTGGCCTGAACTTGTTATTGCGGCGGGCCGCAAAAGCATCGCGGCAAGCCGATATATCAAGCGGGTTAGTAAAGGTGCATGCTTCACGGCTCAGATTCAAGACCCGCGCATAAATGCATCTCATTTTGATCTGGTTGCTGTACCGGAGCATGACCCGCTCAGAGGGAAAAACGTTCTTGTAACAAAAGCCAGCCCAAACAAAGTGACGCATGATGCACTTAATGCCGCGAAAGATTCCTTTCCTTTTTTGGGTCAATTAGGCAGCCCGCGCATTGCTGTTCTTATTGGCGGAAGCAGCTCCGCCTATCACATGACCCATGAAGTGACGCGCAAACTTGCCGATGATTTGAGCAAAGCTCAAGGCGCACTCATGGTGACGTGCTCACGGCGCACGGGCGAGATGAATGAGGCGCTTCTCAGGGGCAGGCTGGCTCATGCGCCGAACTTCTTTTGGGACGGATCTGGGGTTAATCCTTATATGGCCATGCTTGGCTGGGCGGATTACATTCTGGTCACGGCAGACAGCGCATCAATGATTTCGGATGCGTGCACCACCGGCAAGCCGGTCTATATGATTGACCTGCCTGGCGGCTCAAAGCGAATTGCAGTGCTTCATGAAAACTTGATTTCTTATGGCGCGTTAAAAAGATTTACAGGCGTGCTTGAACCCTTTAAATATGAAGCTCTTAATGATGCACAGAATGTCGCTGATGAAATTATCAAGCGTATGATGGGGTAAAGATGACAAAAGCACAGCACACAAAAGTTCTGATTATTGGTTCCGGGCCAGCGGGATATACAGCAGCAATTTATGCTGCGCGCGCAGGATTAAAACCTGTTCTTGTCACGGGGCTTGAGCCGGGCGGGCAATTGATGATTACAACTGAGGTAGAAAATTATCCGGGTTTTGCAGATGTTATTCAGGGGCCTTGGCTGATGGAGCAAATGAAACTTCAGGCGGAGCATGTCGGAACGCAGTTGATCTCTGATTACATTGTTGATGTTGATTTATCCAAGCGCCCGTTCAAAGCGGTTGGGGATTCTGGCGCGGTGTATACGGGTGATACGCTTATTATTTCAACAGGGGCAAAGGCGAGATGGCTTGGAATTCCTGGTGAGCAGGCATTTCAGGGCAAAGGCGTTTCTGCCTGCGCGACCTGTGATGGTTTCTTTTTTAGAGGTAAAGAGGTTCTTGTTGTTGGCGGTGGAAATACAGCAGCAGAAGAAGCACTTTTTTTGACGAATTTCTGCTCTAAAGTTACGCTTATCCATCGCCGCGATTCTTTGCGGGCGGAAAAAATATTGCAGCAGCGCCTGTTTGATAACGAGAAAATTTCGGTTATCTGGGATCATGTTGTTGAGGAAATACTTGGTGATGAAAGCGGTATGACGGGGGCGCGTCTCAAGAGTACCAAAGATGGCTCAGAGCAGGAGCTAAAGGCCGATGGTTTGTTTGTTGCAATCGGGCATGATCCGGCGACGGAGATGTTTAAGGGCAAGCTTGAGATGGATGAGAATAAATATCTTGTGACCGCGCCGGATTCCACGGCGACTTCTATTCCTGGTGTTTACGGTGCGGGGGATGTTGCTGATCATACATACCGGCAGGCGGTGACGGCGGCGGGCATGGGGTGCATGGCCGCTCTGGAAGCGGACAGGTTCCTTGCACTTCATAATGACTCTCAGTCTTCCGAGGCTGCGGAGTAGATGTGATGGATTGGGACAAGCTCCGCATATTCAAACATGTTGCGGAAGCCGGGAGCTTTACTCATGCGGGGGATACGCTTAAGCTCAGTCAATCCGCAATATCGCGGCAAATCAGCGCGCTTGAAACATCGCTCGGGGTTCCCCTGTTTCACCGTCATGCGCGCGGACTAGTGTTAACAGAGCAAGGGGAGATGCTGTTTCACACTGCTAATGATGTTTTTGAGCGTTTGCATCGTGTCGAGGGGCAGCTCAGCGACTCCAAGGAGGTTGCAGCAGGACCGTTAACCGTAACAACAGTTGCGTTTATTGCCTCAACTCTCATTATGCCGCAAATGAATGATTTCAAAGATTTGTATCCTAATATTCAACTGACTATGCTTCTCGATAATCGAATTTATGATTTAAGCAGGCGAGAAGCCGATATTGCGATTCGACTTTACCGCACGGAATATAGCGATCTGATTGAGAAATATATGGGTAAAATCGATTTTTGTGTTTGTGCGTCTAAGGATTATTTGACGAAAAAGGGACGGCCGCAAAGTAAAAAGGATTTGGCAGATCATACGATCATTGGCTTTCCGCCTGATGCCAGAACGCCTTTTAAAGACCCCAACTGGGCGCTGCGCGAACTTGGGGTTGATGTAAAAAATAACACGAATGTTATGCTCTTAAATTCGATGCATACGCGTCATACGGCTGTGCGCAATGGCATTGCGCTTTCAGTTCTGCCGCGCTATCTGGTTGAGAGGGATTCAAATCTTGAAATTTTGTTTCCCGATTTGAAAATTCCAAGCGTTGAAGTTTTTTTTGTGTATCCACAGGAGCGAAGAAACTCTGAGAGAATATCTGTTTTCAGGGATTTTATGTTTAAGAATATAAAACTGCCTGACTAATCCATGCATTTTATGCATATTAAAAATGCAACATCCCCTATTGTTATGCAGAGCTGGTGTTCGTATGATGAGTTCAGTAACACACACACACGTTACTGAAGGGTCGAAATACTGATCCTTATACCCCGCAAAGGGTATGAAACCTCCCTGTTCAACTCAGCCGGGCCTTTAGGGGTCCGGTTTTTTGTTATGCAGCTTGTGCCTTGCCTTTTAACGCAGCGCACGCGCGTTGAATGCGTTTGCAGGCCTCGGTTAGGTTTTCCATGCTGGTGGCGTAGGAGATGCGGAAATATGGCGAGAGGCCAAATGCTGCCCCCTGAACACAAGCAACGCCTTCACTTTCGAGGAGGTAGGTTACAAAATCCTCGTCGGTTTTTATCGTTTTGCCATCTGGTGTTATTTTACCAATGGTGCCTGCACAAGAGGGATAAACATAGAACGCCCCTTCCGGTTTGAGGCAGGTTATGCCCTCTGCATCGTTTAGCATTTTTACAACCTTGTCGCGGCGGTCTTTAAAGGCGGCGTTGCGTTCAATGAGGAAGGACTGGTCACCATTAAGGGCGCATAGCGCGGCTGCCTGCGAGATTGAGCAGGGGTTTGATGTGCTCTGGCTTTGCATTTTAGCGATGGCCTTGATGAGGTCTTTGGGCCCGCCGGCATAGCCGATGCGCCAGCCGGTCATCGCGTAGGATTTGGATACACCGTTGCAGGTGAGCGTGCGGTCATAAAGTTTTGGCTCGACCTGAGCGGGCGTGGCGTATTTGAACCCATCGTAAACAAGGTGTTCATACATATCGTCTGTCATGATGTAGACATGAGGGTGCTTTACAAGAACATCCGTTAGAGCCTTCAGCTCTGCATGTGAATAGGCTGCGCCAGTTGGATTTGAGGGCGAATTGAAGATCAGCCATTTTGTTTTGGGCGTGATGGCGGCTTCGAGCTGTTCCGGCATCAGTTTGAAATGGTTTTCAACTGTGCACTCGATTGTTACAGGCGTTCCCTCGGCCAGAAGTACCATATCAGGGTAGGACACCCAATAGGGCGCGGGGATGATGACTTCATCGCCCGGATTAACGGAAGCCATGAGCGCGTTGTAGAGCACCTGCTTGCCGCCTGTACCAACCGTGATTTGATCGCGTGAATAGGTCAAGTCATTATCGCGTTTAAATTTTTGAATGATCGCGTCTTTGAGTTCGTTCGTGCCATCGACTGCTGTGTATTTGGTTTGGCCTTCTTCGATGGCTTTATATGCACCCTGCTTTACGAACTCTGGTGTATCGAAATCAGGCTCCCCTGCTCCCAGGCCAATCACATCACGTCCTGCCGCTTTTAATTCTTTGGCCTTATTGGTCACCGCCATAGTGGGTGAAGGCTTAATTCGGCTGAGGCGATCTGCGACAATAGACACTGTTAACTCCTTGTTTTATATATAACCCATGATCCTATGATGTGTTTCAGGGTCACAATGAACCGTACAAAAACATTATCAATACGATATGTTTTGAAAAACCTCTCGGATATGATTTCCATCTAAATCATTTAAAGGGGTAAAATCAACCCCTTCTTTTTCAAACCAGCTTTTTAACGGTTGCATGATGGGGTGATTGAGGTGGGCTTGCATATAATTTTGCAAGCGCGGAATATGAATAAGGTAAGAGTCGCGGTTTTGCTCTGCAGCCAGTCTTATAAACAGCCCTAGAACACGGCCATGAAATTGTGCGGCCAAGACCGTATACCAGTTCATGAAATTTTGTTTTTTCTGCTCGTCCATTTCTTCGCAA
Organism: uncultured Micavibrio sp.; assembly: GCA_964351365.1. Classification (GTDB taxonomy): domain Bacteria; phylum Pseudomonadota; class Alphaproteobacteria; order Micavibrionales; family Micavibrionaceae; genus UBA1672. The sequence goes on from CAYGNP010000002.1 coordinate 124,670, forward strand.
TAAAGATCAATCATTTCCTTTTGTATGTTTTGCGGGACATCATTTCGGGCATCCATGAGCAGATTCATAAGATCATAGGGCTGCGGGCACAAAAAGGCATCCTGATAGTCAATCAACGCGCATTGACCGTCTTTGGTGTAAATCAGGTTTTCAAGGTGATAATCAGCGTGGGTGAAAATTTGCGCAATGGGCGCTAGCCCCTGCTCTATTTTTTCCAGAACATCCATATAAGATTGCGTAAGAACCGGGCTCGTTTTTTCTCTGCGGTTATAGGCGATGTAGTATTCGGCGAACTGGCGGCGGCGGGCATAGACCTTTGTTTGTTTGAAATTGTTTAAAAAATCTGGGTTTTTTGCGTCTTTTATTTTAATCAGTGTTTTGGTGGCAAGGCGGTAATAGTCTTGCGTTTTCTCTGGGGCTTGCGTCATTGTGCGGCGGAAAGTCTGAGTGCCTAAATCTTCGAAAATCGCGCAACATTTATGTTTTGAGCGCGTATAAAACTGCGGGATGCGCACGCCCTGCTTGGCGAGCCAATCACCAATTTTGATAAAATCATCCAGCTCTCTTTGGGTTTCCTGCGTATTTTCAGGGTACACCATCACTATTGATTTCTTATCGTTCCAGGTGCCGCGGTAATAATGGCGCGGGGATGCATCGCGCGGCATTTTCTCAAGATTTTTTATGCCAAGCTCCTGAATGAGGCTATCTTTGATTTTTTCAATATCGCGCACGTTTATTTTTTCTTTTTATCTCTGTTCTTTGCCGCGAGTTTGTGGATGGCTTCGATATGTTGCTGGGAAGCGGCCTTGCGCTTTTTTGTGGAACTCACGTCTTCCTGACCAAAAATTGTGACGTCACTGGCGGCGATTGCGCGCAGGAGATCCATGCCAAAATTTTCGCCCTTTTCTGGGATTATGTGCTCTGGTCTGTCTTTTTCACTATCGGCCCTGCCGGAGACCACGCGCTCGACCTGATAGGCTACAATTCCATCAAGATGAGGGCGGGCCAATGCCTTGAGAAGATCCATATCATCCTGCGCGAGAGCGATGATCTGCTGGCGGGCGCGGGCGGCATTGCCATTACTTAGCTTTAGAGCCTGTTTAATTTTCGTATCCGCGTAATGTCTGGACATTGGATTAAAGCCTTTTTTGTGTGTTTTCCAAGATTGCATAAATTGGCCAAAATGTGAAAGCCCTTTTTTTACTCTGCGAGATTTGCAAGCTCTCTCATAATAGTCTGCACCCCTTTGATGCGGTGTTCAGGTTTTGGCCACTGGCGGATAGCAGATATTTTCTGATCGGGACGGATTTTAACCGTTCCAGCCTTGGTCCCAATCCATTGCAGCAGACCCTCTATGTTGGGCGGTGCGTTGTTGTGGAAAGCGAACAGCGCGCCTTTTGGCCCGGCATCGATGTTTGACACACCTGCCTTTTTGCAAAGTTGTTTGATTTCAAGGATTTCCAGCAGGTTTTCAACTTCGTCTGGAAGCTTGCCAAAGCGGTCAATCATTTCGGCGGCGAAGCCTTCAATCTCGGCCTTTTCATCCAGATCATTGAGCCTGCGATAGAGGCTCATGCGGACAGCGAGGTCTTCGACGTAGCGTTCGGGGATAAGCATCGAGGCGCCAACATTGATCTGCGGAGACCATTGGTCTTGGGCTATGTCTTCAAGGTCCTGGCCCCCTGCCCGCGCGGCGGCAACGGCTTCTTCGAGCATTTGCTGATAAAGCTCAACGCCGATTTCTCGTATATGGCCGCTTTGCGCATCGCCCAGAAGGTTTCCGGCTCCGCGGATGTCCATGTCATGGCTGGCGAGCTGGAAGCCTGAACCTAATGTATCCAGAGTTTCCATGACCTCCAGTCGTTTTTGAGCATTAGCATTCAAAAGCGCGTTTGGCTGATATGTCAGATAGGCGTAAGCGCGCATTTTGGAGCGGCCAATCCGCCCGCGAATTTGGTAAAGCTGCGCGAGGCCGAACATGTCGGCGCGGTGCACAATCATTGTGTTTGCACTTGGGATATCAATGCCACTTTCGATGATGTTGGTGGCAAGCAACACATCATACTGGCCGTCGTAAAAGGCGGTCATGCGGTCTTCGAGCTCGGTTGGGCTCATTTGGCCGTGTGCGTCGATGACTTTAAGTTCTGGCGCAATTTCCTTGAGCATATCGCTGATTTCCTTGAGATCTTTTATGCGCGGAACAACATAGAAGCTCTGTCCGCCGCGGTAATGTTCACGCAGCAAAGCATCGCGGATAACCATTATATCCACCGGCAGTACAAATGTTCGGATGGCGAGCCTGTCTACAGGCGGGGTTGTAATCAGGCTCATCTCCTTGACGCCCGTCAGAGACATTTGCAGGGTGCGCGGGATTGGCGTTGCGGTGAGGGTCAGAACGTGGATGTTGTTTTTGATTTCCTTAAGGCGCTCTTTTTGTTTAACGCCAAAGCGCTGCTCTTCATCCACGATTAAAAGGCCGAGATTGTCGAATTTCACAGTCTTGGCAAACAGGGCGTGCGTGCCTATAACGATCTGGACAGCGCCATCGGCCAGGCCGTCTCTGGCTTGCTTTGCTTCTTTTGCCGTGACCATGCGCGAGAGCTGGGCGATGCGGATGCCAGTTCCCTCGAAGCGCTTGAGGAAGTTATTGTAATGCTGGCGGGAAAGAAGTGTCGTTGGAACAACAAGGGCAACCTGCACGCCAGACATTGCTGCGACATATGCTGCGCGCAGGGCGACTTCTGTCTTGCCAAAGCCAACATCCCCGCATACAAGGTGATCCATTGGATATGCTCCGGCCATGCCCTCTAGCACCGCAGCAATCGAGCGTTCCTGATCTTCGGTTTCAGTATAGGGAAAGCGTGAAACAAATTCCTGATAAAGGTCTGGATTGATGTGGAGCGAGTCTGCTTTTCTAAGCTGGCGCGCCGCTGCAATACCAAGAAGCTTATCCGCCATTTCCATGAGATTCTTTTTGGCGCGGGCTTTGCGCGCCTGCCAGCCTGCACCGCCAAGCTTATCAAGCTGCGTTGTGCCCTCGTCAGAACCAAAACGCGAGAGTACCTCCAGATTTACAATCGGCACATAAAGCCGGTCACCGCCTGCATATTCTATTTTCAGGCAATCATTAGTGACACCCGCTGCGCTGATGGTCTCAAGCTCTATGAAACGTCCGATGCCGTGATCGATATGCACGACTAAGTCCCCTTCGGAAAGAGCAGAAACTTCGGTTAAAAAATTATCTGCCTTTCTGGATTTTTTGGCTTTACGCGCGAGACGGTCCCCTAGGATATCCTGCTCAGTGATAACACTGAGATCGGGCGCGGTGAAGCCATGCTCCAGCGGCAAGACCGTTGTACCAACCTGAAGGGGTTTGAGGTTTTTAATATCCTTTGCATCTGTAATTTGAGCGATGTTCTGTATGCCGGCATGTTGCATAAGGCCTTGAAGGCGTGATCTTGAGCCCTCGCTGTAGGTGGCAATCAGCACCTTGTTTTTTTGTGCGTTGATATATTTTTTGAGCTCCTGGAATACATCGCCCCCAGGAAGGGCCCGAATATCGCCGAAATCTCTGCCTTTGCGCGCTCCATGGTCTTTGGTCGAGGTTTCTTCTGGAGGTTTAAAGCCAATAAAAGTTTTGGCGGATTTGGTTGATGATGACCATTCCTGAGAGGGTAAATACAGACGATTGGGCACAATTGGGTGATAGGTTCCTGTTGCTTTTTTTGCCTCCTGCAGGGTTTTGCGGGATTGATAGAAATCTGCGATCTGATCCATGCGCTGCGCGGTGGCTTCGTTTGTATGATGATCAAGCGTTATATGCGCCTGCGTGGCATAGTCAAACAGGGTTTCCATTTTCTCATGAAAAAGCGGTAGCCAATGCTCCATTCCGTTATAGCGGCGCGCAGATGAAACGGCCTCGTAGAGCGGGTCATCCTTTTGCACTGTACCAAAAGCTTCGCGGTAGGCGCTGCGGAAGCGCGCTATGGAAGGCTCGTCTAAGAAGAATTCCGTTACTGGCAAAAGTGAGAGTTTATTCACATTTCCTTCAGTGCGCTGCGTTACAGGATCGAAGGATTTTATGGTTTCAATCTCATCACCGAACAAATCAATACGTAATGGCTGTGCGTATCCTGCGGGAAAGATATCAATTATTCCTCCGCGCAGGGCAAAATCACCTGGCTCACGCACCGTGTCACTGCGCACATACCCGTTATGGCCAAGAAAGCGCGTGAGGTGACCTAAATCCAGTGCACCACCGATGGATAGCTGCAGGCTTGATTCGCGCAAGGCCTCGCGGGGCATGACCCTTTGCAAAGCTGCATTAACGCTTGTCAGAAGAACCCTTGGCACGCGCCTTGGATCAGCGCGCCAGCCCTCAAGTTGCGTTAAAGATGCGACGCGCTGCGCCACGATATCGCCATGGGGTGAAATACGATCATAGGGCAGGCAATCCCATGCGGGAAAGCAGAGCACGTGCACATCCGGTGCAAAAAAGGCCAAAAGTGTCTGCAGCGTATCTATGCGCGCATCATCAAGGGCGATATGGATGCAGATACGGTCCTGCGCCATTATCTGGCGGGCTATATCCGCAAGAATTCGGGCGTCTTCCCCCTCGGGCGCACCATATATCAAATCTTGCTCTTGTGTTTGACCCGCTTCGCGCGCTAGACTATGCACAGATAAGCCCCTTTTATGCGTTAAATATTATTTGCCTGTATGGGGCTTTTTATATATAGGTTTTACTCTATTTCAAGAGGTGTATGATATTTATGAGTTCTAAGGCGATTTTAAAAGATGATGCGCTTAGCGTCCCGGCCAAAAAGCTGCTGAAGAGCGCTGTTCATGAGAACAAGGCAACATCAAAGCGTGGCCTTCAAGAACGCATGTTTACAATGGCGTTTAGCGGCTTTGTATACCCTCAGATATGGGAAGACCCTGAAGTTGATATTCCGGCAATGAAAATTGATAGCACCACGGACATTATGACGATTTGTTCCGGTGGGTGCAACATGATGAATTACCTTACTGAGTCCCCTGCGTCTGTTACTGCGGTTGATTTAAATCCTGCACATGTGGCGCTTGGGCGCTTGAAGATTGCTGCGATCAAGCATTTGCCGGATTATGAGAGCTTCTTTTTGTTTTTCGGGTGTGCGGATGATCCGAAAAATATAGAAAATTACGATCAGTATATTGCTCCGCATCTTGATAATTTCTCTCGTAATTATTGGGAGAAAGTCGTTGTTCCCCATGGACGGCGCATTAATTTGTTTAAGAAAAATGTCTATCGCTATGGCTTGCTGGGCAAGTTCATTGGCGTTGTGCACCGTGTGGCAAAGCTTTATGGGCAAGACCCGCGTGACATCCTGAAGGCACGCACTCTGGAAGAGCAAAAGGTGATTTTTGACCGCACGCTTGGGCCGTTATTTGATAAGAAATTTGTGCGCAAAATGTGCAACAAGCCTGAGTCGCTCTATGGGCTTGGTATACCTCCAGCTCAGTTTGATGACCTCAATGAATCTGCACGTGGCGACATGGCAGCCTTACTTAAGGCGCGCTTAGAGCGCATGGCGTGCCAGTTCCCTATTCAGGATAATTACTTTGCTTGGCAAGCGTTTAACCGCGGTTATGACCGTGAAAACAAGATTGCTTTGCCGCGTTACCTTAAGGAAGAAAATTACGAGATCCTGAAGGCTAACATTGACCGCGCCAAGGTGGTTCACGGCACAATTACGGATTACCTTGATTCTCAGGGAGCAAACAGTATGGATTGTTTCGTGTTCCTTGATGCACAGGACTGGATGAATGCAGCACAGCTTAATGATTTATGGTCGGCTGTTCTGGCTGCAGCAAAACCAGGTGCGCGCGTTATTTTCCGGACCGCCGGCGAGGAAAGCCCACTGACTGAGGCGCTTACTGAAGAAAACCTTTCCCCTTGGGAGTATGATTCGTCGCTGGCTGGTCCACGGAACGAGATGGATCGCTCTTCGATTTATGGCGGCTTTCATACCTATACACTAAAGGCGAAATAATATGAGCGTTCGCAGTGTGCGCCACCAGCCCAGTGAGTCGCAAATTAAATCCAATATGGATCAAATGTATCGCTGGACGCGTCACATATATGACGTTACACGCAAATATTATCTTTTGGGGCGGGATCATCTTATTGATCAGCTTGATGCAAAAGATGGAGAGATAATTTGTGAGGTCGGGTGCGGCACGGCGCGTAATCTGGTCAAAATTGCAAAGCGCTATCCCGGTGCACGACTTTATGGGCTTGATGCGTCAGATGAAATGCTAAAAACGGCGCGTTTGAATATCAAAGAGGCTCCAGCCATTGTTTTGAAACAGGGTTTTTCCCAAAGTTTTGAACCCAAAACGCTCTTTGGACTCTCTGAGCCAGTTCAGAAATTTGTATTTTCCTATGCTCTGTCGATTATTCCGCCGTGGCAGGAATCGGTTGACCACGCCCTTGCCCTTCTGCCCGAAGGTGGTGAGTTGCATATTGTTGATTTTGGCGGGCAGGAAGATTTGCCGCCAGCTTTTCGCAAGTTTGTGTTTTGGTGGCTCAAGATGTTCCATGTGTATTACAAGCCTGAGATCCTTCATTACCTCAAGCGCATGGAGTATGAGAGAAAAGGAACGCTAGAGGTGCAGCACCTTTATAAGGGCTATGCGTATCATGGGGTATTCAGAAAATCCTAGACGACCTTATGGGTCATGAGTTTTTGAAATACACGCATAGATTCTAACTCTTTTGGCGGGGCCTCCTTGCCGGTGATCCAGTTATACAAATCCGGGTCATTGTTACAAAGAAGCTCATCATATTGAGCGAGTTCTTCTGCGCTAAAATTCGGCACATTGCGCAGTGCAAATGATCCTAGAATGAGATCCATTTCCTTTGTACCGCGATGATCTGATCTGAAGATTAACCTGCGGCGTTTATTGTCCAAAGGTTCATCTTTGTGTCCAACGGCTTCCATCTTTGTCTCCGATCCTATAAGGTTATTGAGCTTTAATGAAACGATTTTGTGCCTATGAGTCAACGCCCTTTTGATCTTGATCCTTTGTTTCGCTCTATTACCACCCTGCCCGGTGTCGGGCCGCGTATCGGCAAGGTGATGCAGGGGCTTTTGGGGGGCGCGAAGGTGCTTGATCTTTTGTTTCATGCGCCGGTTGATTTTATTGACCGGCGGTTTTCTTGCCCCTTATCCGAAGCCCCTAATGGGCGCGTTATGACGACGCAGGTGCGCGTAGAAAAGCATATTCCCAATGCGCGCAAATCCCTGCCCTATCGTGTGCAGTGCGTTGATGGCAGTGGGAGCATATCGCTCGTGTTTTTTCATGCGAAAAAGGCTTGGATTGAAAAGATTCTGCCGCTAGGGCAAGAAGTGATTATCAGCGGTAAAGTTGAATATTTTCAAGGACAAGCGCAGATGATGCACCCGGATGTGGCGAGCGTGGCACAGCGCGCAAGCCTTGAGAGCGTTGAGGCTATTTATCCGCTGACAGCGGGCGTGACAAATAAGGTTATCCGCAAGGCTCAGGCTGAGGCGATTAACAGCATTCCCGCTCTGGCGGAATGGCTTGATGCTGCACATAAGAAGCGCCAAGGCTGGGGGGATTGGGATATATCGCTGCGGGCGCTTCATAACCCTCAGAGCGGCGCCGATCTTGAGCCTACGCATCCTGTTCGCATGCGCCTTGCTTATGATGAATTACTGGCTAATCAGCTTACGCTGGCGATGGTGCGCGGCCATCAAAAGGCGATTAACGGGCGCAGCTATCCGGCATCACTTAAGCTTCGTGAGAAAATTCGGGGTGTATTGCCCTTTGCGTTGACGGGCGCGCAGGCGCGGTGCCTCGCAGAAATTGACCGCGATATGCAAGATAGCACAAGGATGCTGCGCCTGCTTCAGGGGGATGTCGGCAGCGGAAAGACAATCGTTGCGGCTCTGGCGATGATGAACGCGGTTGAGAGCGGCGCGCAGGCCGCGATCATGGCGCCGACCGAGATTTTGGCGCGCCAGCATCAGGAGAGCCTAAAACCTTGGCTGGAGGAAGCGGGAGTTCGGTTTGTGACTCTGACCGGGAGGGATAAGGGGAAATCGCGGGATTTAATATTAAAGCAGATTGCGGATGGCATTGCGCAGGTGATTATCGGGACGCATGCGATTTTTCAGGAGAGCGTTGAGTATCACGATCTTGGGCTGGCGGTGATTGACGAGCAGCACCGCTTTGGTGTGCATCAGCGTCTTGCGCTGTCGGGGAAAAGCCGGGGCACGGACATTTTGGTGATGACGGCCACCCCTATTCCGCGCACGTTGGCGCTCACGGCTTATGGGGATATGGAGGTTTCAAAGATTGATGAGAAGCCGCCGGGGCGAAAACCTGTGCAGACGTTATTGTTTTCTAATGAAAAGCTAGATCAGGTCGTGGATGGGCTGCGACGGAAAATTGCCGATGGGACGCGTGTTTACTGGGTTTGTCCGTTGGTGGAAGAGTCTGAGTTGATTGATCTTGCGGCGGCGGAGGAGCGTTATGATATTCTCCAAGGCGTGTTCGGGGAGCGCATCGGCCTTATTCACGGGCGCATGAAACCGGCGGAGAAAGACGAAGTAATGGCGCGATTTGCGGCGGGCGGGCTTGATCTTCTGGTGGCGACCACCGTAATCGAGGTGGGGGTTAATGTTCCCGAAGCCAGCGTCATGGTGATAGAGCACGCAGAGCGCTTTGGCCTGTCACAGCTGCATCAGCTTCGTGGCCGTGTTGGGCGAGGGGCGGAGCAATCCTACTGTTTTTTGATTTATTCCAAACCTTTAGGAGCAGTTGCTACAGAGAGACTTAACATTATGCGTGATTGTGAGGATGGGTTTGTGATTGCGGAGAAGGATCTGGAGCTGCGCGGCGGAGGTGATATTCTGGGGACCAAGCAAAGCGGCGTGACGGGTTTTAAGCTTGCGCAGCTTTCGGTACATGGAGAATTACTGGCGGCGGCGCGGGATGATGCGAAGCTGATTTTATCGAAAGATCCCAAGCTTGAAACTACACGAGGAAAAGCGCTTAAGACTTTGCTTTATCTGTTTGAATGCGATCAGGCGATTAAATATTTCAGAGGTGGGTGAGGTTATTACATGTGCTAATCCTGTACAATGATTGGTATATTTGCACACGCGCTGTATACGCGGTAGCTTCTGTATAATCCTCCAATCGTGTCATCGCAGTACTCTTTTAAATCTTGAATGAGCCTCTCCATTTTTACTTTTTTTAATTTTTGGCCAAGATTAATATCATAACCTTTTGGTGATTTTAAAATCTCGTCCTTTTCCTCTAAGATAGATATTAAGCGTTTATTGAATTCTAAGATTTCTTTCGGCTCACTGTTATATGTCATGAAGAAATCAAAACCTCTTTTTAGAACTTCATGTGTATTTGTTATGGCTTTTAGCTTTACGAAACTTCCGATATATGAAAATAAAGCTGCAAGCTTTACATCCTGATCATACATATTTCCCTTTGATGATATTATATCTTGGAGAAGTGGCAACGGTGTATGATATTTATTACCAGCAACAATCATTTGAATTTCTTTATCTTTATCAACAGCCAAAGCATATACTGTTGCGCTACCTAACTTATCAGGGGAACTCAAAAGTAATTGTTTTTTTATTACAATAGAGTTTTCTTTAGATGTTACAATATCTTGTTCAATTTTTTTAACTAGAGCATCACTAAAGCGTAAGCTGGATGCATTTCTGATTACACTTACTCTTATGTCTTCATTTTTGTGCTCATACAAACGAAATAAATTCTGAGGCGAAAATCTCGTAATAGCACCGTCGATAATCATTTTTAAAATCTCTGGTTCATCCCAGTATTCTTCAATCATTTCTGATAAATCGTTTGAATTATAGTTACCCTTGTAGAGCATTGATTTTATGGCTAGCTTAAATTTGGGGCTTTTGTCATACCTGCCTTTTATGTCTTGCCACGATAAGTTTTCTTGAAAAATCTTTTGAGAATCTATCGGTCTTTTTGAAAACTCATTTTTTGTCACATCATATTTTACTGCAAAGATCGCTACTAAAAATAAAAAGGAGAGCACAATTGGTTTTAATGCTTCTCTTCCCCTTTCCGGATTTTCCTTATCGTTTTTTTTATTAAGCTCTGACAGGCCATGAAGGATGCTTAATAAAAAATATGTTGCTGATCCAAAGAAAAAGAAATTAATGGCACAATTTTTTATGGTGTAATCCATGCTTGGTGTTAGAAGCTGTGAGTTATATTGAGGAAGAATATTTGAAAAAAATATTGTTATGCCAATAGCCACTAATCCAATCATTACGCTGGAGAGGGTGATAAGTCTGTTCATTTAATTGCTCCCTTCTTATTCCGCTGCGTCTTTTGTTTCGCGATCGCAGTCCTTGTCACCGAGGTTAAGCTCTTTTTTAATTTTGCCCATTTCGCGGATGATGCAGTCGATGGTAAAGGTGACGTCCTGCATTTCCTCGCGGCTGGGCATGCCGTAAGCGCGAGCCTTATCATCGCCGCCGATGACGCGGGCGGGGATGCCGATGGCGGTGGCGCCGTCCGGTATATCGCTTGTGACAACAGAGTTTGAGCCAACTTTGGCGTGTATACCTATTGTGATATCACCAAGAATTTGAGCGCCAGAGCCAATAATTGCGCCTTCTTTCAGGGTGGGATGGCGTTTGCCGTTTACTTCGCCTTGCTTCCCTACTCCGCCAAGCGTCACGCCGTGATAGATCGTGACATTATCTTCGACGATTGCCGTTTGGCCGATAACTACGCCCGTACCGTGGTCGATGAAGAACCCCCGCCCGATTTGCGCTTCAGGATGGATTTCGATGCCGGTCAGCATGCGCGCAATATTCGCAAATGTCCGTGCAAGGGTGTGAAGCCCCAGATGCCAGATCCAGTTATTCATGCGGTGAAACATAACCGCGTGGAAGCCGTTATAGGCAAAAAACACCTCTAGGGCGCTTGGTCTGGCGGGGTCGCGTTCCTGAATGGATTTGATTAAATCGAACATCATTAATCCTTTATACTAGTCTTTCTTCAGCTTTCTGAGCGCCGTATGTTCAGGCGTTATTATTCCCGCCGATACAACGAGTTTCACGCCGTCTTCAACGCTCATTTTTAGGTATTTCAATTCTTTTCTTGGGACAAATAGTAAATAGCCGGATGTCGGGTTTGGTGTTGTGGGGACAAAGACGTTAATTGTCTCTTCTTCGGTTAATTCCTGTACTTCGCCTTCTGAACGCCCGGTGACAAAGCCGATTGACCAGATTCCTTTACGGGGATATTCCAGCATAACAACTTCGCGGAAAGCATTGGACTGGCTAGCCATTATAGTTTCGAAGATTTGCTTGATTGCGCTGTAGAGGGTGCGCACGCCTGGCATTATATTTACGATATATTCGGATATTCTGATAAACAGGCGGCCGAGGAAATTTGTCGCCAGCCAGCCTATGACTATAAAGACAGCAATGACGATAACTAAACCAAGACCAGGAATTGTGGTTTTTGCGTAGAGAGCAGAATACCATTCCTCGGGCAGCAGGTGCACGACCTTACTGTCAATAAATGTCAAGAAAATGTAGGTCAAATATATGGTTATGGTGATGGGCGCTGTAACGAGTATTCCGGTCAGTAGGTAGCGCCGGAGCCGAGCAATAAGCCCCACTGGCTTAACACCTTGGTCTTCTGTTGAGGCTTTATGTGACATTCTCATCTCGCTGTATTTTGTTCAAGCCATAGCTTTGCGCACTATGGCGCGGCGGGAAAAGAAAGACAAGGGTGATTTCTATTTTAGTATTTTTTTCATAACGAGCGTCGCCGTCAGATCGCCAGTCACATTTACTGTCGTACGGCACATGTCAAGGACACGATCTACAGCCAGAATAAAGCCGATGGCGGCGGGATTGATCCCTATTCCCGTTAAAATTGTCGCCAGCACAACGATACCAACCCCGGGAGTGGCGGGTGTGCCGATGGAAGCGCCTATTGTTGTTAGCATTAAGACCGCGAGCTCAGCGGCGGATAGCTCAACGCCGGAGGCTGCGCCAAAGACCTGTACGAGGAAGACGGCGGCGATGGCCTGATACATAGCGGTTCCGTCCATGTTGATTGTTGCCCCTAAAGGTATCGTAAAACGCGTTATTTTGGCTGATACGTTCAGTTTTTCCTCAGCGCATGTCAGGGTGAAGGGCATTGTTGCGGCGGAGGAGCTGGTTGAAAAGGCAAGAAGCTGGGTTTCCTTAATCGCACCAAGGAACCACAAAGGTGAGCGTTTTGTAACTATTGTTGCAATTGCAATATAGACAGCCATCATGCAAAGCAGGCCGATTATGACGGTCAGCATGTACATGCCCATCCCGACAAGGGCGCTGAAGCCCAGTTTTATTGTGATTTCACAGAGCAGGCCAAACACAGCATATGGCGCCAAGACCATCGCCCAGCCGATTATCCGCATGGATAGGGCCTGACCGGACTCGCACAGATCCTTGACGGGTCTTGCGGTCGTTTCAGGTAATGTCAGCAAGGCTGCGCCCAGGATCATCGCTGCGATCACAATCTGGAGCAGGTTTTTTTGGACGATGTCACTGGCAATGTTGGTGGGTATTAAGTTGCTGATACGGTCAGGGATGGTTAGATCTTCGAACGTTGGCTGCTCTTCGGTTTGAAGGCTTGAGCTTTCAAAGCTCTGAACCAGAACGGGGTCTATATATTTTCCAGGGTTGATGGTATGCACCAAAATCATGCCTATGGAAATAGCAATAAAGGTTGTGCAAACGAAATAAAGCACAAGGCGCAGCGCGATTTTTTGAACGAATTCCAATTCCCCGCTTTGGGTAATACCCAGAACGATCGAACATAAAACAAGGGGGATAACCACCATCTGAATAAGGCCAAGGAAGAAAACGCCGGGCAATTTAACCCAAGGTGCAATCAAAGTAGATGTATCAGGAGTTACTATTGCAAGACCGTGAGGTGACAGCACAAGGCCCAGAGCGATGCCCAGAACCATTCCAATTATAATGCGAATCCATAATGTCTTATCAAAGGTCGAGTTCATCGTCTCTATTTATAACACGATGAAGGACTTAAGCCCATAGGCCTTAAGTTTTTTCAACCTGTGAGTATTCAAGTTCGACCGGCGTTGAGCGACCAAAGATGGATACAGACACTTTGAGCTTGGATTTTTCCTCGTCCACTTCTTCGACAATACCGTTGAAGGATGCGAATGGACCGTCGGTGACTTTGACTTCTTCGCCGATGTCGTAAATGATGGACGGGCGCGGGCGGTCAACGCCTTCTTGAACCTGTGTGAGGACGCGCTGCGCTTCGGCTTCGGTAATTGGCACGGGTTTATTGCCACCTGCGCCAAGAAATCCGCTAACTTTTGGTGTGTCCTTGATCAAATGCCACACTGTGTCGTTCATCTCAAGCTTTGCGAGGACATAGCCGGGATAGAATTTACGCTCGGCGTTTACGCGTTGGCCGCGCTTAACCTCAACAACCTCTTCCTTTGGTACGAGAATATCCTCGATATACTCTCCCAGGCCCTGTTTGGCTGCTTTTTCCTTGATTGATTCGGCGACTTTGTTTTCAAAGCCAGAGTAAACGTGCAATATATACCATCTTTTAGCCATTTTATTTTTTCCTTTTCTTTAGCCGCCAAAGCCCATGATCAGCCTGATAGCGTAAGCAATGATCTGATCGGCAAAATATAAAAACAATGAACATATGAAAACCATAACAAACACAGCGATCATACTGACTGTTGTTTCATGGCGTGATGGCCATGTAATTTTTTTGGCTTCGCTTCTGACCTGTTTTACAAACTCTATTGGGCCTGTTTTGGGCATTTTTTCCTCAATTTCTTTAGTTTTTTCTTCCCAGAGTTCGTATCGTGAGGATGTGTCACATTTTCGAAGCTCTTCATTTTACGGGGAATATGCATTTTCTATACCAAAAAAAATCAAATAGCCAGAGAAAAATGCATATATCCGCTTATGCCGCAGCCTTATATTTAAGGGTTGGGTTACGCGCGGCCTTAACCTCATCGAGGCGCTTGCGGGGCGAGCTTTGCGGGAAACTATGGAATTCCTCCGCTTTACCGTCCGCGGCGTCCTTGGCGATTTTCTTCATCGTAGTGATGAAGCGATCAATGGCGTCCTTACTTTCGGTTTCTGTTGGTTCGACCAGCATGGTTCCGGGCAGAACAAGCGGGAAGTAGACTGTCATTGGGTGATAGCCATATTCTACAAGGGCTTTGGCGATATCAAGTGTGGAGACATCATGCTCTTTTTGGTATTTATCGGTAATGAGGCATTCATGCATGCATGGCCCTGGATAGGGGACGTGATACTCATCTTTTAGCTGAGAAAGAATATAATTTGCATTTAAAACAGCGTCCTCCGATACTTTCTTAAGGCCGTCTGATCCGTGTGACATCATATAAGACATCGCGCGGACATGCATGCCGAACTGGCCCTGAAAGGCCTTGAGTGTGCCGAGTGTTTCCGGTCGGTCGCTTGCGCTTTCGAGTTTGAACACACCCTCCTCCTCAATGACTGTCGGGACGGGCATGTATTGCGCGAGCTCTTCGGTGCAGCAGATTGGCCCAGAACCAGGGCCGCCGCCGCCATGGGGCGTTGAGAAGGTTTTATGCAGGTTAATATGCATTACATCCACGCCAAAATCGGCGGGACGCACTTTGCCAACCAGTGCGTTGAAATTAGCACCATCACAGTAGAAATATCCGCCAGCCTCGTGCAGCAGTTTCGATATTTCGAGAATGTCTTTTTCGAACAAGCCGCATGTATTGGGGTTTGTTACCATCATCCCTGCGATATCGCCGCCTTTGGGGTCGGTTTCATAGAGCGCTTGCTTGAAAGCGTCGATGGTCAGGCATCCTGTTTCTTTTGTCGAGATTGAGCGCACCTCGAAGCCGCACATTACGGCAGTTGCTGGGTTTGTACCGTGTGCGGAGTCCGGTGTTAGGACGATTTTACGGTTTGCATTGCCTTTTTGCTCATGGGCGCAGCGGATGGTCATCATCCCGGCCAACTCGCCATGTGCGCCTGCGGACGGTGTTAGGCAAACGCCGGGCAGCCCCGTGAGCTCGGCCAGCCAGTGTTGGAGGGTATGCATAAGCTCCAGCGCCCCTTGAACGGTGCTTTGTGGTTGCATGGGATGGATGTGTGCAAAACCGGGAAGGCGCGCAAGTTTTTCATTCAGGCGCGGATTATGTTTCATTGTGCAAGAACCGAGCGGGAAAAAGCCGTGATCAATGGAGTAGTTCCACGTGCTCATACGGACAAAATGCCTTACGATTTGCGGTTCGCTGAGGTTTGGCAGGCCAATTTCATCGCGCTCTGGCTGCCCGGTGCGGGATTTTAGGCCCTTGGGTTTTTCCAGATCTACGCCGGGCGTGTCGCTGTGTTCCTTTTCCCAGAGCAGCGATTCTTCATAGTGAAGACCTTTATTGTCCATTTGATACATGTGTTTTTACCTTTTTAAAAAATTAAAACCGAGCTGCTTTATACTGACACTCCAATATATTTTTTTCCCAGTCGCGGTTACCTGTTTTCGTTTCGAGCTCTAACTTTCCAGTAATGCGATCTAAAAAAATCTTTGTTGCCGCTGTATTGTGAGTCCAGCTTGCGGCAATTGTGCTTTCGTTGAATATAGAAACATTTTTGGGGTTAACCTGCTCTCCTGCAATGACAAAGGCTTTGTCCTGATCATGAATTACAAAACTAAGCTCCAGCTTTTCGTTTTTGCAGATAATGGTTTTTCTTTCAGGGCCTTTATATTGGAAATAAATAAAAGACCCGACACCAGTCACAATAATTGCCAGTATCATAACAAAAAACATGATCATGCCTGTATTTGTCATCTTAACATCCTATC
Organism: uncultured Micavibrio sp.; assembly: GCA_964351365.1. Taxonomy (GTDB): domain Bacteria; phylum Pseudomonadota; class Alphaproteobacteria; order Micavibrionales; family Micavibrionaceae; genus UBA1672. The sequence goes on from CAYGNP010000002.1 coordinate 140,612, forward strand.
TTTCATAAAACTGCCTTGGCCAGTGCTTGCGTGAATAGATCGCGATGCTGCTGTGTTGACATTTCTGTAGCGGCAACCAGCAGGCGATTTCCATCGAGGGCCAGCCCGGCAATGATCTTGTTCTTCGCCAGCTTTTCAACAACATCGTTTGCCGGCTTTGGCAGCTCTATCACGAATTCATTGAAAAAGTTTTTGTTTATGACTTTGACGCCCTTGATTTTTTCAAGTGCATCGGAGAGATCACATGCGGCTTCATGGTTCAATTGCGCAAGCCGTTTAAAACCGGATTCGCCAAGAAGTGCCATGTGAACCGTGAAGGCAAGCGCACACAGGCCCTGATTAGTGCAGATATTTGATGTGGCTTTATCCCGGCGGATATGTTGCTCGCGCGTGGACAACGTAAGCACGAAGCCGCGCTTGCCGTCTGCATCCTCGGTCATGCCGCACAGGCGGCCAGGCATTTGGCGCAGATATTTCTCGCGGCAGGCAAAAAAGCCAAGATGCGGTCCGCCGAAGCTCATAGGCAGCCCGATTGATTGCGCTTCGCCGCAGACGATATCGGCTTCGGTTGGGGCTGGAAGAAGACCGAGGGAGATAATTTCGGTGATTACAACAATTAATAGTGCACCAGTTGCATCACATTTTTTGCGCCATTCACTATATTTATGCGGGTTTCCAAAGAAATCAGGTGATTGAACAATCACGCAGGCCGTCTCTTCATCCGGCTCTCCGTCGACAACAATCCTATCACTTAAGTTTGCCATGTAAGAGTCTAGAACGGAACGATATTCTGGGTGTAGCGGTGCACCTATTACGACCTTGTTGCGCTTTGTGATGCGCATGGCCATTAGTGCGGCCTCAGTGGTGGCGGTCGAGCCGTCATAGAGGGAGGCGTTTGCAATTTCCTGCCCTGTTAGTTTTGAGATAAAGGTTTGATATTCAAAAATAACCTGCAAAGTTCCTTGTGCAATTTCCGGCTGGTACGGGGTGTAAGCCGTGAGAAATTCGCTGCGCTGGATGATGTAATCGACGGTTGCGGGGATATGGTGATAATAGACCCCTGCCCCCAGGAAAAAAGGAATATCGAGCGCAGGGATATTTTTTGCCGCCAGAGTGCCAAGCGCACGCTCAACCTGTAATTCACCCTGATGAGGCGGGAGGTCCGCCATTCCTTTAATGAAGGCCACTTTGGGGATGTCACGATAAAGGGCGTCTACGCTGGTTGCTCCAACGGCCTTGAGCATCTCTTTGCGGGCATTTTCCGTTTGGGGAAGATATCTCATAAATTAATCAACCTCTTTTAGATATTGAGCATAGGCGGCTTCGTCCATCAAATCATTCAGAGCTGATGCATCTGAAACCTTGACCTTGGCGATCCAGCCATTATCATTTACGGGCTTAGTGATAAGCTCAAGATTATCCACCATCGGCTCGTTTATTTCTGTTACTTCACCATCAACAGGCGAATATACTTCAGCCGCCGTTTTCACAGATTCAACAACGGCGATATCTCCGCCCTTTTTTACTTTTTTACCGATTTCAGGCAGCTCGACGAAGACAAGATCGCCCAGTGCATCCTGTGCGTGTTTTGTAATACCTACCCATGCGGTGTTGCCATCAACATAAATGCATTCATGGTCTTTTGTGTATTTAAATTCGGCCATATTATTACTCCTTAACATTTTTAACCTTCGAAAAAATTTTTGTAACTGCTTTAAAAAACTTTAACCACACTAATCCCGCTATCGCCATCCATAAAAAACAAAAACCCATCATCAAGCAAGAAAACTCAAGAATCGGCGCTATTGTAACAAAGTAACCATCCAGCAATGCAAATCCGGAATTGCAGTTTGTTCCACCTGACCCTATCGCTCCAGTGCATATGTTAGAACCAATAATCATAAATGGGATTGCTATACCCACTGGACTTATGGCCAAAATAAACCATATGAGCGCATCAAAGCTAGGCTGTGTTATTGCTCTATTTATTTTCAATTTTTTTATGCGGCCTCTTTCTTAGAATTCTTAGTCTTTGCTGGGAGAAAAGGCATGTTTGAAATTTCCGCCTCTATGTTTTTTCCGCGCACATTGATAAAAATTTTGGTGCCGGGCTGAGTGTACGCGCTTGGCACGTATCCTTGCCCGATTGAGGCATTTAAGGTCGGCGAAAAGCCACCACTTGTCAGCTTGCCAATCACTTCATCCTCTTTGTTTCTGATTTCTGCACCCTCGCGAGCTACGCCGCGACCTGTCAGCTTAATGCCCACGCGTTTTTTATCTGCTCCTGATTTTTTTTGAGCAAGCACATGCTGCGCGCCAGTAAAACCTTGATTATCTTTGCCCATAACCCAGGCTAAATCGGCCTCAATTGGCGTGGTTGTGTCGTCGATATCATGACCGTACAGGCAATAGCCCATTTCAAGACGCAAGGAGTCACGGGCTGCAAGGCCGATCGGCTCAACATCATTATGATCGAGCAGAGCTTCCCATATTTTTTCTGCGTCTTGATTTGGCACACTGATTTCAAAGCCATCTTCGCCGGTATAACCGAGGCGTGAGATAAACATTTTATGATCCTTTTGCGCCCAGAGCCCCATATAAGATAGCTTTGAGAGCTCAATTTTAAGCGCGTCTTTTATAACGTTCTCAGCTTTTTGACCTTGAAGGGCAATAAGAGCCCAGTCCTCAAAATATGTCATTTCAAGAGTTTGTGGCATCTGGCTTTTCATCCAGGCCATATCCTTTTCCTTGCAGCCCGCATTTAGAACGCAGTGAAAAGCGTTTTCGCCCGTGCGCGTAACCATTAAATCATCGATGATGCCGCCCTCCTCGTTCGTAAGAACCGTATATTTTGTGCGGTCTATACCTAATTTCTTGAAGGATGATGGGGTTACTTTTTCAAAGAAATCAACTGCATCGCTGCCCCCCTGCTCGCCCTTGACCATAATTTGTCCCATGTGAGAAACATCAAAGAGGCCTGCTTTTTCACGAACCCATTCGTGCTCTTTTTTTACACCAAGATCGTAATAAAGGGGCATGTCATAGCCTGCGAACCCGCCCATTTTGGCATTTCTCTTTAAGTGCGCGCCATGTAATGCGGTGCGTCGTAGCATTTTTCCTCGCTTTATTTTAGAAAACCAATCTAAGCAATAGCAAAATTATGCGCTCTGTTTAAGAGGGAAAATGTTTTTTTTGCCTTTATTGTCCAGAGATATTAATGCGCTCTTTTTTTTCACTGACTATTTGTTTGATTTTTACGTTGCGGATTGGGGCGGTAACATCCATATAAATTTGGAGATACTGTCCATTGGGCATAGAAATGTCATGTACATTGTAAAATGTTCTGTCAACGTTATATATCTCGCTCTTTTCAATCCTGCCGCCATTAAAGGTCCCCAAGATGTATGTTTCTTCGCCGTATGTTATTATTCTATATGGTGATTCAGGCGTTTTGCCGACATTGATAATCTCTGTGAGGCTATTGATAATAGCTGCGCGAACATTTTTCAGAAAAATGCTGTCGCCATAACGAACGTCAGCAAGGCTGAGCGTTATTGCAAAGTCTAGCACATCAAGATTTACTATGTGTTTATCCAAAAGGTTTCGGTATTGCGCCAGCGCTTTATTAATTTCTCTTGGCTCAGTTTCTGTGTCTGCTTTGTAAGCATAGCGCGTGAGCTCATCTATTATTTTTTCTGAGAATGGCGTGTATTGGCTTGTCCATGAATAATAAACACGCATTGCTCGCACGCGATTTTGCAGGTTTAGCTTCCCTTCCTTAACTTCGCGCAAGGCCGTATCATAGCTCTGCTCATAACGCTGCTCAGATTGTTGCCAGGTTGCGAGCTCGCGCTGTGTTATTTTCAAATCATCAGCATCGAGATCTTGCGCTTTTGTGCTTTGCGCAGCTGTGATCCCTATTAAAAATAATAGTGTTAACCCAAGAAAAGTCGCATAACGCATCAAGATAATCCTTTTTCTTTCACTATAACAGCTTGTCTGCGCTAGGAAAATAAAAAAGCCCCGCATGTGTCGCGGAGCTTTCAATTATTATTTTGAAGCGTCATTAATTACGCTACGATTTTGCTCACAACGCCGGCGCCGACGGTGCGTCCACCTTCGCGGATCGCGAAGCGCAGGCCTTCGGTCATGGCGATTGGCGCGATCAGCGTCACTTCCATGTTGTTGATGTTATCGCCGGGCATCACCATTTCGGTGCCGCTTGGCAATGTTACCTCACCGGTTACGTCCGTCGTTCTGAAGTAGAATTGCGGGCGGTAATTGGTGAAAAATGGTGTGTGACGGCCACCTTCATCCTTGGACAAAATATACGCCTCGGCGGTGAATTTTGTGTGGGGGGTGATGGAGCCGGGCTTGCATAGAACCTGGCCGCGCTCGATTTCCTCGCGCTTGGTTCCACGCAAAAGCGCGCCGATATTGTCGCCTGCCTCGCCGCGGTCAAGCAGCTTGCGGAACATTTCAACACCGGTGATGGTGGTTTTTTGTGTGTCGCGGATACCAACGATTTCGATTTCATCGCCGACATTGACCACGCCTGCCTCGATCCGGCCAGTGGCAACAGTTCCGCGGCCAGAAATTGAGAACACGTCCTCAACCGGCATCAGGAAATCTTTGTCAATGGCACGCGCTGGCTGTGGGATGTAATCATCAACAGCCTTCAGAAGCTCGCGGATTTTGTTCTCACCAATCTCAGGGTCACGGCCTTCGAGCGCGGCCAGAGCCGAGCCGGAAACGATTGGAATATCATCGCCAGGGAAGTCATAGGATGTGAGAAGTTCGCGGATTTCCATCTCAACGAGCTCAAGCAATTCCGGGTCGTCCACCTGGTCAACCTTGTTCATGAACACCACAAGCGCGGGAACACCAACCTGGCGCGCAAGCAAGATGTGCTCGCGGGTTTGAGGCATCGGGCCGTCTGCTGCGTTCACAACCAATATCGCGCCGTCCATTTGCGCCGCGCCGGTAATCATGTTCTTCACATAGTCCGCGTGGCCCGGGCAGTCAACGTGCGCGTAGTGGCGGGCGTCTGTTTCATATTCAACGTGCGCGGTTGAAATCGTGATCCCGCGCGCTTTTTCTTCCGGTGCACCATCAATCTGATCGTAGGCCTTGAATTCACCAAAATACTTCGTCAGCGCCGCTGTCAGCGTCGTTTTACCATGGTCAACGTGACCAATCGTTCCTATGTTACAGTGCGGCTTTGTCCGCTCAAATTTCTGCTTTGCCATTTCTTAATGCTCCTTACAAAAAACAATAAACCCGCCGCACGCGGCATCAAATTAATGCTATGGTTTAAAAAACCCGCAGCGTAATGTCAACGGGTTTTTATGGTTTTGCCTATAAAAGCATCAAAATTACTGCTTCATTGATTCATAGGCTATTGGCAGCCATTTTTCCGGAGGCAAAAATCCATCACCCCATTCTTCATTAAATGACTTTAGCGGATTTGCAGCGGTTATTTCTTCCAGGGTTTTTCCAGCCTCAATCATGGGCTTGATTGCGCTTTGAACACTTACAAGCATATCCCGATAAGCGGTAAGCTCGGCCTTGTTAGAGAGCGGGCCATGACCAGGGATGATTTTTGTCTGGTCATTTATTTTTTCCAGAATAACATTTGTTGCATCGATCATCCCTTGAAATGATCCGCCTGTTGAGGCGTCTATGAAGGGATAAAAGCCGTTAAAAAAGATATCGCCTGTGTGCATGATGTTATCTTTTTCGAAGTAGATCACAGAGTCGCCATCCGTGTGCGCGTTTGGCAAGTGCATAATGCTTAATGTATCGCCATTAATGTGGACATGCATATGATCATTAAAGGTCAAGGATGGCAGCGCAATTGCAGGGGCAGCGGTACTTTTCATATCAAAGGCGGGTATATAATTATCTACGGACAGGCGTTTGCGGACATTATCATGTGACATGATCATTGCGCCCTGCCCGCCCATAACCTCGTTCCCTCCGGTATGATCGCCATGCCAGTGTGTGTTTAGAACATAACGAATATCGTTTTCTTTTGTGCCAGTAATTTTTTCTATTTGCTCTAAGACTTGCGGCGTGGCGTTGGCGTAACCATTATCAATCATAAAGATGCCGTCATCACCAATTGAAACGCCAATATTGCCGCCGGAAACCTGTATCACATAGACGCGATCAGATATTTTGGTGCTTTTTGCCGCGGCTGCGTGGTCATGATTACCTGCAAAAGCAGGCAATGCAGTGATGAAAATTATACATATTGCGGTGAGTATTTGTTTCATGTTCCCCCCTGAAGAGACTGGAGCGGGCGACCGGGATCGAACCGGCATGTTCAGCTTGGAAGGCTGACGTTCTACCATTGAACTACGCCCGCATGTGCATGTTAGATAATTCTTTATCGACTTTTGCCTTAAAAAGCAATAGCATTGGATTTGTTCATTCGTTTAAAATTGTCCCCTCATATTTGCACAAGGATTTATCTATTATGAAGATTAAGGATCGCCCAGAATATAACGCCAAAGGAAAACCGGTTACTTTGCCAGAAACGGCCAAGGTTAGAGAGGCAATTACCGTCATGTCTGAGCGTAAATTCGGCTCGATTATCATTACGCGCGATGATCAGACCATTGCAGGCATTGTCACAGAGCGGGATTTGATGATTCGGCTATTGCATGAGAAAAAAGATCCGGACACGACCGCTTTGTCTGAAATTATGAGTAAGGATATACGCGCGGCTAAGGGCGATGATGATGTTATGGACTGGCTGCGGATTATGTCGAATGAGCGCTTTCGCCACCTGCCGATCGTTGATGAGGAAGGAAAGCTTATTAATGTGATGTCATTGGGGGATTTTGTATCCTATACTTGGCCGGAGATGGTGACGCAGCTTAAGGCTAAGACACAGGAAAGCTTTGCCGCTGGTTATCAGATTTTGTTTATCATTGCAGCGCTTCTGGTCTATGCCTTGATCATAAATGTTATAAGCTAAAATCTGTTCGCTTGAAACTCTGTGAAAGTTATGTTGACCAACGCCCCAATTAATATTAGTTTGTGGCTGGTTTTAGGGGTATAGCTCAGTTGGTAGAGCGTCGGATTCCAAATCCGTAGGTCCCGGGTTCGAGTCCTGGTGCCCCTGCCATTTTCCAAATAATCTGCAGTAACTTTTTCTCAATACTGATAATCTCAAATATAAAAAACCGCACTAACTTTACATTGTTGTTTGTGTGAAACTTTCACCCAAATGATCGATCAGCGTTCTGATCTTGGCTGAGAGGTGGCGGGTGTGTTGGTAAACGGCGTAGATGTTAAAATCTCTCTCTTCGTATTTTTCCAATACGATTTCGAGCTTACCTGCTTTGATTGAATCGCCAACAATAAAAGTCGGCAGCAAAGTAACGCCGCAGCCAGAGAGCGCCGCTTCATGCAACAAATCCCCATTATCAGCCAAAAACGCGCCGGAAACATTTTGCCATTTGCGTTGCCCATCGATTATAAAAGGCCAGGCCTTGCCATCGGCCAGGTTCAGATAGCTCATGCAATTATGCGCTTTCAAATCTTTGGGATGCTCGGGTTTTCCATGTTTTTGAAAATAATCCGGGCTGGCGCAGACCACGCGGCGGCAATCCACAAGCTTTTTTGCAATAAGGCTGGAATCTTCCATTGGTCCAGTGCGAATCGACAGATCATACCCCTCCTCTACCAGATCAACGCGACGGTCGGAGAGGTAGGTTTTAATACTTACATCCGGATATTTCGCAAGATAAGAAGAAATCGCAGGCCCAAGATATTGCATCCCGAAACTCACAGGCGCAGCGAGTTTTACTTCTCCGACGGGTTTATCCATTTTATGCTGGATGCGCGCTTCAACCTCCTGCAATTCATCCGTGAATTTCCGTACATATTCCAGATAGCTGTAGCCCGTTTCGGTCAATGTAACTTTTCGCGTTGTGCGAATAAAAAGCGGCGCGCCTAAAAAATCTTCTAGATCTTTGATGCGTTTGCTCACGACCGAGTTGGCGAGATTGAGTTTGCGGGCGGCAGCGGCAAAGCTTCCCGTCTCTCCTACGGCTCTGAAAGCCTCCATATTTGCGAGCTTGTCCATTATTCTATTTATTCGAATAGTTATTTTCTTAATTCCTATATTATCAAATAATACAGAAAAATCTATCTTGAAAATAAGAATAATTTCTATAAAAGTTAAGGAGATGGATATGATTACCAAAAGATACAGAGACGAGCGTGGGCCGACTGATGCAGGCTGGCTGAAAAGCATGCATACATTCTCTTTTGGCCATTATCAAGACCCCGAGCATATGGGATTTGGACCATTGCGGGTGATCAACGAAGACCGCGTCATTCCCGGCGCTGGTTTTGGCGAGCATGGCCACAGCAATATGGAGATTATTTCCTATGTGCTGAAAGGCGAGCTTGCGCACAAAGACAGCATGGGCAACGGCTCGTCGATTAAACCTGGTGATGTACAGATTATGAGCGCCGGAACCGGTGTGCGCCATAGCGAATTTAATGGTTCGGATAAGGAAGATGTCCATTTTTTGCAAATCTGGATTATGCCGAATGTTGAAAACGAGGTACCGGATTATCAGGAAAAATCTTTTGAACCGGAAGAGATGACAAACACTTTCCGTGTCGTGATCTCTCCTGATGGAGAGAATGGCTCTTTGATCATCAAGCAAGATGCGCGCATGTTGGCCGGCAAATTTGAAGAGGGTCAAAGCGATGAATTTCAGATTCAAAAAGGTCGCAAATACTGGCTTCAGGTTGCAAAAGGCCTTGCCGAGCTGAATGGTGAAAAAGCATCTGCGGGTGATGGCTTTGCTATTAAAGATGAAGAAGTCATTAAGATCAGCGCGGTCACAGATGCTGAAATTTTGCTCTTTGATTTGCCCGTTTAAATTTTAACAACTCACAAAAGGAGAAAGACCATGACTGCAGCTACTGAAAAACTTCTAACCCCGGATAATTGCGTTGTCGCCTTTATCGATCACCAGCCGCAAATGTCATTCGGCGTGAACAGCCATGATATTCAAACGGTTAAGAACAACACGGTCGGGCTGGCCAAGGCCTGTAAGCTTTTTAACGTGCCGACGGTTCTGACGACGGTCGAAACGGAAAGCTTTTCCGGCTACACTTGGCCGGAACTGATTGACGCTTTGCAAGGACAAGAGACGGTTGAGCGCTCTTCCATGAATTCATGGGAAGATGAAGGTTTTGTGGCCGCCGTCAAAGCCACTGGTAAAAAGAAGCTCGTTCTAAGCGGTCTTTGGACAGAAGTCTGCATTGCCTTTCCCGCAATCTGCGCACTGGATGAAGGGTTTGAAGTGCATTTCGTAGCCGATGCCTGCGGCGGCACAACCAAGGAAGCGCATGATATGGCCGTGCAGATGATGATACAAGCTGGCGCACAACCCCGTACATGGCAGCAGGTCATTCTGGAATTCCAGCGCGACTGGGCGCGCAAAGAAACTTATGACGAAATTTTAGAAATCGTTAAGGATCATAGCGGAGGCTACGGCATGGGCGTTGATTATGCCTACACCATGGTGCACAAGGCCAATCAGCGCACCAAAACAAAGCCGCAGAAAATTAAAAAAGCTGCTTAAAATATTCAATTGGGGAGTGATTAACTTCACTCCCTTAATTTTTATTGGGGGACTTGAATTATGAGACTGTTTCTATCGATTTTTTTTGCGTTTTTTTTAATTTTACCAATGAAGGCCAATGCGGTTGATCTGATCGTGCATAACGCCAAGATTATCACGCTTGATGAAGAAAACCCTCAAGCGTCGGCGCTGGCTGTTGAGAACGGCGTTTTTACACAAATTGGATCAGATGAAGATATTCTTGCTCTGCAAACAGATGGCACAAAAGTCATTGATGCAAACGGGCGGCGGGTTATTCCGGGGCTCAATGACTCACACACGCATTTGGTGCGCGGCGGACGATTTTATAATACTGAACTGCGCTGGGAAGGATTATCCAGTCTTGAGCGCGGGCTGGAGATGATTGCGGAGCAAGCCTCCCGCACGCCGGAGGGGCAATGGGTGCGCGTGATCGGCGGTTGGTCGCCGTATCAGTTTGAAGAACGCCGGATGCCAACCCCGGCTGAACTCACAAAGGCCGCGCCGAACAAGCCTGTTTTCGTGCTGTTCCTCTACTCTCAAGGATTTTTGAATAAAGCGGGTGTGGACGCCTTGGGCTTAACACCAGAAAGCCAAGCTCCTGCTGGCGCGCGGTATGAATTCACGCAAGATGGCGGCGCCATTTTACATGCGGAGCCCAACCCCACAATTTTGTATAAAACCATAGCCGCACTCCCCGGTTTATCGGAGGACGAACAGGTTAATTCAACGCGGCTATTTTACCGTGAGCTTAACCGCCTTGGCATGACCAGCGCGATTGATGCGGGCGGCGGCGGTCATGGTTTTCCTGAAAATTACATCGGCACTGAAACTCTTGCGAAAGCGGGCGAAATGCCGATCCGCATTTCAAATTATCTGTTTCCACAGCGTCCCGGCAAGGAATTGGAAGACTTTCAGACATGGACGGCCGACTGGGAAGTGAATAAAAATATGGCTGAAAAACTGGAGCATGGTTTTGAAGTCGAAGGCGGTGGTGAATTCCTCGTCTGGTCCGCCGGTGATTTTGAAAACTTCATGGCTCCACGTCCCAATCTGGCTGAACGGGAAAACTGGCGAAGCGAGTTGATGGATGTCACACGTCATTTGTTGCAGGCGCGCTGGCCGATCCGTATTCACGCCACCTATGATGAATCCATCACCAATATTCTGGATGTTTTTGAAGAAGCCGACCGTCTTGAAAAAGCGGAAGGTCGCGAAGGTTTTGGCGGCATTCGCTGGGCGATTGATCATGCAGAAACGCTGAAGGAAGAAAATATGGCGCGCATCAAAGCTTTGGGCGGGGGGGTGGCCGTTCAAAACCGGATGGCGTTTGCCGGGGAATATTTTGTCGAACGTTATGGCATAGAAGCCGCAAGACAAGCCCCGCCGATCCGCAAGCTGCTGGATATGGACATTCCCGTTGGTGCAGGTACCGATGCCACGCGTGTCTCTAGCTATAACCCTTGGGTTTCGATGTACTGGCTGACAACCGGAAAAACTGTGGGCGGCCTTTCTCTCTTCAATGAGGATAATATTCTAAGCCGCGAAGAAGCCTTACGCCTGTTCACAAAAGGCAGCGCATGGTTTTCTTCCGAAGAAGACGTCAAAGGAATGATTGCACCAGGTCAGTACGCGGATTTTGTTGTGTTATCGGCTGATTATATGAGTATCGACGACGAAGCCATCAAAGATTTATCATCGGTACTCACCTTTGTGGGCGGCAAAATCGAATATGCAGATGCGGAATATTCGGATATGATGGAGCCCGTGCCGGAAGCCATTCCGGCATGGTCGCCAACGAATTTTTACAAACGATAAAGCATGCCGCATCATTTTTCCGAACTCGCCATCGTGATATTGCTGGCCTCGTTGGCCGCCGTATTATTAAGCAAACTCAAGCAACAACCAATGATCGGATATGTTCTGGCTGGTGTTCTTATCGGCCCGGCCGTGCTTGGTATTATCCACAATGAAAAGGAAATCGCGCTCTTTGCAGAACTGGGTGTGATTTTGCTGCTCTTTATTTTGGGGATGGAGCTGCCGCTCAAATCTTTCAGGGAAAGTTATAAGATTGCGGTTCCGGCCACTTTTGCGCTTGTGTGCCTCAGCCTTGCTATCACCTTTGCAATAGGGCTGACCATTGACCTGACTATGGCTGAAAAAATTACCTACGGCTTTATTATTTCGCTAAGCAGTACGGCGGTCGCCGTAAAACTTCTTGAGGATGTCGATCTGCTCTCCAAAGGTACCGGGCAAATAGCAATTAGCATTCTCATTGCCCAAGATCTGCTTTTTGTTCCCATGATCATGATTATTAATGCGCTGGGCGGTGATGGTGGGCTGGATCTCATGTTCATTCCCAAAATTTTGATTGCCGTTCTTCTGCTGATCGGCCTTATCGTTTTTCTTTCCAAAAAAGAGAAGGTACATCTGCTCTTTGAAAAAACAGTAGAAAAGCACAAAGACCTGATCCCTGTGGCCGCTCTAACGTGGTGTTTTGTCGGGGCGGGTTTATCGGAATGGGCTGGGTTATCGCCCGCATACGGCGCATTTCTCGCAGGCCTTATTATCGGCAACAGCCATTCCAAGCATGTTGTTCTTCCTAAAATAGAACCAATGCAAAGCGTCATGCTGATGGTTTTCTTCCTCTCCATCGGCATGCTGATCGACTTTAATGTTATTACACAAAATCTCGGACTTATTCTTTCGCTTCTTATCGGGACGATGATTTTTAAAACGATCGTTTGCATAGCCCTTCTCAAAACCTTCCTGCCAGAAGACCGCTGGCGGTGCAGTTTTGTGACTGGTCTTACAATCAGTCAAGTGGGTGAGTTTTCATTTATCCTCGCGGCTACGGCTCTTAGCAACGGCATATTTGATCATGAAAGCTATAAAATTATCATCGCCGTGATTGCTCTCAGTCTGGCTTTTAGCCCGATTTGGATGGTCGTTCTCAAACGCTTTGTCGAAGTGGCTTATGTCCAAAAATCAGCTAAGAAATTAAGTGACGCCATTTCTCTAATAAGAACGAAACCAGAGAAACGTTAGAATCAGACTTCAATTATTGCCATTTTTCTGGGATTTAATCTGCGGCCATTAAAGCGTTTATTGTCTTAATTTTGTGCTTATTGAAGTTTATGACACTCCCTTAGATTACTAAAAACTTTGTTTCATATGTCCATATTTAACCTAGAACCAAGAATTTGGCTCTGTCCTTATGCTCTTTTAATCAGACTATATTCCTAAAGTTTATATTTTTTGACATAAAGCGTAATCTGGATCATAATATAGTTATAGAAAATTAAATGGTGATTTTTACTTGCCTACAAAAAGCTGTTGTATATTTAAAATCTGCTTGTGAGGTAGAGTTTTTTATCAGCAGTTCCTCTTCTATATGTAAAAAATTAACTTTTTATGTCCAGAATATAAGATAACTCGAAGATTATGGGGCCGTATGAGTAAAAATAATGCTGATCTAGATAATCTAGCTGCTGAGATTGAACAGAATTTGGACGACGCCTTTGAGGTTTCTTATCTCGATGATAGTAATCTTTACAGCTTTGAGCATGATCCTGATATGGCTGATTTACCAGAAGATCAGGTTACAAAAGAGAGTTCTTCTCGTAATTCCGATGTGTTTGTTAATTTGGGTGAAGATAATGCTGCTGTCGACGATATAAATGATGGCTCTGGTGACACCTCTGAACAGGATGTTGAAATTGCCGTAAATGCGCTACTTCAAGATTCTTCTTCCTCAAGCAATGACGCTATGCTGGCAGAGGATTTAAAAGATGATATGCCTGCAGAAAAGAAAAAAGTTCAAAGCAGCATTAGCGTTCAGGATGACTCATCTCCCCTTCTCGATGAGGATGAGGACGATGATTTACGTCAGGATCCAGCGGTTCAAAATCCATTATTCTCTGTCTCAAGAAGCAGCGCATCGTTTTTTTCTAGTTTTCTGAATGCCTTTATCGCTCCGAAACGAGACAAGGATTCAGGATATGAGAATTCAGGTGATAATAATGTGTCACCCCAGCCGCGCGTCTTCACTGAGAGTGAAAATGCGCAAGATGTCAAAATGCGTCCTCATAATGATCAAAATGTCAGCTCTGCTGGTGATAAAATCTCTGATGCGAGCAGTGACCCTGCACAAACACAAGACCCTGTATCTGACCCCCCTTTGACAGAAGATAATTCTTCACCTGAAACGCCACCAGTTCAAAGTAACCAAGCGCCTCAAGCTGTCAATGATGCGCTGAGCCTGAATGAAGATACATCTATTACTCTTAATTTGCTGGGCAATGACAGTGATGCGGATGGGGATTCCCTGTCGATCACTGAATTGGGTGACGCCGCACATGGTGACTTGGTCTTGAACAATGACGGCACGGTGACCTACACACCGGATGCGGATTTCCATGGATCAGACAGCTTTACCTATACCATCTCTGATGGCAAAGGTGGAACATCTACAGCGACTGCGAATGTGACGGTCAATGATGTGGCCGAGCCACCGGTGGTGGATGGTAAGACGATTATTGTCTCGAATGCTGTAGAATTTGAAGCAGCTTTTGAATCTGCAAAAGGTGGAGAGACGATTTTATTAAAAGCAGGAAATTATGGTTCTGGAATATTTCTTAAAAATAAAGATTTTGCAGAGACAGTTGCGATCAAATCTTATGACCCAGATAACCCTGCAGAGCTTTTACGTTTGAAAGCAAATAATGTTCATAACATTACAATCGACAATCTGCGCTTTGATGTATCTGGGTTGGAGAGTACATCGGATGGGCTTGCTGGGCTCATAAAAATGGATCATGTATCATATATTACGATTCAAAATAGCTTATTTAAAGGTAATACAATTAATGATGGCGGTATTGCTGATGGAAGTTATGCATGGAGTGGAGTTGAAATACGAGGAATAAACTCCTTTGTTACGATCGATAGTAATGAATTTACAAATTTAGCTAGAGGAGTCGTTGCAGGCGCTGATTCTTTAATAATTACGAATAACTACATGTATGATAATAGAACGGATGGTATTCAATTAATTGAATCTAATAATGTTTTAATCGAAAAAAATATTATTCACGGCTTAACGCCTAACTATATTCCAAACTCTTCTGAAAGCGACCATCCAGATCTTATTCAAACTAATGCTTACATAGAAAACGCTATAATTAGGCATAATGTTTTAGATGGCGTTGGTCAGGGCATTTTTTTTGGTGGGATGAACTATTTGCCAGCTAATTATAGTGAAAATCAGAATGTTATTATTGAAAATAATATCATCCGCAATACCCATGGAAATGGAATTCGAATAGAAGAACGTTCTGGCTTTATAGTAAAGAACAATACTCTTATTGATAGGATTGTTGATAATGATTCTGAACCCAGAATTCTTATTGAGGGAACAAGCCAGAATGTCTACGTGGCAAATAATATTGCTCCAAATATTTTAGGTGTAAATCAATCAAAACTTGTTACTGCAATTAATAATGAAATTATAAAAGCAAAAGATTATGGGGATTATTTTTATAATTTATCGAAAAATGGTGATGTTGAATTTGCGGACTTTTTACCTGTCTCTGGGGCGTTTCCTGCTGGCGTTGGTGTCGATTATTCGAAATTCACGCAAGTAGAAGATTGGGGATTGGTTGATGATTTGGCAGCGCTTTTGGCGCCACATAATAAACCTGCCAATACTGACCCTGAAGCCGTGAATGATGCGATAGTAATGGACGAGGATACGTCCGTGACATTAAATTTATTGTCGAATGACAGTGATGCAGATGGGGATTCCCTGTCGATCACTGAATTGGGTGACGCCGCACATGGTGACTTGGTCTTGAACAATGACGGCACGGTGACCTACACACCGGATGCGGATTTCCATGGATCAGACAGCTTTACCTATACCATCTCTGATGGCAAAGGTGGAACATCTACAGCGACTGCGAATGTGACGGTCAATGATGTGGCCGAGCCACCGGTGGTGGATGGTAAGACGATTATTGTCTCGAATGCTGTAGAATTTGAAGCAGCTTTTGAATCTGCAAAAGGTGGAGAGACGATTTTATTAAAAGCAGGAAATTATGGTTCTGGAGGCTGGATTAAAAATAAAAATTACAGCGAAACGGTAATCATAAAATCTCTTGATGATAATGATCCTGCTGTATTTTTCTCTCTGAAATTAGATGGTTCAAGCAATATTGAAGTTAACAACATAAGCTTTATTGCTGAACAAAATAGAACTTATACCAATGATCATAAATTGCTTCCCCTATTGCAAGCAGATGGTTCAGAAAATATAACTGTAAAAAACTCTTTCTTTAAGGGCGGTATAATTACGGAAGGTGAAGCAACCGGCCGCTATGTTGGCTTGGCGTTTTCAGCTTTTGAATCAAAAGTAGTTACTTTTGATAACAATGAGATTACCAATACGGCTCGAGGCATTATGCTGGGGGGTAATAACTTCAAAATTACGAATAATTATATCCATGATATTCGCGAAGATGGTATCCAATCTAATGGACTAAAAGAAACCATTATAGAGAATAATATCATTCATGGGATAAAGCCATACGCGTTAGGCAATGGTGCTGGAGACCACGCGGATGCTATTCAACTGAAAGGACCATTGGTTGATGTTAAAATACAAAATAATTATCTTGACGGTAATGCTCAAGGGTTATTTTTAAAATTGAAAGATGATATCTACGAAAATCTTGATGAACACCAATCGGCCCTAATTCAAAACAATATTATAGCATCAACTTACGGCAATGGGATTTATTTAGAGAACAGAGATAATTTTGTCCTGAAAAATAACGTTCTTATTGATAAAAGTAGAGATTCTGATGTGGGTGGCGGTGTTATTACGGCGCTTATACTGAGGGGGTCAGAAAACACGATTGTTGAGAATAATATATTAACAACACGCGGAGCTATAAATCCTGAAGAGGATGCTAAGAATATTTTCTTAGATAGAGAGGATTATCCAAATTATTTCATTAATGCTTTGAGCGATTCTGATTCACAATTTGCGGACTTTTTACCTGTCTCTGGGGCGTTTCCTGTTGGCGTTGGTGTTGATTATTCGAAATTCACGCAAGTAGAAGATTGGGGATTGGTTGATGATTTAGCGGCATTACTGGCCGCTAATGGCACTCCTGTGAATACAGCTCCGGTGGCGGTGAATGATGCTATTACACTGGATGAAGATACATCGGCAACGATAGATTTGCTGGGTAATGACAGTGACGCCGATGGGGATTCCGTGTCGATCACTGAATTGGGTGACGCCGCACATGGTGACTTGGTCTTGAACAATGACGGCACGGTGACCTATACGCCTGATGCGGATTTCCATGGATCAGACAGCTTTACCTACACCATCTCCGACGGCCAAGGCGGTACATCGACAGCGACCGCCAATGTGACGGTCGCAAGCGTGAATGACAGACCGACTGTTAACATAGACAGCACAGAGACGGAGTACAACACGCCAGTTACACTCAATCTATTGGATAATGATAGCGATGCGGATGGCGATGCGATAACGATAACCGGCGTTGGCCCCCCATCAAACGGATCTGTTGTTATAAATAACAACGGGACGGTGACGTATACACCAGATGATGAGTTTCATGGTCAGGATTCATTTACCTATACCGTTGCTGATGGCAATGGTGGTGTGACGACCGGGACGGCTTATGTATCTGTGGACCAACATCTTGATACAAGCACCGATATTATCGTTGTCTCTAATGCGGCAGAATTTACACTGGCATGGAAAGGGGCGACAGGTGGAGAAACTATTATTCTTAAACCCGGCGAATATGGCGACCTTGGCCGGTTAAAAAATACAAATTATAATGGCGTTGTTACTATCAAATCGGAGGACCCCAATAACCCAGCCATCATTGAACGCCTAGACATTCAAAATCAATCAAACATCACACTGGATGGTCTGCATTTTGTAGCCCCTGAGCTAAGTGATGCCAGCAGCACACTTTTGGTTGCCAAAAGCACAACCAATGTAACCATTCAAAACTCCTTCTTCAAAGGGTCCGTTAAAGATGGGACAAGCGATAAAGACGAGGGATTTTACCAGGATAGAGCAATTGCAGCGAGTGATGCCAGCGATCTTGTTATCTTTAATAACGAGATTATGCATGTTCGAAAAGGAATTAATGTTAGTGGAGATAATGTCAGCGTCAGTGGCAACTATATTCATGACTATCGCGAAGATGGGATTTATTTTGGCAGTACATCAAACGGCGTGCTTGAAAATAATGTTATATATAACGTTCAGCCTTATCTTGAGGCGGGAGGTAAGGGTGATCATGCAGATATGATTCAAATGAACGGTAATAAGGTTAATGTTATCGTCAGAAATAATTATCTTTATAAAGGCGAAGGGAAACCGGATTTGTACCAAGGAGATGGTTTAACAAATCAAACCCATGGAATTCTAGCTGGTGTAGGAAAACGTGATGGTGAGAATATCAGTGAGAACGTTTTGTTCGATAATAATATTATCATTGTTGGGAATCAGAATGCCTTTAGTGTAGGGGACTATAAAGGTGTTACAATTACCAATAACCTTATTTTACCAGATCCGTATGGTGTTACGGCAGATGTCTCCCCTGTTTGGATTAGATATGAAGATACTATTGCAGTTGTAAAAAACAATATTGCTGATGGTTATCGTGTGACAGACGGGGCAGATGCGGGAACGCAGATGTCTGATAATATTATAATTCAAAATCATGATCCTAATGGCTCTTATTACTACACAGACTTTGTAGAAGGATTAAAAATTCCCACAGAGTTCTTAAATCCAGGCTTCTTTCCTGATGGCGTTGGTGTTGATTATTCGAAATTCACGCAAGTAGAAGATTGGGGATTGGTTGAGGATTTGGCAGCGCTTTTGGCGCCACATAATAAACCTGCCAATACTGACCCTGAAGCCGTGAATGATGCGATAGTAATGGACGAGGATACGTCCGTGACATTAAATTTATTGTCGAATGACAGTGATGCAGATGGGGATTCCCTGTCGATCACTGAATTGGGTGACGCCGCACATGGTGACTTGGTCTTGAACAATGACGGCACGGTGACCTATACGCCTGATGCGGATTTCCATGGATCAGACAGCTTTACCTACACCATCTCCGACGGCCAAGGCGGTACATCGACAGCGACCGCCAATATCACCGTCAATGATGTGGCCGAACCTGTTGTTACACCGCCAGCGCCCACAGAGTTTAGATCTATCGTTGTATCATCAACCGAACAATTAACGCACGCGTTAAGAACCGCCCAAAGCGGGGATAAAATTTTACTTAAAAATCAAGAAGACGGAACCCCTTATTCGATTAACTGGCACACCAATAAAGGCGCACCTTTGGGAGAAAACTGGGATTCACCAGTAGAAATTAAATCATTTGATGAGAAAAATCCAGTTGAATTTAGAAATATTCGTCTCGATCATTATAGCAATTTAACCTTTGATAATGTGATTGTTAATCATAATTATTATCATGAAAGTCATACTCGTAACCCAAACTGGAATATTGCTGAACAGCTTATTAGCTTGGAGGTTTTATATTCTAATAATATAAAAATTCAAAACTCGAAAATTATTGGTCCTGCAAAAGATTATGCAGAAGAGAGAAACGATTTTAACTATGGTCGCGCGGCTAAAATAGAGTTCTCAAAAAATATAATGTTTGAAAATAATGAGATCTCAAATTTTTCAGGTGGCTTATCCTTGCGTGGTTCCCAAGGAGTGATGATTAAAAATAATGACTTCAGTTATATACAAGAAGATGGAATCAGGGGCGGTACCAATCTTAATGAGCTTGTGATAGAAGGAAATACGTTTCGAGATTGGTTGGGTGCGAATTATAACGTAATTCATGCTGATTATATTCAGCTTTGGGAAGATGATGGGCCTAGTGAAAATGTCTTGATAAAAGGAAACACAATTATTAATTCTGATAATTATGCTCCTCAAAATATTTTCATTCAACATAATCATACGAATTACAGAAATGGTGAGCTTGCGGGAACGCCTGTTGGAGATCATAAAAACATTATAATAGAAGATAATGTGGTTTATGGTGCTCATCAATTTGGTGTAAGAGCTACAGGGGTAGATGGGCTAATTGTTAGGAATAACACCATACTCAAAGACTTTTATGTTGTGCCTGAAAATGTTCCTGCAGAAAGCTCTGTAGAGCCCATAATAGAAATACTTAGATCTAAGGGAGTAGAAGTATACAATAATGTGGTCAGTAGAATTTCTCTTAATCCAACTTATAAGCCATATGAAAACGAAATATTAGTTAATGAGGATAATTATATCGTAAATTACTCGGATGCTAATGCTGAAAATTATGTAGATAACCTTTTTGTAAATGCAACAAATGGAACTGCGACTAAACTAGAAGATCTATTCGTTCGGGAAAGTAGTCCCCTTACTAAAGAAGATGGAACTATTTTTGGATCCCAAAGGCTTTTAAATAAAGTTAAAACAGACGCCGATCAGGTCGACACCGCCCCTGAAGCGGCAAACGACACAATTACACTGGATGAAGACACATCGGCAACGATAGATTTGCTGGGTAATGACAGTGATGCGGATGGGGATTCATTAAGCATTAGCAATCTTGGTGCGGCTGCGCATGGGACAGCGGTGTTGAATGATGACGGCACGGTGACCTACACCCCTGATGCGGACTTCCATGGATCTGACAGCTTTACTTATTCCATCTCTGATGGCAAAGGCGGCACATCCACAGCGACTGCCAATATCACTGTCAATGACGTCGCCGAGCCAATAGTGGTGGATGCCAGTGATGCTGACTTTGCGGTTGAGGCTGGGAATGTCACCTATCTGG
>CAYGNP010000003.1:0-37079 GCA_964351365.1 uncultured Micavibrio sp.
TTTCACAGCCACGAAGACTTTGACCATCTTCATCACGCCTGGGAGGAGTTCATCCCCGCGCTGAAGTTTTTCAACCTTATTTTCGAAACGCTCTTTCAGGTCATTGACGGCCTTATCGAATGTTTCGGACATGGCTTCGATTTCCGCCATGCGGTTTTCATCGGCTACAGCGATTTGACGCCACAAGCCGCGCTTGATGTCATGAAGGGCAGCCTGTGTGATGACTTCCTTTTTCTTCATGGATGAGTCTTTTGGCGCGGAAGCAACCGTCTGACCATCAAGCATTTGTGCAAGGCGGCCATAAAAGCCGTCTTCGAGGATACGGCGCTCGTCATCGCGGTCTTTTGCGAGGCGTTCGATTTCTTCCTGTTCGATCGACATTGCGCGGGCATCTTTATCGACACCGCGGCGGTTGAACACACGCACTTCAACGACTGTACCGGAGGCTCCTGGTGGCAGGCGAAGAGATGTGTCTTTAACGTCAGCAGCTTTTTCACCAAAGATGGCGCGCAGAAGTTTTTCTTCCGGTGTCATCGGGCTCTCGCCTTTTGGTGTGACTTTACCGATCAGGATATCGCCAGGGTGCACTTCGGCGCCGATGTGAACGATACCGGCTTCGTCAAGGTGTTTGAGGGCTTCTTCACCGACATTTGGAATGTCGCGTGTGATTTCCTCAGCGCCAAGGCGTGTGTCGCGAGCCATAACCTCGAATTCCTCGAGGTGGATGGATGTGAACACGTCATCGCGCACAATGGTTTCGTTGATCAGGATAGAGTCTTCGAAGTTGTACCCATTCCATGGCATGAACGCCACGGTGATGTTACGACCAAGTGCGAGTTCACCTAGATCCGTTGATGGACCATCAGCAATGATGTCGCCGGGCTTGACCTTATCGCCAACTTTTACAAGTGGGCGCTGGTTGATACAGGTGTCCTGATTGGAGCGCTGGAATTTCGCGAGTTTGTAGATGTCCACAACAGGCTCATCAGCACTTACGATTTCGGTGGCCTGAACAACGACACGCTGCGCGTCAACTTTGGTCACGATCCCGGTTCTTTTGGCAACAACAGATGCGCCGGAGTCGCGGGCAACGGTTGCCTCCATGCCTGTTCCTACAATTGGCGCAGTTGAGCGCAAGAGTGGGACGGCCTGACGCATCATGTTCGAGCCCATGAGCGCGCGGTTCGCGTCATCGTTTTCAAGGAATGGAATGAGAGACGCCGCAACAGAAACCATCTGTTTTGGTGAAACGTCCATGTAATCGATTTGCTCTGGCGTAGCCATCACGTTTTCGCCTGCCTCACGACATGACACAAATTCGGCTTCAAAACCGCCTGACTTGGTCAAGATCGAGTTCGCCTGCGCGATGGTGTATTTTGCTTCTTCCATTGCGGACATATAGACCACTTCGGATGTGACCTTGCCGTTTTCAACCTTGCGGTAAGGGCTTTCGATGAAGCCGTACTGGTTAACGCGGGCGAAGGTCGCCAGAGAGTTAATCAGACCAATATTCGGGCCTTCAGGTGTTTCAATCGGGCAGATACGTCCATAGTGCGTTGGGTGAACGTCACGCACTTCAAAGCCTGCGCGTTCGCGGGTAAGACCGCCTGGCCCCAGAGCAGAAAGTCTGCGTTTATGCGTAATTTCCGAAAGCGGGTTGGTTTGATCCATGAACTGAGAAAGCTGTGATGAGCCAAAGAACTCGCGCACGGCGGCCTGCGCCGGTTTGGAGTTGATGAGGTCATGGGGCATATATGTGTCGATCTCGACAGATGACATGCGCTCGCGGATGGCGCGCTCCATACGAAGCAGGCCAATACGCACCTGATTTTCCATCAGCTCGCCGACGGAGCGGACGCGACGGTTTCCGAGGTTGTCAATATCATCAACTTCGCCATTACCGTCTTTCAAATCATGAAGATATTTCACAATCGCCAGAATATCGGCCTTGCACAGGATACGGAACTGGTCTTCCGCCGTTAAATCCAGGCGGGCGTTCATTTTCACGCGGCCAACAGGCGAGAGGTCATAGCGCTCTGCATCAAAGAAGAGTGAATCGAATAATGCTTGCGCTGATTCCACTGTTGGCGGCTCGCCGGGGCGCATCACACGATAAATATCGATGAGGGCTTCTTCGCGGGTGTCACATTTATCCGCCATTATTGTGTTGCGCAGATATGGGCCCACGTTGAGATAATCAATATAAAGGATTGGAAGGTCTTTAACTTTTGCTTCTTCGAGCTTGTCAAAATCGCCCTCTTCAAGCTCATGGCCGGCCTCAAACATGACAACGCCGGTTTTGGCATCGAAAATATCAGCTGCAAGGTACTGGCCAATAAGGTGTTCTTGTTGAATGAGTATTTCTTTTAGGCCACCCTCGACAAGCTTCTTGGCGCTGCGTGGGGTGATTTTTGTACCCTCTTCTACTGCAACCTTGCCGGTTTTTGCGTTGATCAGATCATAAGGCAATTTCACACCGCGCAGGCGCTCGCCGTCGAATTCTGTTTTCCAGCCTTTTTTCTCTTTTGTGTAATTAATGGTTTTGTAGAAGGTGCCCAGAATTTCTTCGTTGGACATGCCTTGTATCATCAACGGATCAAGTTCTTCATCCTTGGCCTGCGCTTCAGCGCGCAATTTTTCCGTCTCGGCACTGTCGAGGCAGCGCAAGAACGTTGTGAGGGGCAGTTTACGGCGACGGTCGATGCGCACATACATCAGGTCTTTGGCATCGAATTCAAAATCCAGCCATGAGCCGCGATAAGGGATAACACGCGCAGAGAACAGATATTTACCAGAGACGTGCGTTTTTCCGCCGTCATGGTCAAAGAATACGCCGGGTGAGCGGTGCATCTGGGAGACGATCACGCGCTCGGTTCCGTTTACGACGAAGGTTCCGTTTTCTGTCATCATGGGCATGTCCACCATGTAGACATCCTGCTCCTTGATGTCGCGGATGGAGCGAAGGCCTGTTTCCTCATCAACATCAAACACAGACAGGCGCAAGGTTGTACGTAGCGGCGCGGCGTAGGTCATTCCACGTTGCTGACATTCCTCAACGTCATATTTTGGCTCTTCAAATTCATATTTAACAAAGTCAATTTCCGCTTTGTCGCCAAAGTCGCGGATTGGGAATACGGAGGCCAGAACTTCTTCGAGGCCAGTAATTTCGCGTTTGTCCGCGGGGATATCTTTTTGCTGGAAACGCTCGTAGGAATCGCGCTGAAGCTCGATCAGGTTCGGCATTTGTGCCACTTCGTCGATACGGCCGAAACTGCGGCGAACGCGTTTACGTCCTGTGAAACTCTCGATGCTGTTTGCGGGGGTGAAATTTTTTGGCTTTTTCGCTTTTGCTGCGCACATAATAGTCCTACCTTTTATCTATTCACTTTGTTCTTTTGTTTAATTTTTAAACAAAAACATCCACTTTGCTTTCTTACAATAAAAGAGGCAAAGTGGTTATTAACTCGCTATTTTACGTGTATCTTGCGGTTTTTCACGTCTATCCCAGAAAAGTTTGTTAGCTATATGGCCTAGGAACATGCCGTTGTCAACATAAATTATGCCCAGACCATAAAGCATTACCCGCTATTGATGCATAGCGGGGAATGCCTGAATTTAGTTTTGTAGATTACTTAAGAGCGACAGTTGCGCCGGCAGCTTCAAGCTTCGCTTTAATTTCATCAGCTTCAGCCTTAGGAACGCCTTCTTTAACTGCTTTTCCGCCTGCTTCAACGAGGTCTTTTGCTTCTTTCAAGCCGAGGCCTGTAATTGCGCGGACTTCTTTAATCACAGCGATTTTGTTACCACCAGCAGCTTCAAGAACGACGTTGAAGTCAGTCTTTTCTTCTGCAGCAGCAGCGCCACCACCAGCAGCAGCAGCTACAGCAACAGGTGCAGCAGCAGCAGCAGTTACGCCCCACTTCTCTTCAAGAAGCTTTGAAAGCTCAGCAGCTTCCAAAACGCTCAGTTCAGAGAGTTGTTCAACGATTTTTTCCAAATTTGCAGCCATTTTCTTTTCTCCTTTGTTTAATAAAATAAAATTCGCTGTTAAAAAACTTAAACTTTTTCACCATAGGCTTTGGTTACGCCAACCAAGTCGCGCGCCGGTGCTTGCAACAAGCCAGCAAGCTTGGTTGCAGGAGCCTGCAACAGACCCACCAGTTTGGAGCGGATCTCGTCCAGAGACGGCAGTTTTGCAATGGCTTCTACGCCAGCAGCGTCCAAAACCATTTCGCCCAATGCGCCGCCAACGATGATGAAATTTTTATTTGTATTTGCAAATTTATGCGCAACTTTCGCTGCAGCAACGGGGTCAGCAGATGTCGCAACGCCAGTTGGGCCAGTGAAGAGGCTTTCCATTTTTTCAAATTTTGTGCCTTTAATTGCGATTTTTGCCAAGGTGTTTTTTGTTACCTTGAACGTCGCACCCTCTGCGCGCAGGTCGCTGCGCAGTTTGGACATCTCAGAAACGGTGAGGCCAGAATAATGCGCAACCACAACGAGCTCATCATTTGAGAAACGCTCGTTCAGCTCTTTAATTTCAACTTCTTTTTCTGCCCGGTTCATGCCCATGGGTCTTACTCCTGTCTTGTCATTCCAAAATAAAAAAGTGACCTTTTTGAGGCCACTGTCCAAATCATAAAAAATAAGTCTCCCAGACGTGTAAACAGGAGCAGTCTTATTTTCTATCTATGCAGGGCTTATCATTTATATGCCTGCGGTCTTGGACAGAGTATTCTTAACGAGCCCGTTTCTATAGGGTATATCCGGGCTCGTCAAGTAAAATTATTATGCCGCCTCAGAAAGACTGACCAAATCGATCTTCAAGCCTGGGCCCATTGTCGAGGAGAGAGAAATTTTTTGAATATAGGTTCCCTTTGCTCCTGCCGGTTTTGCCTTTTTGATGGCTTCGATAAAGGCCGCAATATTTTCGGCCAGTTTCTTCTCATCAAAGGAGACTTTACCGACGCGTGCGTGGATAATTCCAGCTTTTTCAGCACGGAATTCAATCGCGCCGCCTTTGGCGTCTTTAACAGCTTGCTCAATATTAGGCGTTACTGTGCCGAGCTTCGGGTTTGGCATCATGCCTTTTGGGCCTAAAACCTTAGCGACGCGGCCCACTAGACCCATCATATCAGGCGTTGCGATACAGCGATCAAAGTCAATCTGTCCGTTCTGGATTTTGTCGATCAGGTCTTCCGCGCCAACAATATCCGCACCGGCTTTTTTGGCTTCTTCGGCTTTTGCATCTTTTGCAAAAACAGCTACGCGAACGGATGCGCCTGTGCCATTTGGCAAGGAAACCATTCCGCGAACCTGCTGGTCGGCGTGCTTGGTGTCAATGCCAAGGTTCATTGCCACTTCGATGGTTTCATCGAATTTGCGGTTCTTGGCGCAGTCTTTTAGAACAGCGATGGCATCTTTAATAGTATAGAACGCTTCGCGGTTTACTTTTTCGGCATTTGCCTTATTTTTTTTCGTTGCTTGTGCCATGATCTTATCCTTCCACGACTTCCAGGCCCATAGAGCGTGCGGAGCCTTCGATGATTTTCATTGCCGCGTCGATGTTATTTGCATTTAAGTCCTGCATTTTTTTCTCTGCGATTTCCTTGATCTGCGATTTACGCACCTGACCGGCAACTGCACGGCCCGGGGTTTGAGATCCACCTTTAACCTTGGCTGCTTGCTTGAGGAAGTAGCTTGCAGGGGGTGTTTTTGTGATGAATTCAAAGGATTTGTCTTCGAAAACAGTAATGATTACCGGAATTGGAATGCCCTTGCTGTCTTCTGTTTTGGCGTTAAATGCCTTACAGAATTCCATGATGTTTACGCCGCGTTGACCCAGAGCCGGACCAACAGGTGGGGATGGTTTTGCATCTCCGCCGATGATTGTCAGGTTAATATAACCTGCTATTTTTTTTGCCATTGTATTTCTCCTTTTTGCAATAGCTGGAGTTCTGTGGTGCGGCTCCCCATGGTCTTAGAGGTGGGGTCAACCTTCCACAATTTGCTGGACACTATATAAAGACTGTTTTGAATGCAAGGAAAATTTAAGGTTTGGCGAGCTGTTCTTCTATGACCTTTATTACTGAGGGCGCCTTGGGGGACGTTGTTGTAGCAAAGCTTGTAACATAATCGCCGTTTTTGGCGATGATGTATTTATGGAAGTTCCATTTCGGCCCGCTGAGGAAGCCGCCCTGATCGCCTGCCCATTTATAAAAGGGGTGTGCGTCCTTGCCTTTGACGCTGGAAATGGCGGTCAGGGGAAATGTCACGGAGAATTTCTTTTCTGTGAAGTCCTGTACCTTGTCTTCGCTATCGAATTCCTGTCCGCCGAAATCTGCGGAGGGCACACCAAGCACGACTAAGCCCTTGTCCTTATAGGTGCTATAAAGTTCCTGAAGCTCTTTATACTGGCCGGTATAGCCGCAATGTGAGGCCGTGTTGACAATCAGGATGACTTTGCCCTTGAAGTCCGAGAGTTTAATGGTTTTTCCATCAATGGCAGAAAATTCAAAATTATAGGCGTTTTGTGCGGGTGCGGGCGTAGACATGGGATACTCCTGCTGTTGTGCGAGGGCGGTGGATATTGTCAGGAGGGTCAGGCAAAATGCCCATATTATTTTATTGTGCATGGGTTTTAATCTTTTCCAGAAGTTCGGTTTCAAGCGGTTTTGTGAGTGTTCCCTGCGCGCGCCAGAGAATTTTTCCCTGATCATCAAGCAGAAGCGTGTAAATATTTTGTGTTTGCATGTTCATGAGCTTGGTGAAGGCCTCGCGGTCTGTATAGACGGTGATGGTGCGTTCTCTGGCGGCTTCATCGGGAATGCCGGAGCGCATACCGTTATTCACCCACATGCGGTAAGGGGCGTTCAGCTTGTAAATCAGAGGGATTTCATAAAAACGCACAGTCTTGTTGTCTTTTATGATTTCATCGGCGAGGGAAATCCATGTGTTTACGTCTTCCTGCTGTTCCTGTTCGAAGGCCACTGTCACGATATTCAACTTACCAGCGAAGCTATCGGGAAGCCGTCGGGTTTTGCCCTGAAGATCGATCCCCTCCAATTTGGGGAATAGCCCCTGCCCTTGGGGTTTAACCTCTGATAGTTTTCCTGCGCCGATGCATCCGGTCATAGTGAGTATCGCTCCTGTTAGGCAAAGTATTCGTTTTATCATTGTGCTGACTCCTTTAAAGATTGAAATGCCTCAAGGGCGCGTTCGCGTGATGCTTTTACATCCACGATGGGGTTTGGATATGTTTCACCAAGTGTCACACCCGCCATTTTGAGCACACCCGGCGGGGCTTCCCAGGGTTTGAAGAGATATTCATCCGGCATGTTTTTTAGCTCAGGCACATATTTGCGTGTGTACTCGCCCTGTTTATCAAATTTTTCGCCCTGAGTTACGCAGTTGAAAATGCGAAAATACGGGGCCGCATCAGCGCCGCATCCGGCGATCCACTGCCAGCTCGCGCTGTTATTGGCCAGATCCGCATCGAAGAGGCAGTCCCAGAACCAGCTCTCTCCGTGATGCCAGTGCAGGAGCAGGTTTTTAACCAGAAAGGAGCCGACAATCATGCGCACGCGGTTATGCATATAGCCTGTTTCGTATAGCTCGCGCATGCCAGCATCCACGATGGGGTATCCGGTTTGCCCCGTCTGCCAGGCTTTGAGGTTTTTTGAATCATCGGCCCAAGGGAAGTTATCGAATTTTCCTTGCAGATTTTTACGCGGCAAGTCCGGGAAGTGATAAAGCAGAGAGTGCGAGAATTCGCGCCAGCCAATTTCGCTCAGGAAATGATCTATATCTTTGCCATCGCCGCGGCTTTGTGCCTCGTGCCAGATTTGATGCGGGGAAATCTGACCCCAATGCAGGTAAGGCGAGAGCCGCGAGACATGCGTTTGGGCGGGGAAGTTGCGGCCTTCCTTATAACCTTTCAGGCCTTCATCCATAAAATCGTTCAGTCGGGCTTGCGCGCCTTTTTCGCTTATCTCCCAGTCCTTGACGAGATTTTCATGCCAATTTATAGACGGTAAGAGATTGAAATCATTAATTTTTTTACAGTCCTTCAGTTTGTTTGCAAATTTCAAAGGCTTTGGCTTTGGCAGGGCTTCGCGGGGCGGTGGGGCATTGCTTAAACAGCCCTTGCGGTAGAAGGGCGTGAAGACCTTATAGGGCGTGCCATCTTCCTTTAAGGCCTGCCATGGCTCCCAGAGGAGCGAGGCGTTAAAGCTTTGCGCATCAAGATCGCTCAGAGCTTCTTTTATATTTTTATCCCGCTCTATGCGCCAAGGCTCATAGCAGCGGTTCCAATACACGCCCTTTATATCATATTTTTTGACAATATCCAAAATTATGTCTTTGGCATTGCCGTGATAAAAATGGAGGTTGTCATCTAGGGATTTGTTTAAATCACTCAGGGCGTGATGGAGCCAGACACGGCTGGCGGCGCCCATTTTATGCGGCCCGGCATTTTCATCATCAAGGATATAAAGGGGCAGAACATCGCCTTGCTGCGCGGCGCGATGGAGCGCGGGGTTGTCTGTGATGCGTAAATCCTGGCGGAACCACACAATATAGGTCATGGCGCGATTTCCTCTCCGTCCCAGGCGAAAATCTTGCCGCTGTCGGCGGGGGTTCTTTGCTGCAAAATCTCAAGCATCATTTTGGATGAATTTTCGGCAGTGAACAGCTTTTTATCCGGCACGCCGCCTTGAAAGGGTCTAGACAGGCCCGTATCGACCGTGCCGGGGTGAAGGGCGATAATGATGGCGTTTTTGCGGGTGCGCGCCGTTTCGATGGCCGCGTTTTTAATTACCATATTCAACGCAGCTTTGGCGGCGCGATAGGCCGTCCAGCCGCCCAGCGCGTTGTCCGAGATACTGCCGACGCGGGCGGAAAGTGCGGCGCATACAGCGCGGTTTTCACGGGTTAGTTTGGGCAGGAAATGTTTCATGACCAGCGCAGGGCCGATGGTGTTAATGAGGAAGTTTTTTTCGAATTTCTCTCTTGAGAGCTCGCGCAGGGCTTTTTCCGGCTTGATTGCCTCATCGTGCAAAAATCCGGTTGTGATGAGAATTATATCAAGGGGTGCGTCTATGGTTGCGGCGGCGGATTGAATTGTGCTCTCGTCGGTATAATCCAATCCCGTCGAGCGCGAGAATTCATAGAGCGTGTTGCCGGCGCGCAAATGATTTGCGAAGGCGGCCCCGATGCCGCCCGTTGATCCGATAATCGCGATGTTTTGATTTTGCATGGTGTAAAGCTAACACCAATTCTGATGAAAATGTAACTTACAAATTTTTAATTATTCACGTTGTGTAAAAAAACCGAGATGTGTTTAGCTCCTCAGCATGCAACGTCCCTAATTTCTGTGATGAAACAGGAATATGAACCCCTTAATGTGGGTTATTCTTTACGCGATGCGTGGGCCTGCGGGTCGAGTTGCTGCTGGTGCAACGGGTTGCGTAGCCGCATATTGTGCAACGGCATCTGCAATTTTAACAGCTGCTTCCGCTTGAGCTGCGTCAATATCTGGCGATGCAGTATCACTACCAAAGAGCGTTGCCATGATATCATTGTTTTCAGGCATACTTGCGATTGTGGCACCCATTTCGTGCAGCGCTACGTCTATGCTTGCCTGAAGGAAAGCAACGGCGTCTGCCGGTTCGGGGGCAAGTAGATCACAAGCAATGTTGCTCACACGTCCACCGACTTCGAATGTTGTGCTTCCGGTGCGCGCTGCCAAACATTGATTTGCAGCACCGCCGAGCTCGTGCATAACCCCGCCGCCGCCGCCTCTGGCACGCATGATTTCCATCACGGTTCCAAGATAAGCCTCATTACCTGTATCGCTTAATCTCGAGGCTAGAACATTCATCATGCCGGGTGGCAGTATTCCGCGCTCCAGCATTGCAAACACATCTTGTGCTTGAACTGGTTCAGCTGCATTGAAACTTGCGGGGTCGTATAAAGCCATATCTCATCACCTTAAATTGTTTCCCTAATTTTATACTTATATTGCGCGAAAAAGCAAATAGTTTCGTATTTGGGGGTTAAGCCGCGTCTTTGAGGGGCTCGATCTTGGTCATGATGCCGCGTTCGGTGATGTAGCCGCTGACCAGTCTTGCGGGGGTGATATCGAAGGCGGGATTGGCCGCGGGGGAATGGGTGAGCTGCACTTCCTGAACGATTCCCTGATCGCTGAGGCCAGTGATATGTGTGACTTCGCGCCCGCTCCGTTCCTCGATGGGGATCATATCTCCGCTTTCCATGCGATAATCGATGGTCGGGTATGGCAGGGCAATATAGAAAGGCACATTGTTATCTCTGGCGGCCAGCGCCTTGAGGTAGGTTCCGATTTTATTACAGACATCGCCATTGCGCGTGACGCGGTCTGTGCCGACCAGACATAGATCAACCTTGCCTTGCTGCATGAGCAGGCCGCCGGCATTATCGGCTATGACCGTATGGGGCACGCCGTGCTGCGCGAGTTCGTAGGCGGTGAGAAGAGCGCCCTGATTGCGGGGCCGTGTTTCATCTACCCAGACATGAATTTTCAGGCCTGCATCATGGGCCATGTAAATAGGCGCGGTGATGGTGCCGTAATCAACGGTTGCGAGCCAGCCTGCATTACAGTGCGTGAGAATATTGAGGGGCTCGCCGCCCCTGGACTTGGCCAGTTTTTGGAGCAAGGGCAGGCCATTTTCGCCGATTTTACGATTTATTTCAACGTCTTCGTCGCAGATTTCTCCTGCGCGCCTATAGGCAGCGGCGATGCGATTCTGCCCCGTTTGTGATGCGGCGGCTTTTTGCACTTCATCCAGTGCCCAGCGCAAATTTACAGCCGTGGGGCGAGTGGCGAGCAGCATCTCGTAATTTTGCTGCAGCGATTCGTCTGAGGGGTCTGCGCGTAGTGCCAGGCATAGTCCGTATGCCCCAACCGCGGAGAGAAGCGGCGCGCCGCGCGTCCACATTTCAGATATGGCGCGCGCGGATTGTTCGGCAGTGGTGAGGGTAACATGCACCAGCTCCCAGGGGAGTTTGCGTTGATCGAAGATTCGCACCGACCAGCCATCTTCGTTCAGGGCAATAGAGCGGTAGTGCACGCCGTCAATTTTCATGCTTATGCTCTGACGGTTTCGGGCAGGATATCGTCAAAATCCGCTCTGACAGGGTATCCACCTGCATCGAAGAGTGATTTTTCACGATCAAGGATAATCACATTCATCCCGGCGATATCGGCGGCTGTAATTTCCTCTGTGTTGTCCGAGAGAAAGAGGATATTTTCCTCTGGCAGGCCGATTTCTTCGATGATTTTATGATAGCTGGAGGGATCTTTTTTGCCGCCGATGGTGGTGTCATAATAGCCAGAGAACATGGCGTTGAGATCGCCGTATTCTGTATGGCCGAAGAGCAGCTTTTGCGCGGCTATCGAGCCGGAGGAATACACATAGAGCTTTATACCCTGCTCGCGCCAGCGTTTAAGCCCATGAAATGCATCATCATAAATATGGCCGATAAGCTCGCCAGATTTATAGCCGTCTTCCCAGATTAAGCCCTGCAGGGTTTTGAGCGGCGTGATTTTTTTATCTTCGTCCATATAGCGCAGTAAAACCTCGATGACTTCGTTCAGGCTGAGGTCAGGGTTGTTTTCTTCTTCGCGGACTTGCTCAAGTATATCTTCGATTTCGCGTTCATTGTCGTAGACGAAATCGGCAAGATGTTCTTCGGCATAGGGGAAAAGCGTTTTTGTCACAAAAGACAGGGCAGTTGTGGTGCCCTCTATGTCTGTGACGATGGCTTTGATTTTATGGCTCATGGTTATGCGGCCCTTTGCTTGTTTTCAAATTTCGGGAAGCTGTCTGCGATTTTATCGCCGGTGAATTCTGCGACCCAACCTTCCTTTGAGGTGAATAGGCGAATGCAGGTTAAATGCGGGTTTGGGCCCATATCGAACCAGTGCTTGACCCCTGTCGGCACGCTGATGAGATCGCCGCGTTCGCAGAGCGTCATGTAAACATTCCCGCCCTCGCGCAGATAAAAGATCCCTGCCCCCTCGACGAAAAAGCGAACCTCGTCTTCGCTGTGGGTGTGTTCGTTCAGGAATTTGTTGCGCAGAGCGTCCTTATCCGGATGATCGGATGAGAGGCGGATAATATCCACGGACTGATATCCGTTTTCCTCTTTTAATCTTTGTATATCATCGGCATAAGCGTCCATGACGGCAGCATCATCTGCATCTTTTGGCAGGATCGCACGTGTTTGCCAGCGCTCAAAGCGGACGTTAATTTTTTCCAGAGCTTTTGTAATTGCTCCGCCATCTGAGGTATCCAGTGTGATGGATTCAGGCTGCGTGTCCGGATAGACGGTTAATCTGCTCATTTATGCTCCTTTCCTTTGATTTTATCTGAGCGGCGTGCATTTCGCAAGTTAACATCATTTCGGTGGCCTCGATCACGCGCAAAGCTTCGTCCATATCCTTGCCCCAACCATACATACCATGGGATGCGATGATGAAGGCAGGAGCGCCGTTCAGGCGTTTTTCAACCTGCGCGCTGAGGGCTTCTATGTCCTGTGTATTGGAGAAAATCGGCAGGATTACATCCGTATCGTGGGTTTTTACACCGGGATAAGCCTTGAGCATTTCATAGCCGCTTAGGGTTATTTCATCCTGCACAACGGCGCGGGTGAGGACGGTTGAGGCCACGGAATGGGTGTGCAAAATGGCGTTTATATTTGGAAAAAGTCTGTAGATGCAACAATGAAGTAATGTCTCGGCGGAGGGGGTTTTATCCTCTAAGGGGTTGCCTTCAGAGTTAGCGAGCATGATGTCCTGAGGTTTTAAGAAGCCCTTGTGTGCGCCCGAAACCGTGATAGCCATCGAACCATCGCTAAGGCGCGCCGAGTAATTTCCGCTTGTAGCAGGAGCAAGGTTAAGATCATCGAGCCGTTTTCCGGCGGCGATGATTGCCGTTTGGGCGGTTTTGAATGAAAGGCTCATGGTTTTGTTATACGAGATATGGCTTATTTTCTCAAGATGTTTCCTGCAGAACATTAAATGGGCAGATTAGGCTGTGTACTGTCTTGATTTTATCTTAAAAAAAAGCCCCCACTTTTGTGAGGGCTTTCGGGATTTTGGAGAGATCAATCTTATGCAGCGACTGATTCGGACGCTTTTTTGATTGATTTTGTGATTTGTGCATTCACTGGCTCTGAGCTGTCTGTGATGATTTTTGTGCTCAGTTCAGAGATTTTTGTCGCGCCAGCAACAAAGTCATCGAAATTAGCCTGTGCGATCTTGCTTTGCACTTCAGCAAGCTCGTTTATTGTTTTGCTGCTCATCGCTTCTTTTGCGAATTTAGCCTGCTTTTCTGCTGATTTTTGAGCCATTGAAATAACAGCGCCGAAGATTTCTTCGCAACCTTTCATCAGGATTGAGCTTGATTTTGTGTACGCGTCTGTGTATTGCGCGCCCAGATCGTTTGCTTCTTTAGCGAATTTATCGAATTGTGTTTGTGATTGTGCCTTGCTCATTTTTATCTCCTCAATGTGTATTTTGAAACCTTAAGTATGTTTCGAGAATATTAATATCTGTCTGATATGATGAAGTCAAGTACTTTTTTGTGCGGCGCACAATCGCATTCTTTTTTAGTTTGAATGCAATGTTGGACAAACAGAAGCGCTTCATATATAGTGCGTTGGAATGGGTGCGAGATTTCGCACTTTTGTTATTTTGAGGGATTTATTTACGTAATTCGGGACAAT
The DNA here is from genome assembly GCA_964351365.1 of uncultured Micavibrio sp. Lineage (GTDB taxonomy): Bacteria > Pseudomonadota > Alphaproteobacteria > Micavibrionales > Micavibrionaceae > UBA1672. Next base: position 13,768 of record CAYGNP010000003.1, read on the forward strand.
GACTAGATCTTATTACTCTTACCGCAGACTGTCTGTTTTTTTATGCTTTTGCATTGCCTTAAGCACTGTTTTTGTTGCGGGTGATGTTCGGGCTAACAATAATGTTTACAAGAATAAGTATGCCGCTTTTGTTATGGACGCCGATACGGGCCTGATTCTTCACCGGGAGAACGAAAACAAAGCTCTGCACCCGGCGTCTTTGACCAAAATGATGACTTTATTGATGGTGTTTGAGGCACTTGAGCGCGGTAAGCTTGATCTGGATGACCGGGTTGTGATTTCAAAACACGCGGCGGGGATGGTTCCCAGTAAGCTTGATTTGCCCGTCGGTTCTACAATAAAAGTTGAGGATGCTATCTTCGCGTTGGTCACAAAATCAGCAAACGATGTTGCCGTTGCTTTGGCTGAAAAGCTTGGCAAAACCGAGGCTAATTTTGCAAATATGATGACGAACAAGGCGCAAAATATTGGTATGACCCGTACACGCTTTATGAATGCTTCCGGCCTTCATCACCCTCGCCAGGTGTCTTCAGCGCGTGATATGGCAAGACTTGCCCGTGTAATTTTGAGTGATTACAGCAAATATTATCACTATTTTTCAATGCAAAGTTTTACCTACCATGGCAAGGTCTATAAGACGCATAACCGCCTGATGCAAAGCTATGAGGGTATGGACGGGTTTAAAACGGGCTATATTTATGCCTCAGGCTTTAATCTGGTTTCGTCTGCTGTGCGCAATAACCGCCGCCTGATTGGTGTTGTTTTTGGCGGTCGCAACGGAAATTCAAGAAACAAGCAAATGGCCCGTCTTTTGGATGAGTCTTTCAATAAGATCAATGCAACCATGATTGCACAAGCAAGTATTCCTGTGCCGCAGAAAAAGCCTGGCACTGAAGTCATTGAGGTTGCAAGTGCAGATTTAATGCCTGAAATTGAGAGCCAGGCGGGTACGCCCGATATTGCGCCGGATGTGTTTTATGGTTCGCGATGGGATATGCTCGCGGATGGTGATGGCCGCTCAATGTTTAATCGTTTGATTGGTGAGGGTGATTATGATATCGCCGTACGCAAGCGTATTGAGACGGGTCTTATTGCGGTTTCTGCGCATATGAATGAGGAAATCCCTGCTTCCGTATGGACAAGTGAGGGTGTTGTTGCTACTGCTGAACCGGCGGTTTTTGACTCCGGGCGCGGTGAGTGGGCCGTACAGATTGGTGCTTTTACATCACGATCACGTACTGAGAGCGCAATATTACAAAGCATTTCTCTTTTGCCGGAGGCTTTGCGCTATGGCACAAGCGCGGTTGCGCCTATGCATACACGTGAAGGCTGGATTTTCCGGGGCCGTCTTCATGGCTATTCCAAGCAGGCGGCTTATACGGCATGTAAAGCTCTTGATGACTGCATTCCTGTTGCACCAACCAATATTTTAAATAAATAAAATGATTAGGCGTGATTTAAGTCACGATCGTTTCGATGAAAACGGTAATATTCTCATTATCATTCTTCTTGCTATTGCCCTCATTGCAGCGCTCACAGCGGCGCTTCAAGGGTCTGGCGGACAAAATGGCAATATTGATAAAGAGACGCTGCTTTTGAGGGTATCGGAGGTACAGCGTTATGGCTCTGAGCTTGAACGCGGGGTACATTATATCATGCAAAATAATTTGAGTGAGGTTGACCTCAGATTTGCTCATCCGGACGCAGATTCTGATTACGGGGATTTGGATTCGGATTCTGATAAGTCCGACCAGCTCTTTGCAAGAGAGGGGGGTGCTGCTCGTTACCGCCCTGCTCCGGCCGGAATTAACGATGGAAGCGCGTGGGAGTTTTACGGCAATACGGCCTTGCCTGACGTTGGCTCTGATGAGGCGGAGTTGGTCGCTGTCTTACCAAATGTAAGTGCGGAATTTTGTACGGCGATGAACCGTTCTATTGGCTTTGACGGCCAACCTGAGGATTCATCTACATGTATTAACAGCGGTGCATCGGCGCGGTTTGATGATACAACTCAATTTGATTCTTCACCGAATACGACTGAGGAGACAACGTTTTCAATTAAACCTGCTGTTCAGGGGTGCGTGAGGTGTACGGGCAGCGATACCCTACATTATTATTTTGTACTTATGGCGCGCTAATTATCTGATGAGATACGATAGATGCGGGTTTGTGTTTTGGCCAGATTTCTAATCTCGCGTGATAGGGGCATTGTGTAGTCAAAATATGTCACGATTTGGCCGCTATCTGCACTAAAAATTCTTAATTTGACGTCTACGGTTTTGGGGTTAACTTTATAAGCCCCTGTCACGATGAGGTTTGGCTTTATGTTGGCTGGAGGCTTGGGGTAGAGATTCTTGTTTCCCTCAGGCGCGACTTCATTCAAATATGTTCTGTAGCCCAGTTCTGCGAAGCGAAGGCCCATGGCTTCTGGAACGGCATGGCCAAAAGGGGACGTGATTTGTTCATTATCCACCTCAACAAGTGGCTTCATGAGGAGAACATAGTCATTTTGAGTTGAGAGAACCTGACGGCGCACAGGCGATTGCTTTAGATCCATTGTCAGGAAATCCGCGGCGGCGAAGCTTTTTTCCTTTAGATTGACATTCGGGTTTGAGAATACGCCATGTGACGTGGCGGCAAGCCCCGCAACGCCAACTTTAAACCCCATATATTCCCCGCACGCGGAGAGCAGAGGCACGAACATACACATAAGAAGCAAAATGCGGTAAGTAGTCATTCAGTGCAATCTTGTTACAGCAACGTCCTAAGGTGTTGTGATTTCATCTAGTGATTCAATGACAATTTCATCGACTTGTTCGATTGGGCATGCTGGGACCACGGCGCTAAGGGCGTTTTGTTCCTCAAATCCATAGAGAGGAACCTCATAAAAGCCGCTAACCACATCCATATTTTCTGGCTGACCAGGAACAGCATCCATTGCCAGCATGATAAATACAGTCTGATATGGGTTCTCAGGATTTGTATCGCCACGATAGCATTCGGGAATATCCTTCTTCACCACAAGATCAATTTTTGTTTTGCCTTCTGCGTTATCGCTTAAGAGATAACCGCGCTGCGTTAGGGCCAGACGCAAAAGGTGATCCAAGCTTTTGTAAAATGCATTATTTGCGGGCGGGGCAAGGTAGAGTTCATCGACATCAAAGGAGAGTTTCTGATCAAGCTGGTCGGCAAGATCATTTGCAGCAAAGCGCATGTCCTTGATAACGGTAATATTTTTTTCTGCGCTATATTCATAGCCCACGTCTTTTGCTTTTTCGCCGGGGGCGGATTTATAGACTTCCTTAAAGGAGCTATATCCTCTTCCTATGGGTTGAGGCTTACCATCACAGGCGCTGAGTGCAAGGGTTAAGGCGGAGAACAAAAATAAAGTCTGGAAAATGCGCATAGTACGATCCTATAGAAAAACAACACGTCTTTAGGTTATCAATTCTTATGCGGCAGGTACAGCATTAATGCGCAGCTATACACCGCCCAGAATCAGAGAGCCAACATAGGCAGCGTCCTTGATTTTGTCCCATATATATTGTTTTGGTGATAATGTGCCCCTGGTTGAGGGCGTCGAAGACATCGTGCAAATGGTAATGTTTGATAAGATCATCGAGGTAAAGGGCGGCTTCTTTACGGTCAAAGAGCGTTTCAAGGGTAAGGAGATCGGAGAGCATGACAGGTTCCTTTGCAGGTAATTGTTAATGATAATCATTATCAATTATAGGGTCGTTGTCAATCCTTTCCTGAATTGTTGTTTTTTTGATGTGGATTATTTTTCAGGCGACTTTTGGATCCCGCATTTTAGCAATTGAGCCTGTGGTGCTATGGCCTTCATAGACGGGCATAACATCAATTTTTCCGCCATATTTTCTAACTGTTGGGGCTTCAGGGATTTGTTCCGGCGTGTAGTCGCCGCCTTTGAAATAGATATCGGGCTGTAAGCACTCCAACAGGGCGCATGCGGTGTTATCATCACCAGATTGCTCGGCGCCGAAGAGGACAACCATATCCACGGCTCCCAGCGCGGCCAAGACTGATGCGCGTGATTCTTCGTTATGGACGGGTCGGTCGGCGCCTTTGAGGATTTTTACTGATGAATCGGTGTTTAACCCCACGATCAGGCGATCGCACCGGGCGCGCGCCTCGTTGAGGTAATTCACATGCCCGAAATGGAGGATATCAAAACAGCCATTTGTGAACCCCACGCTCAGGCCGCGAGCTTTCCAGCGCTGGATTTCTTCGCGGGCTTTATCCCAATCATGGACGGGAGCTTGGCGGGTGCGGTCTCTTGAGGCAGCTTCGCGCGCGCCTTTCCCAGAAATAACATCGCCGGCAGGATCATGTTTTTTAAGGCATTCGAGCAGTTCTTCGGCGCGGATGGGCGCTGTTCCGACTTTTGAGACGACGATACTGCCCGCCACATTAGCCAAAGATGCCGCCTCAACAAGGGTTGCGCCTGTGGCCAGAGCAGCAGCAACCGTTGCAATAACGGTATCGCCTGCGCCGGATACATCGAATACCTCGATTTCAGTGGCACTGGCGATGTGGGTAATGTCTTCTTCACCCTGCCCTTGGATGACGCTTATGCCCTCCTTGGAGCGGGTAGCAACAACAGCGCCAATTCCACTTTGCTTGAGGAGGTGCTGCGCGGCGGAGATGATCTCTTTATCGGTTTTTACCGCCATGCCGCCAGTGGCCTGTGAGAGTTCTTTTTTATTGGGGGTAACGACATCTGCACCGCGGTATATTGCGTAATCCGAGCCTTTGGGATCGACCAGAACAGGAATATTTTTTGCCTTGGCCTGTTTAATGAGTTTTTCCAGAAGTGCAGGGGTTAGCATACCCTTGCCGTAATCTGAGAGTATCAGTGCCTTGACGCCTTGCATCAATTTTTCCGCTTTTTGAAGAATTTGGTCCTGAATTGCCTCCGGCATGATCTCTATGCGCTCGAAATCTGTACGCAGAAGTTGCTGGTGACCCGCAAGAAACCTGGTTTTTACGATGGTGGGGCGGTCTTTGAGCCGGATTAGCCCCTCTGCCTGCATGTTGTGTTGTTTGATGATTCCCTCAAGGCATTGGCCGTTTTCATCATCGCCGATAACCGATATTATTCTGGCATCACATTTCAAATGCACCAAATTTATCAATGTGTTACCTGCCCCGCCGAGCATTTTGTTTTCACGGGATATGGACAGGACGGGAACGGGACTTTCGGGGGAGATACGCTCTACACTGCCATATACGAAACGGTCAAGCATGATATCGCCGATTACCAGCACGGGTAGATTTTTCATGGCTTTGACAGTGTTAATATCTTTCAGGCTTTGGGCTTGCATCAGGCTTTGTTCCACAATTCGTTAAGAAACACCCCTTTTATGGGCTTTTGTTAGGAATTCGTCAATCTTTCTCGTGTTTAATTGATAAAGGGATTTTTAAATATTCTATATGAAATTCGGGGGCATGTTTGAGTTATAGCCACGTCAATGCGTCAAAAAATCATGTAAATGCCTGTCATTCTGGCATTTTTAGTGTCATTAAGACCTTTCTTAGTCGTAATAAGCTGGGTGAGTTGCTGGTTCTAAAGGGTTTGATGAGCCCGGAGCAGCTGAAATCCGCCCTGAAAGTTCAAAAAACCACGCAAAAACCCCTTGGGCAGATCTGCATAGAGGCGCGGTATGTGCGCTCAATTGATATTGTCAGTATTCTAGCGTGTCAGTTTGCGTTACGGGTTTGCGCGGCGATTATGATTTCATTTGTGACACTGGGATTTGGAGGTAAGCGCTCTTTCGCTGGCAAGATCAAAGATTTATCACCGATGTTTGCGGTTTCGTCAGAGGGGGTGCGCTTTGCTAAGCCGGGTTATTACCCTGCGCTGTTTGGCGCAGAAGAGCGCCGTTCGGATAATTTAACTGCATTTACGAAATGGTCGGATATGTTTGACCGGTTTGATACCGCCCTTCACAGCAAAGCCGGACAACGTGTTATGGATGAGCTGAAGCGCGAGCTGAGCTTTTATCAGTCCGACTCCATTTTTGATATGGCGCAGGATGTTAATCATCTGATGAATAAGAAGAAATATATTGTTGATAATGAAAATTGGGGCAAATCCGATTATTGGGCGACGCCAGTTGAATTTTTGGCCCGTGGGGGGGATTGCGAAGATTTTGCGATTGCGAAATATATGGCTCTGCGGGCGCTCGGGGTTCCGGAGAGCCGCCTAAGGATTGCAATTGTGCAAGATGAGCAGAAAAATATCCCCCATGCAATTTTGATTGCGTATAGCGAAAAAGGCCCGTTGGTCTTGGATAATCAGATTAAAGATGTTCTCAAAACTACCGAGATCAATCATTACAGACCTATATTCTCGATTAACCGTGAAGCGTGGTGGCTTCACACAGCGCCGGAAGAGCCCACAACCACGGTTGTTGCGGCGGCGGAGTAATTTCTCTCAGATATGTACGCCTTTGACCTTATGGCGGGAATCTTCCGTGTAGCCTTCGGGATCAACGTGGATGAGAATTTCAGAGTCTGGATAGAGATCTAAAATTTTCTCTTCCAGATCCTTGGTAATGCCGTGCGCCATCCATAAGCTCAGGTCGGGATCGACTTCGATATCAAATGATATGACAAAATAATGCCCATGTTTGTGGCTACGCAGATCATGCCAGTTTATAACACGCTCGTGCGATTCGATGATTGCGATCAGCTTTTCGCGCTCGGCTTGGGGCAATTCGCGATCGAGCAAGATGTTCAGTGATTTACGGACAATAGTGCGCATGAGTAAAAACATAGAGCCCGCGACCAAAATCGCAAATAGAGGGTCAAGCCACATGGGCGCTATGCCGCGCGCGCTCAGGGTTATCACAGCCAGTGCACCAAGATTTATCAGGATGTCTGTGCTGTAATGGGTGCTGTCGGCCTCGATAGCTAGGGATTCATTCTGCCTTAGGGAGTAACGCTGGATACTGACGAGGATGATGGATAAGGCAATGGAGATGCCCATCACGATCATGCCGGTTTTATGGTGCATGATTGCAACAGGTTGGGCGAGGTGCAGGGCTGCCTCGAAGAGGAGAAATACAGCGCCGCCCGCAATGATTGCGGATTGGAAGAGTGCGGAGACCGCCTCCATCTTGCCGTGGCCCCAGCGGTGCTCTTCATCGGCGGGTTTATGGGCATAAGACATACTTGCCAGAACCATGAGGGACACGGTGGAATCAAGTACAGAGTCGGTAAGCGAGGACAGGATGCTGAGCGAGCCGCTGGCGAAGTATGCATAGGCTTTTATCAGGATAAGAAAGCTCACGATCGCTATTGCTGCGTATCCGGCCAGAAATGACGATTTTTGTTTTTCTATCATGGTCTTAGTGTGGGAGATACACGGGGCAAAAACAAATGGTTTTTTTTATGCGGTCTTTTAAGGCCGTTATTGATTCATTTAATATAGGATCAAATCATCATTCGGTTCTTCGGGTTCCGGCGGCGCTTCAGTAATGCTTTCACTGCCGAATCTGCCTCCGAATGTGATGTTTTCAGGCATTATGCTCTCGAAGAATTCAAAGACATCTTGTGCTGCGCCTGATACATCATCTCTGGCACCATTGAGATTTTCAGACGCTTTATCAACCCAGCCAGAAGCATGAGCGTATAAAACAGCTGCGGTCACTGCGGTTACGGCAACGCCTGCTTTAGTGGCGATTCTAGACTTTGCGTGGTGCTCCTTATGAGCTTTTAGTGCTTGTTTCATTTTTTCAATAATATAGCTGTATGCTTCATCTTCGCTATTAACCGTCCTTAAGCCAAGACGTTCACTTTTCCAGGTTTTATTTGGCTTTCTTACTGAAGCTTCGTCAATCGTTAGTACCTCAGTTTCTAAAAATTGTGGCTCGATTTCATATTTAGCTTCAGATTGTCTAAATCTGACTAATATTCTATGTGGCGAAACCTCATGATTGCTATATGGGTCGTAATAAGACCCTAAATTTATTTCAAGCACGGGTATATGCCGCGCGGTTTTTTCGTCATTCATTCTAAAAAGAGTTATCGATGGCCGGTTAAAAGTAAAAATGTCACTTAAACCAGCAGTATAAAATCTACTTCTAAACTGCTGCATGGATGTAGAGAGCGACTCTGCCAAAGAGGCTAGATTCTGTCTTCTAATTGCATCTTTATTGCCTTCTCTTTCTTCTGCAAGCGCTCTCATAACTCTCGTGTGCTCTGCTACTATAGCTGCTTCTTCAGCAGCTCGTTTTATTCTTTCCCTATCTGATGCAAGTGCGCCATCTAAATCTTTGCGAGCCGATCCTTCAGGATTTTTTGATCCAGAAAACCTCGCTACAAGGTCAGGCTCTCCTCTCTTTATTTTCCTTACTATTTCTGGAAGTTCTTCACCGATTACTCTGATTTCCATAACCGCCCCGCGGGTGCCTCTTAGCATAGCAATTGCTTTTTCCAATTTAAATAAATCCAACGCTGTGAGACTTGGGCGTGTCTTAATATCTCCAAATATTTCAGCTACTAGACTTAATGCATCAGCTTTTTCTCTAGCGATGTCAGCCATTCTTTCGAGCTCATCGAAAAGCGGGACAAATGGTTTTTCTGCTTCGTCTACGACCCTTGGAGGCTGCTTTTCACCCTTACTCATATTATTATTGCCCTGTATACTTTATAAAAATTATATTCTGTAAAATATTTTCATATTTAATGCAAATAAAACATAAAACTTTAGCATGATTACTGTCAATATGGCAAGTTAAGCGGCTTTGTGGCTGCGTCTTTTTCCGATAACACCCGCACAGCGGTTGCACAAATGCCCGGTTTTGGCGCTGACTTCGGGTAAAACCTTCCAGCAGCGTTCGCATTTTTCGCCCGAAGCTTTGGTGATTTTGACGCCCTGCTGGCCGGATGTCACCTGCGCGGCGGAGGTAATGCAGATATCGGCCATTTGATCTGCTGTTTTTAACACAGCATCTGATGTGGTGCTGAGCGCTGCGTGAGCCTCAAGAGAAGAGCCGAGCTCCTTGGTTGTGCGCATCGGCTCGATAGCGGCCATGACCAGTTTACGGGCGGTGATGATCTCTTCCCATTTTGCGGCGAGCGCTTCGTTTTTCCAATTGGCGGGAACCTCTGGAAAATCGCGCAAATGAATGCTAGGCGCATCTTCAAACACATTTTCAGGGCGGTGCTGCCAGGCTTCTTCTGTGGTGAAGGACAGGATCGGGGCGAGCCATGCGCTGAGGTGGCTGAAAATTTCGGCCATGACCGTGCGGCACGCGCGGCGTTTCATGTCATCCGGTGCGTCGCAATAGAGGCAATCCTTGCGGATATCGAAGTAAAAAGCCGAGAGCTCCTGATTGCAGAAATCATGGAGCGCCTTCGCGAGTTTGCCGAATTCATAATTCTCAATTGATGTGCGCACGAAATCATCCATTTCGGCCAGCAGGTGCAGCATATATTGCTCGAGCTCGGGGATTTTTTTATCCAGAGGCACAGCTTCTTCGTTAGTATACCCCTCCAGCGCACCTAACAGGAAACGTAGCGTATTGCGTAGACGGCGATAGAGGTCGCTGGTGTTTTTCAGCGTATCCTTGCCGATGCGGATGTCTTCGTTATAATCGGAGAGCATGACCCACAGGCGGATGATATCTGCGCCGTACGTCTCCATCATCTTGAGCGGGTCGACGACATTGCCCAGTGATTTGGACATTTTGTAGCCCTTCTCATCCAGAACAAAACCGTGGGTGAGTACGTTTTTAAAGGGCGCGCGGGCGCGTGTTCCCGTGCTTTCGAGGAGCGAGGAATGGAACCAGCCACGGTGCTGGTCTGAGCCTTCGAGGTAGAGGTCGATTTGCTCTACGCCCTTGAAGCACGGCCATGTTTGCGTATCTTCGACGACGAATGCGTGGGTTGAGCCGCTCTCGAACCAGACATCGACGATATCGAACACCTGGGTGTAATCGTCTGATTTATACTCGTTACCGAGGAAATCCTGCGCGTCCCTGCTCCACCACGCATCGGCGCCCTCTTGTTCAAAGATGTCGGTGATGCGGGTGAATACTGCTTCATCGCGCAGCATTTCGCCGGTTTCCTTATGCAGGAACAGGGCAATAGGCACGCCCCAGGCGCGCTGGCGGCTGATACACCAATCGGGGCGGTTTTCGATCATCGCGTTGATGCGCGCCTGCCCCTTGGCCGGGTGCCATTTGGTTTTGGCGATTTGCTCTAAAGCTTTTTGGCGGATTTTCCCCTCGCCATCCATCGCGATGAACCATTGCGGGGTGGTGCGGAAAATCAGCGGCGCCTTGGAGCGCCAGCTATGCGGGTAATCGTGCTTGAGGGAGCCTTTGGCGAGCAGCGCGCCTGCTTCCTTTAATTCCCGCAGAACGGAGAAATTTCCCCCGCCGAGCTCGCCTTTTTGCGTGTAGATTTCCTCGCCTGCGAACAGGGGAACATGCGGGCGGAACTTGCCGTCGTCTGTTACGTTGTCTGTGATTTCGATGCCGTGCGCGCGACCGAGGTTAAAGTCATCCTCGCCGTGGCCAGGGGCGATGTGGACAAAGCCTGTTCCGGCATCGGCTGTTACGAAATCGCCCATTAAAACAGGAACTGTGAAATCATATCCCTGCCCCCTTAATGGGTGGGCACATTTTGTTCCTTCCAATTCACTGCCTTTAAAGGATTTCACCAATTTCCACTCTGTGATCTTTGCCTCTTTTTTGACGCTTTCTGCTAAATCCAAAGCAACGACTATTGAATCGTTGGCTTGCGCTCGCAGGTCAACGTGGCTGTCCACTTCGCTGTTATATATTCTGTAAAGACCATATTCTATATCTTCGCCACATGCGATTGCGCGATTGGAGGGGATTGTCCACGGGGTTGTTGTCCAGATGACGATATCAGCAAGCTCTTCAAGTTCCTTGATGGGGGAAGAGATAATGTGGAACTTCACCCAGATGGTTATGGATTTATGTTCCTTATATTCGACTTCGGCCTCGGCGAGGGCTGTTTTTTCGACCACTGACCACATTACCGGTTTTGCGCCCTTATACAGGCCGCCATTTAAGGCAAATTTGTGGATTTCGCGGGCGATGAGCCCTTCAGCGCGGTTGGTCATGGTGCGGTATGGGTTTTTCCAATCACCAGAAACGCCGAGCCTTTGGAATTGCTGGCTTTGGATATTGATCCACTCAGCGGCAAAGCTGCGGCATTCTTCGCGGAATTCAAGGATGTTTACCTCGTCCTTGTCTTTTCCGGCGCTTCTGTATTTTTCTTCGATCTTCCATTCGATCGGCAGGCCATGGCAGTCCCAGCCGGGCACGTAGGGTGCGTCCTTGCCGAGCATGGTTTGGGATTTTACAACCACGTCCTTCAGGATTTTATTGACCGCATGGCCCATATGAATGTTGCCGTTGGCGTAAGGCGGGCCGTCATGGAGGATGAATTTCTCTTTGCCCTGCCCTTTTGTGCGCAAAGCCTCGTAGAGGTCGATCTTGTTCCAACGGGCGATGATTTCCGGCTCTTTTTGCGCGAGTCCTGCGCGCATGGGGAAATCTGTCTTCGGAAGGAAAACGGTGTCGCGGTAATCTGGTTTTTCGGTTTTGTTGCTCATTATTTTCGCACTATGGCTAGAATGGTCTTCAATATCAAGGGTTTTTAAAGCCCGATTAGCCAAATCATGGCCGGAATATAGACCAGTGCGAAGATTGTACCGATTAAAATGGTGGTGGCAGCTTTTTCCGGCTCCATGTTCATTTGCGCGGCGAAAGCGGCGATGTTGGCGGCAGGGGGGACGATGGCCATCATCATCATGACATTATAAAGCTCGGCACTGAGCATATGAAAAAAGGTTTGGTCGAGCCAGATATAGGCAAATGTCAGGGCGGGGAAGACGATGAATTTTCCAGCGAAGGTGAGCGCAGTAAAGCGCCAGCCAAAGACGAAATGATCGATTTTTGCCATGGCCGCGCCTATAATCATCATGCCGATAATTACATAAGCGCCTTTGAAATGTGTCCAATAGGATATCAGCAGATCAGGGAAATCGGCGCCTGAGAAATTCCAGGCAAAGCCCGCTATCATGGCGTATATGCCGGGAAATCTTGCAAGCTTGATAAAACTTTGGCGCACCGTGAAGGAGCTGCGGGCGGCGATGTAATATCCTACCGTTGATTCAAAAACTGTGCCGCCCAGCATCATGAATATATAGATGGCGATGGTTTCCTCGCTGAAAAACAGCATCACAAGGGGGATACCGAAATAGCCTGTATTGCCCATTGATGCGCACATCGCCATCAGGTTTGCCTGCTTGTCCTGATAGACTTTTTTGCCCAGTGCAAAAAAGCCAAGGCCGATAATGACGCTGATAGCGAAGAAAAAAACGGGAAGAATAATGTATTCGGGTTTGAAATCGAGATTGGCCACGTAGCCAAATGTTACGGGCGGCATGAAGATGTAGATGCCAAGCGTGGCGAGTGTGTCACGCTCCACGCGCATTTTCTTTGTGCAGAAATAGCCCAGCGCGATGAGAGCATAGAGCGGGAGGAGATTTACGAACAGAGTAAAGAAAGCGGTCATTGTTGTCCTTGCAAAATATCTTTGGCCTGTTCGCAATCCTTATCCATTTGCGTGATCAGTGCCTCGAGGCTGTCGAATTTTGCTTCGCCGCGCAAGTATTTTACCGGACGCACGCATAATGTTTCCCCGTATATTTCGCGATCAAAGTCAAAGATGAAGGTCTCGACCTGCGCAGTTTCGACTTCGAACATCGGGCGGATGCCTATATTTGCTGCGGCTTTATGCCACTCCTCTTCTCCCTTGATGCGGGCAAGGCAGGCGTATATTCCGTATGAGGGGTGCACGGTATCGCCCAGCGCCATATTCGCGGTGGGGTACCCAAGGGCGCGCCCGCGCTGATCGCCCTTTACGATTTCTCCGCGAATTTCCCAATCCCATCCCAATATTTTGTTGGCTTTGTCGATTTCGCCGTGGCGCAGATATTGACGCACGGTGCTTGAGGAGAATGCTGCGCCAGATTCGCTTTGCACTTTTTCTATGGCGGTGACGGACAGACCTGCATCGATGATGGTTTGGGGTGAGCCAGTGCGCAGCTGGCCGAATTTAAAATCAGCCCCTACAAAAATATGAGATGCCTTCAGGCCGCCGATGAGAATATCTGAGACAAATTTTTCTGCGCTCTGGCTGGCGAAGTCCCAGTTGAAGGGCAGTGAGAAGAGTAAATCTATGCCGAGCAATTCAAGGCGCTCAGCCTTAAGCGCGGCTGGGGTGATGCGCTGCGGGGGCTGGCTTGGGCGAAAAAGCTGGCGGGGGTGCGGCTCGAATGTTAAAACGCCAAGCGGCTTTGCAGTTTTTTTGGCAAATTTGTGGGCGCGATCAATCAAGGCATGATGACCGCGATGCACGCCATCGAAATTGCCGATCACGATGACTGCTTCTTGCGCCGCCTTGGGCAGGTTCTTATATGTCTCAAAATACTGCATGGTTTCTTATAGCGCCTTGTAAAAATAAAAAAATCTTTTTTATTTTGATTTTTTACAGCAGGTCTGTAACGTTGTAATGCTCCTCGGCGAAATGTTTGAGTAATTGTGCTTGTGATTTTTTCAGGAGCAAAACTTTTATAAACTATTATGAGGAAAAACTTATGAATACCAAAAAAACTTTGAACACTGTTCTTGCCGGTGCGGCGGCTGTTGCTGCGCTTGGTCTTGCGTCTACAGCCTCTCATGCTGAGGAAAAAGCAAAAGAAAAATGCTATGGCGTGGTTAAAGCCGGTCAAAATGGCTGCGGCTCTGCTGATAAGGCTCATGGATGCGCGGCGCAGGCCACTGTTGATGGCAGCGGTGCGGAGTGGATCAAAGTTCCAGCCGGTCTTTGCGAAAAACTTGTTGGCGGATCACTTGAGCCGAATCTGGACAAAAAAGGCACAGCACCAGAATAAGGCAACGCGTTTATGAATCAGCCTGCTTTGAAATTTGAAGAGATACAGGCTTTACCCTCTCGCTCACCGGATGGTCCTCTCACTCATCCGGTGGGCGTTGGGCTAAGGTCGGTGCACTATCAGGAGATGCTTGATAGGCTGCCAGATCTTGGCTGGCTGGAGATCCATCCGGAGAATTACTTTTGTGGCGGTGTTCACCGCCATTACCTCGATCAAATCCGCGAACATTACGCGCTCAGCATTCATGGGGTCGGGCTATCGCTCGGCTCTGATTCGGATGTAGATGCCTCGCATTTGCGCAAGTTCAAGGCGCTGATTGATCGTTATAACCCGTTTATTGTATCTGATCATGTTGCGTGGAGCGCGAGCGGGAATGCGCATTTAAATGATTTACTGCCTCTGCCGTACACAAAAGAAACTCTGGCACGCGTGGCAAGAAATATTGACCAGACGCAGCAATTTTTCGGGCGGCGTATTTTGGTTGAGAATCCATCAACCTATATCGCGTTTAAAGATAATGATATGCGCGAGCAGGATTTTATGAATGCTTTGTGCGAGATAACCGGATGTTCGATGCTGCTCGATATCAATAATATTTATGTGCAGAGCCATAATCACGGGCTTGATCCAGTCGCCTATATCAATGAAATCAATCCGTATTTTGTGATGGAGATGCATCTGGCGGGCCATGTTGAAAAAAGTGCCGGAGCGCACTCAATATTGGTGGATACGCATAATCAAATGGTGTGTGATGTAGTTTGGGATTTATATGCGCATGCAGTAGGGCATGTTGGAAGCGTGCCCACGTTAATTGAGTGGGATCAGGACGTGCCGGCGCTGGATGTTCTTTTGGCTGAGGCGCAGGCGGCGCGGGGTATTATGGAGCGCGTTACTCTTGATCGTTATGCTCATGCTGCTGAATGAGGTTCAAGAAAAATTCAAGCAGCTTATGCTTCAGCCCGCGAGCGGTTTGGAGAGCATTCCGCCGGATCTGCATGCGGTTTTTGTGCAGGATCATATCTCCGCCAGAGCGCGGCTGAAAATATATCACAATAATGTTATCGGCAGCATCAGCGCATCTCTGTGCGCGGGGTTTCCTCTTTTGGAGAAACTTGTTGGTGCGGATTTCCTGAAAGGGTTGGCGCGGGATTTTATCTTTCAGCATCCGCCGCAATCAGGGTGTATGCATCATTATGGCGCGGGTTTTGATGATTTCATACGCGCATATGGCCCTTGCGCAGCGCTTCCCTATCTTGGCGATGTGGCGGCCATGGAGATTGCGATTAATAATGCTTATTACGCCGATGATGATGTTCCGCTTGGGCGGGACGAGCTGGCGGGTCATGGTGTGCATGGCATAGGGGATGTGATTTTATCGCTACGCAGTTCTGCGGCGTTGCTGTCTTCTGCCTATCCGCTGATGGAGATTCGTGATTTTTGTCTGGATGAGGTGCACAATGCCGCGCCTGATCTTGGCGTTTCCTGTCGAACACGATTGCTTGTTTTCCGCCCGAACCTTGAGGTCAAATTGATTGTTCTCGAGGAGGATGCTTTTTTTATGCTCTCGTGTATACATGACGGTATACCGCTTGCTCAAGCTTTGGATAAAACGCTGGAGCTTTATCCTGCTTTCGACTTTAATGTCTTTTTGCAACGGCACATCATGCTTGAAACTTTTTCTTCCCTGCGTGCGAAGTAACAAATAATACAAAATACAAAGGATTATTACATGCTTACTCTTTATTCAAAACTGATTAGATTATCGAATAGAACATTGGTGCCGCTTCTCAATCTGGCCATTCGCCTTTATATGGCCAATATATTCTGGAAGTCGGGTTACCTGAAATATGAAAGCTATGCGAACGGGCAGTGGGAAGATGTTGTGGAGGCCTTTACGGAGTACCACCCCATCCCCGGTGTTGATCCGCAACTGGCGGCGATTGGCGGCACGATCGGGGAGCTTGTGCTGCCTATTATGCTTGCCCTTGGCATTTTTACGCGTTTTGGCGCGGCGGGGCTTCTGGTGATGACACTGGTGATTCAATTCGTTGTGCCAGCGGAGTATGAGGTTCACAATCCGCAGCATTATTTCTGGATGCTGCTTTTGGCGGTGCCGATGTTGCATGGCGGTCGCATCTTGTCTGTTGATGGGCTGGCGCGCAGATTTATCTTCAAGCGTAAGATAGTTGGTTAAAACAACGCGTTTAAAGATATAAGAGACTTGATAAAGCTGTATAAATAACTACCCTGTGGTTCCTGATAATAAAATGGAGCCGCAGGGTTTTTTCATGGATCGTCCACATTCAAAACGTGTTGCTTGGCTTGTTTTATCCTTTGTTATCATTGTGATTGACCAGATCAGCAAATGGGTGATTACGCAGAAGGTTTTTTATCCTGATATATACGGCGCTCCGGGGGCAGAATTTTTTACCTGGATTACAACGAGTTCGGAGCGATTGCCGTTCCGATCGATTGAAATCACATCCTATTTCAATCTTGTGATGGCGTGGAACCCGGGGGTGAGTTTCAGCCTTTTCAGCGATATGGGGGCGAGTATGCCGCTTATTCTGATTATTTTGTCTTTGGTTATAACCTTACTCTTTTTGTACTGGCTGGTATTTGCGCCCTCGCATTTTCACGGGTTTTGCTATGCGCTTGTGATTGGCGGAGCGCTAGGAAATGTGTTTGATCGCGCGCGGTTTGGCGCGGTGATTGATTTTCTGGATTTTCATCTTTACGGACGGCATTGGCCTGCGTTCAATGTTGCCGATATGTCAGTTGTGTTTGGTATTTGCGTCCTGATATTTGTTTCGATAGTCTTTGAAATCATGGCCAAACAGGGTTATCGTAAGAAACTTGAACATAATGAGATTTGAACTTTAATGAATAAAAATACTCTTATTCTTTTTTGCGCTTTTGTGTTTGCCCTTAATGGCTGTGCGAATGTTAAGAACTCGCTTGGGCTTGAGAAAAGCTCACCGGATGAGTTTGCTGTTTTGACGCGTGCGCCGCTTGAAATCCCGCCGCATTTGCAATTGCCTCAGCCGGTTCCCGGCCAGCCACGCCCGCAGGAGCAATCAACGATAGATCAGGCGCAGCAAGCTGTGTTTGGCAATGTGCCGCAAAAAGGTACGCAAGCAAGCAGCGCAGAAGCCGTATTGCTAGATAAAGCCGGTGCAGATTCGCGCTTGCCTAATATTCGCGCGGCGGTGAATAATGAGACTAAAGAGCTTGAATACCGCAATGTTCCAGCTGCGAAAAAAATTCTTAATTTAGGCTCTAAGGGCCAGCCATCCGCCACAGTTGTTGACGCCAAGAAAGAGCTGGAGCGGCTGAAAGCGAATAAAGAGGCGGGAAAAACTGTCACTGAGGGTGAAACCCCTTCAATAGAAGAATAGATAAAGGGTTTACAGTATGTTGCGCGTGATAATATTCCTGCTTATAGGTTTTTGTATACTTACTCCTGCCTTCGCGCAGGATAAGGTTTTTAATGCGAAATCCTATATGCTGGATAATGGCTTACAGGTGGTGGTCGTGGAAAATGACCGCGCGCCGGTTGTTACGCATATGGTCTGGTACCGCGTGGGCGCCGCGGATGAGCCGCGGGGGAAATCTGGAATCGCGCATTTTCTTGAGCATTTGATGTTTAAAGGACAGAGCGATGCCAAGCTTGCCACTTTGGCGCCGGGTGAATTTTCCCGGATTGTGCGTTCTCTAGGCGGGGAGGATAATGCGTTTACCTCGCAGGATTATACGGCGTATTTTCAGTCTATTGCTGCCGATCAGCTTGAGACCGTGATGCGCATGGAGGCCGGGCGGATGCGGGGGATTGATGTGCCGTCGGCGGAATTCGCGTCTGAAAGTCTGGTTATTTTAGAAGAGCGATCGCAACGTACGGATAATGACCCCAGCGCACTGATGGCCGAGCAAATGAATGATGCCTTATTTCCTAACCATCCCTATGGTATTCCTGTCATAGGCTGGCGGCATGAAATTGCGGGGCTGAGTTGGGCGGATGCGAAGGAATTTTATGACCAGTTTTACGCGCCTAATAATGCGATTTTAATTGTCTCTGGCGCGGTGAGCGGTGAGGAGGTTCTGGCGCTGGCCAAGAAGACTTATGGTTTGGTTGAAAAAGTTCCAGCTATTCAGGAGCGTGTGCGCACGCAATCCCCGCCTTTTATTGCCGCAACACGCGTAACACTTCGGCATGAGCGAGTGAATGAGCCGGTCTTCCTGCGCAAATACCGTGTGCCGAGCTACAGGCAAAATGCGGCCGATTCTCTGGCGTTGCAGGTCTTGGAGAATATCATGAGTGATGGACAAACTGCGCGGCTATATAAATCTTTGGTCGCGGAGCAGAAAATTGCAACAGGGGTTTGGTTGTCTTATTCCTCTAGCGCGTGGGATGATGGGACAGTGACGCTTTCTGCGACCCCTTCCAAGCCGGATCAGCTTGATCTCGTCGAAGCAAATATTGATGAAGAATTACGCCGACTGATTAAAGACGGGGTCAGTGAATCAGAGCTTGCACAAGCGATTAAGAAAATGCAGGCTGAAGCTATTTATGCCCGTGACAGTGTCAGCGGCCCGGCATTTATTATCGGCTATACTCTTGTGACTGGTTCCTCTCTGGATGATATTGAAAACTGGCCGCGATTGATTGCGACTGTTACAAAGGAGCAGATTCAAGATGTGGCGGCGCGGTATTTGAATCCGGATTCGCCCTCCTCTACGCCGCCTGTTACAGGGATTTTGTTGCCCGCAGAGCCTATTGATGGGGGAGATAAATAATGCGCATATTCGCTGTCTTTTTTTGCTGTGTTCTGGTTTTTGCATCTGACGTGTCCGCGCGTGATGTGCAGAAAAAATATCTGGACATACAAGATGTTAAAAGCCCGAGCGGGATTTCCGCATGGCTGGTCGAGGATCATTCAGTTCCGGTGATTGCGATAAAATTTGCGTTTCGCGGGGCGGGCTCAAAAAATGATCCGGATGATAAGCAGGGTCTTGCGCGGATGCTTTCCAATACATTGGATGAGGGTGCGGGAGATTTGGATGCGCAGGGTTTTCAAAAGGCGCTGAGTGATGATTCGATTAGCTTGAGTTTTGGGGCAAGCCGCGATCATTTCACCGGGCAGGTTAAAACCCTGACGTTGCATAAAGACCGCGCCTTTGAGCTTTTGGAGCTCGCGCTGATGGCGCCGCGCTTTGAGCAAGAGGCGATTGAGCGGATGCGCGCGGCCAACAAAAGCCGAATTAACGCCTCGCGCTCTGATCCGCAGTGGATTGCAGCGCGTCTGCAAAATGACCGTTTGTTTGAGGGTCATCCTTATGCGCTCAATAGCGGGGGAACGCTGAGTTCGCTCGATGCTATTAAGGAAGGGGATTTGCGGGGGTTTTTAAAATATCTGGGCAAAGAAAACCTGATTGTTGCCGCGTCCGGTGATATCACGGCTGAGGAGCTTGGGCTCGTGCTGGATAGAGTTTTTGGCGGCTTGCCTGAGGGTATAAAAGTGCAGGATGCCGCTTATGATTTGCAAAATGCCGGTAAGTCCTACGTGTACACGCAAGATATTCCCCAAACAGTGATCGAGATTGCGCAAAACGGAATCGGGCGGGCGGATGAGGGATATTATCCGGCGCAAATTATGAATTTCATTCTGGGCGAATCCGGCTTTGGATCGCGTTTGATGGAGGAAATCCGAGAAAAACGAGGGCTGACCTATGGTATATATTCTTATTTCCGTGATTACGATGATGTGGATGTGATGCAGGTTTCGACATCGACGAAGAATGAGTCGGTTGGTGAGATGCTAGTGCTCATTAAGGATGAGTGGCAGAAAATGATTGATGCGCCGGTGAGCGATAAAGAGCTTGCGGATGCAAAGTCCTATATTATCGGCTCCCTGCCCTTGCAGTTGACGTCGACAGATTCGATTGCGGATATAATTTTGTCCTTGCAACTGGATCATTTGCCGATCACCTATCTGGATGAGCGGGCGGATAAAATTAATGCTGTTACTGCTGCTGATATTCAAAATGCGGCGCGCAATCTGCTCGATGCATCCAGCTTTACGACAATCCTGGTTGGCAAGCCTGAGGGGATTGAGGGTGCCATTATGTTGGATAAATTGCCGAATGTTGAATGACGATGACCCGCGATAAAACACCATTGCGTTCTGATTTACCTGCGTGGAAAAAATTGGTTAAACATGCGCGGCGTCTCTCAAGGCATCATCTTTATGATGTGTTCAAGGATGATGCGCAGCGTTTTGAAGATTTTCATCTTCGTCATGACGGATTGCTTTTTGATTACTCCAAAAATTTAATGACGCGTGAAACACTTGATTTGCTCATTGATCTTGCCAAAGCCTGCGATTTTGAGGGCTGGCGTGCAAAGATGATGCATGGTGATGCGATTAATATGACTGAGGGTCGCGCTGTGCGGCACATGGATTTGCGCAATGAAACCCCTCCCCCTGAGGCGGCAGGCGCGTTGCAGCGCATGTATGATTTTTGCACGCAGCTATACGCAGAAAAGCGGTTTGCGCATATTGTGAATATCGGGATCGGCGGATCCGATCTTGGAGCGAGTATGGCCTATCATGGCTTAAAAGCTTTTCACCAGGAGGGCCTGCAGGTTAGTTTTGTGTCTAATATGGACGGCACACATCTGAGTGAGGCGCTTAAGCTTGCGCCAGCGGAAAATACCCTGTTTATCGTCACCTCTAAATCCTTTGGGACACAGGAGACGATTACGAATGCGATCAGTGCACGCCAGTGGTTGCGAGAGCGTTTAGGGCGCGAAGATGTGTCCGAGCATTTTTTTGCCGTGACGAGTAATGAAGATGCCGCGGCAGAGTTTGGCATTCACCCCGCTCATATTTTTCCCACATGGGACTGGGTTGGCGGGCGTTTTTCGATTTGGTCGTGCGCTGGTCTTGCCCTATGTGCGGGGATCGGGCCGTCGAATTTTAGCCTTTTTCTGGAAGGGGCGCGCAGTGTTGATACGCATTTCATAACGGCGCCTTTGAATAAGAATATACCCATTCTTATGGGGCTAATCGGTGTGTGGCACAGGAACTTTATGGGTGTGAATACGCAATGCGTTGCGCCATATGATCAATATTTATATTATTTTGCATCCTATTTGCAGCAGCTGGATATGGAGTCAAATGGTAAATCGATTGACCGGCAGGGGCGGCGCGTCCCCTATGATACTGGTGCGATTGTTTTTGGTGATGTCGGCACTAACGCGCAACATGCATTTTTCCAATTGCTGCATCAGGGAACGAACAAAAGCGTTTGTGACTTTATCGTTTTCGCAAAAAGTCAGAACCCTATAGGCAATCATCATCAGCGACTTTTGGCAAACGCGCTGGCGCAGTCACAAGCGATGATGCAAGGGCGGGAGCATGACAACCCCCATAAATCCTTTGAAGGCGGGCGCAGCAGCAATACTCTTGTGCTCCCTGAGCTGAGCCCTTATACACTTGGTCAGTTGATGGCCTTGTATGAGCATAAGATTTTTGTGCAAGGGATTATCTGGAATATTAATAGCTTTGACCAGTGCGGGGTCGAGCTTGGTAAGGTTCTGGCGGGGGGCGTTGAAGCGTGCTTTGAAAAAGGAACTTACGACGGGCTGGATGGTTCTAGCGCTGGTTTGCTCAAACATCTCAAAACTGTGTAATATATTTTGTAATTTCATGATAAGGTGGGGGTCGTGATAGACTCCGCTTAGGATGCTCCGAAATTGTCAGATTTACCCATTGTAAGCCAAGATGATCTGAATGTTGCGATTGAAAAGCACATGATGTTCATGCGCGGGCAGGTCGGGGGCAAACGTTTGACGATGCATTATATGAATCTCTCCAGGCTTAATTTCCACAATCATGATCTCTCGCAATCGGATTTTACAGGATGTGCGTTGAGGGGTGCGGACCTGTCTCTTGGTATATACCGCAGTGCGTGTTTTTTTGGCTGCGATTTGCGCGAGGCCGATTTATCAGATGCAGACCTCTCGCGTACGGATTTGCGCGGAGCGTGTCTTTCAGGGGCGAATTTAACCGGTGTTGATCTGACCGATGCGGATTTGCGCGAGGGTAAAATCATGGAAAAAGGTTCGCGCGGCGAACTTGTTGATCGTAAGCGTTCTGAAGGGATTAAAGGCAATAATACTATATTGACAGGTGCACGGCTTGCACGGGCGAACTTATCAAGGGTGCGCGCGCCAAGTGCGGATTTCAGCGACGCGAATATCTCTGATGCGATGACACATTTTGCCAATTTCAGCGGGGCGAATTTTCGCGGGGCGAATTTGAGTGATACCGATTTTACGGGCTCTGATCTGACGCATTCGAATATGCGCAGCGCCATTATCACCGGTGTTATCCTGACTGATACCGAGCGTTTTGGGCTGGACCAGAGTGAGGCCTTCACAAATGATGGGGTTGGAATAATTCCAGGCGAGGACGATATTAATCTTGAGGAGATGCTTAAACTGCATTCCCAGTGGATTGAGAGCGCGGGGAAGCGCGGGGCACAAATTAGTTTGAACGGATATGATTTACGGGGTTTTTCTAACATGCGGCGTTATAAACTAACGGCTCTGCACGCAGTGGGCGCGTCTTTTTTAAAGCTGGATTTAACGGGCGCGGCTATGCAGAGCGCGGTTTTAGACGGGGCTGATTTTCGTGATTGCATTCTGCGGGGGATTGATCTGCGCGGGGCGCGGCTTAAGAGTGTAAAATTAACGCGCGCGGATTTGCGCAACGCGCAGCTCAGTGCTCTGGAATTTTTGCAAAAAAACGGCAACAAGCGCCTCGGCCGTGTTGATTTAAGCGGTGCGGACTTAAGATTTTGTGACATGCAGGGTATTGATCTGCGGGATGCGATTTTGATGGGCGCAGATCTAAGCCATGCAGATTTGCGCGATGCGGATTTACGCCGCGCCGATTTTAGCGGGGCAACTATGGGCAATGCAAAGCTCGATAATGCCCAGCTTGAAGGCGCGATTCTTGATTTTGGTAGGCTTTAAAGCTCAGTTCCTTTATGTTTAAATCATGCGAATCAGATATTTACCCGAAACATTGATCAACCAGATTGCGGCTGGTGAGGTGGTGGAACGCCCGGCGGCGGCTATTAAGGAGCTGGTCGAAAATTCCATCGATGCGGGTGCTAGCGCCATTGATGTTGATCTTTATGGCGGGGGGAAAAGCCGCATCGTGATTTCCGATAATGGCGGGGGGATGAGCGCGCAGGAGCTGGTGGCGGCGCTTGACCGGCATGCTACCTCCAAGCTGCCGGATGATGATTTACTGCATATCGCGCATCTGGGTTTTCGGGG
>CAYGNP010000003.1:37089-147707 GCA_964351365.1 uncultured Micavibrio sp.
CCCCCCCAGGCCACCCCCAAGCTCCCCGAACACCCGAGCCACCCCCCCCCGCCTCCGCGCTGTCCGGCCGCGGCTTTGGCTTCGATTGCCGCCGTATCGCGCCTTGGCGTGCAGACCTTTGATAAGGATGCACAAGAGGGCTGGGAGATATCCTGCGCGGGGGGGCAAAAAAGCGACATTATGCCGAGCGCTCATCCCAAGGGGACGCGCATTGAGGTGCGCGATTTGTTCTATTCTACCCCGGCGCGTTTGAAGTTTCAAAAGAGCGAGCGGGCGGAATATGGCGCGGCGAAGGATATGATTATGCGCCTGGCGATGGCGTATCCGCAGATTGCCTTTTCATTATCCCATGACGGTGAGCAGAAGCTGAAGCTGCCTGCGGTTTTGGATCAGCAGAGCCGTTTATCCGCAATTTTAGGACGTGATTTTGGTGAGAATTCAGTTGAGATTAAGGCGGAGCGTGAGGGAATTCGCTTGAGTGGCTATGCGGGATTGCCGACCTATCACAGGGGCAGCGCGCAGCATCAATATTTATTTGTGAACGGGCGCGCGGTGAAGGATAAATTGCTGCATGGTTGTGTGCGTGCGGCCTATGCCGATGTTTTACACCGTGATCGTCATCCGGTTCTGGCTTTGTTTTTGAATGTGCCTGCCTCGGAGGTGGATGTGAATGTGCATCCGGCAAAGGCGGAGGTGCGTTTTCGTGATGCGCAGGGCGTACGCAGTTTGATTATCGGTGCGCTGAAGGGGGCGATCCACACGCACGGGTTTAAAACTTCGGGAACAGTGGCGCAGCATACGCTGGCGGCGTTTGATCGTGGTCCGTCTTTGCCGATGCACCGCGGGGTGAGCCCTGCTGTTCCGCTTTCCTACCGGCAGAATAATGCCCCGATGCGCGGAGGTCTGGCGGAGCAAACGCATATGATGTACGCGCCCGATTTGCGTCCGGCTGGCAAGGTTGAGGAAAGTGAACTGGTCAATGATTTTCCGCTTGGGGCGGCGCGCGCGCAATTGCATGAGAATTATATTATCGCCCAAACAAAGGACGGCATGGTGATTGTGGATCAACACGCCGCGCATGAGCGCCTTGTGTATGAGCGGTTCAAGGCGCAAATTGCAGAACGCGGGATAGAAAAGCAAGGCCTGCTTAGCCCGGAGATTGTTGATCTGGATGATGTTGCGGCGCAGAAGGTTTTAGAATGGGCGGAGATGCTTTCGCGCCTTGGGCTTGATGTGGAGCCCTTTGGTGGGTCGGCGGTTGCGGTGCAGAGCGTTCCGGCGATTATGAGCGGGCGCATTGATGTGCAGACGCTTATCCGATCGCTTGCCGATGAACTCATGGATCAGGATCACAGCGCGCAGATCGAGGGGCAGATCAATCATATCCTCTCCACTATGGCGTGCCATGGATCGGTGAGGTCCGGGCGGCGGCTAAATGCGCAGGAGATGGATGCGCTGTTGCGGCAAATGGAGGACACGCCGCTGTCGGGGCAATGTAATCACGGGCGGCCAACTTATGTTGAGCTTTCGCTAAAAGATATTGAACGGCTGTTCGGGCGGCGTTAGAGTTTATAGTATGAATGAGATATTAGAATCAGACATCCGCGATAATATTGATAAAGATAAGCGTAAGATTTTAACCTGCTATGGTTTGTTTTTTATCTCAATTTTTCTTGCCCTTATACCGTTTGGGTCGGTTGCTATTTTTGCCATCATGTTTTGCATATGCGTGCTGGCGGGGATTTACTCCATGCGGGCGAAAGCCTATGAGGGTGGATTTGTGCACACGCATATGACGTTTTTGATTCGCACGTTCTGGCGCGTAAATCTGTATGCGATTGTTACTATTTTATTTGCGGGCTTATATCTTTTTATTTTTGCCGATTACAAATCGATTAATGTTTGTATTGATGTCATGAGCAGAGCCATTAATATGGGGGATATTAGCCGAATTGAGGCTTTGATTACCTCGTGTGAGACATTGTTTTTTAAAGAAAATCAGAAGCAGCTTGTGATCTCGGCGGTGATTGCCCTTGGGCCGATTGCCGCTTATTTGCTGCACCGTCTCTTGAAGGGCGGCTCTTTGGCGTTAAACAATATGGCTGTTACGGGCAAGCGCCTATAGCAGTGCGATATAAAGCGCACAGGCTTCTAAATCTTGTAGGGCTGATTTTTTTCTGCCCGCAATCAGCGGGTCTGGGCCATGTTTTTCGGCGTTATAAAGGCTGTCTTTGTAATCTTCTTCCAGAAAATATGCGTCAAGCACATCCCTTGCGCCGGCTTTCCCTTCGATCAGAGCAAGGGCGAGAATGATTGAGCCGCTGATGGCCGTGGCAAGCTGGAGTGCGGTGAATTGCGAATCATCAAGGGATTCAACTTTCTCACTCACAGCTTTATGCACGGAATCTGGGTGATGAAGGGCGCTCAGCGATGTTGTTGTGGCGAGTTTTGCAGCATATGTTTTAGCGAACCAATCCAGCCAGGGTTGCCATTTTGTGTTTTGCAAATCAACTAAGGCCGGAGGGTGCGCGGCGCGGTAGCAGAGCAGGTCCGTATCGAGATATTTGAGAATTTCGGCGCTCATGGTTTTGCGCTCGGTTGAGACGCGATCAATTTTTGTGCTGAGCAATTGCATGAAGGGCATGGAATCGGGGTTGATTGTGCCTTTCTGGGCGGCCCATTCCTGCATGATGATATTTGCAATCGCCTCATTTTCGGCGCTGAGGGGTTTGCCGGATTTTGTCTTTATCGGCTTTCCATCAAGCAGGATATGGTATCCTGCGCCTTTGGCATTCAGGGTAGAGACGGTTTTATAAAAACGTTTCATGGCGTTGTTTCGACTGCGTCTTGTTCTGTGATTTGGGGTTCAAGCGTGATAAAGGGAGCGCATTTTGATCCTGCAGATGTGCTTTGCAGGCTGGATTGAATGAAATCATAACTCTGTTTTTCAAACTCCATTATGGGCAAGGTTTGTTTTTCTCGCAGCATTTTAAATTTCAGCTCTTCGATATTCTTATCCTTGGGCAGGGCGTTTTCTTCTATTGCCAAAGTTTCTAATGGCGTATTGATATTGAAATATTTGATTTTGAGCTCTTTTGCATTTGGCTCGAGAATACCCAGCCCGCATTCAATCTCATTGAATTCGCGCGGAATGTTGGGTAATGCAAACCGCAGGATTGAGGCGTTTATTGCACCGTCTTGAAAGATTGCGATGACCTGCCCTGTTTCTTTGTTGGGAACCAGCATAAGTACAGGCAGAACGGTCGTTTCTCCGCTCTGGATCGGGCCGAGTTTGAGGCGTCCTTGTTCCTGCAAAAATTTTGCGGATAACGGGATTTGCTGGTTATTCGATAAAATAAGGTTTTTGAAATCTGTGTTTAGATCAAGATTATATTGACCCAAAAAGGCCAGTGGGTCGTTCGTTTGCGCATAGAGGGCCTGATAGCCCATAATCTCGCGCATGCGGGTGATGATCGAGAAGATAGAATCCTCGCCAATGATTTCACTTAAGACCATGTTTTCAGAGTTGATATCGCCAGAGAATTTGCGCGGGTAGGTTGATGAATCAACAATTAAATCTGCATCCAGAACGCTTTGATCATTTTGGGTGTTCAAACGAGCTTTGAGCTTGAGGAGATTTTTCCCTAAAGCCGAAAGAATCAGATTCCCGCTCAGTGTTTTTTCACCATGCGCGAGAGTAAAGCTCTCGATTTTGAAATAATCATTTTTGTGGTTTGTGAATATGCCGTTGAATGTGAGGTCGGCGATTTGTGCGTTAACAGGAAAATTATGCGCGAGGCGGTAGCTATAATTCCCGCTTGAGCCATAGACATCCATACCCGCACTGATCGTCCAGGAGTGCACGCCGATCTTGCCTTTGCCTCGTAGCATAGCGGTAGCAGCCTCTAGGTCATGGTCGATATAAACTTTTTCGATAAAGAAATCCTGCGGGCCGAACACGCCTTTGAGCGCCTTGACCTGCTCGAGGTATAATCCGGTTACGCGGGGGTTACGCGTGGCAACGTTCCAAAAGCTCATGAAGGCCTGAAGGCGGCCAATTTCAATAATGGGATAACCGTTTTCCGGTTTTGAGAGAATGCTCAAGCCCTCAACATCTATGCCGACGGTGGGGAAAAAGCCCATATGATTAAGTCTTTTAATTTCAACAGGGCGGCCTGCAAAAATTTCACTGACGAAGCTTCTTACGCCGTCCTTTAAGGTCTCGCTGTTGCCGCCCATATTGGCGAGAACGGTAATAATGACCAGAAAAAATGCGCTGAGGATAAAGACGAGCTTGAGAAGGCGCGATAACCAATTCACTCTCTTTTTGTCTTTATTTTCAAGTAAATATGAATCGTCACTCATGCGTCATTCTTCTCGTTTTTTTCTATTATAGAGGCGGATTTTCCTCAATCAAGCTCCGCGAAAGGGTCTTGCTTATATTTATGATCAAAGCCCAATGCTTTCCAACTGCGGATCAGATCAGGGGTTAAAGGCGCACGGATATCAACGGTTTTTCCTTTGTTTAGCGGGTGCGGGAAAATCAGGCGATGCGCATGGAGGTGCAGGCGTTTTGCGATGTCCATCCCGGCAAGGTCGGCGTCGATTAATTTGCTTTCTTCGTCTTTGGCGGATTTATATTTGAAATCACCCAGAACGCCACTGCCGAGGACTTGCGCTGCGTGAACACGGATCTGGTGTGTGCGACCGGTGCGCGGCCAAAATGCCATGAAGGCGGCGGCGCGTCCGGCGCTCTCGATAACGCAATAATCGGTTTCGGCGAATTTCCCCTCTTCCTCATCGATGACCATGGTTTCATATTGCCCGCCTGCTTTTACGATCGGGGCTTTTATTGTTCCCTCCAGAACGTCAGGGGTTGGGGAGGTTATGGCCCAGTAAATTTTGCGCACGCGCCCCTGCTGGAAGGCAAAACCGAGCTCGCGCGCCGCTTTTGCTGAGCGGGCGAGGAGCAAAATGCCGCTGGTGTCCTTATCAAGGCGGTGCACCAGGCGCGGGGTTGTTCCTTCCTCGTTGCACAGCAAAGGCAGAAGCCCGTCTATGTGACGCTTAGTTTTTGTACCCCCCTGAACGGCAAGGCCTGCGGGTTTGTTCAGGGCGATGATGTCTTTATCCTCATAGATGATCATATCGCGGATATAGGTGAGGTCTTCATCGGTGAAGCGGGCTGGCTGTTTTTCGCGTTTGGGCGCGTCGTTATCAAATGTCGGGATTTTCACGTCCTGGCCTGCCTCTAGGCGTGTATCGGGTTTTACGCGCTTGCCGCCCACGCGGATAGCGCCCTTGCGCATCAATTTTTGCGCCAGCACGTAAGGCATTTCAGGTACGGCTTTTTTGAGCCAGCGATCAAGGCGCTGGCCGTCATCATCCTGGGATACGGTGATTATTTTCATGCGGATATGCCCCGCATCAGAATAAATGCTCCGGCTATGGCAAGGATGGATAAGATGACTGAGGCGAGCACATAGCCCAGAGCCTGCAGAATGTCCCCGCGTTCCCAGAGGGTTATAAAATCGAGCGAGAAGGCTGAAAATGTTGTGAACGCGCCTAAAAATCCGGTGATGAGGAATAGTTTCAGGTGCTGTGATACGCCATCCATTTGCGAGAATTTTACGATGAGTACGCCCATTAGAAACGAGCCAAGGATATTCACAATCAATGTGCCCCACGGAAATGACAGGCCAAAGATCTGCCCTGTCCCTACACTCACGCCATAGCGTGCAATTGCTCCCAGAGCACCGCCTGCGGCAATCATTGCTATTGTGCTCATCATCTAAACCTCTTAGAGTTTATGTTGTTTTTTATTCTAAGGCTCCTCTTATACATGTTTAGCTGTTTTACGACTACACAAAAAGGTATTCTCGCTGCATTCACGGGTTTTACCGGATTTGCTCTGGCGGATGCCACATCAAAATGGCTTTCTGCGCATTATCAGACGCTGGATATTATCTTCTGGACGTATTTATTCTGTCTGATCTTTGGCTTGTGCCTCTCCCCCAAGCTTGGGGGGGTACGCAAAACGCTTCAGACACCGAAATTATTGATTCATATTGCGCGCGGGGTGTGTGCGCTTGGCATTGGCCTATGTGTGGTCAGCGCGCTTTCTAATGGGCTAAAGCTCTCAGCGCTTTATACAGTTTTGTTTCTTGCACCATTTATAACAACAATTGCCGCAATTCCAATATACGGAGAGCGCGTGCCTTTGCGCAACTGGATGATTATTGCGTGCGGGTTTTCCGGTATTTTGGTGGCGTTTCATGATGGATTGGCGGCTATTACGCTGGAGGTTGTCTATGCATTATGTGCGCTGATTTTTATTGTCTGTCTGGCGCTTTTGGCGCGGCCACTCACGAAAAGCGAGTCTCTTCATTCCCTTTCCTTTTATCCAAGCCTGACGATTGTGGTTCTGCTTGGCGCTTCTGTAATACCGACAATTGCCTTTCCGGCGCCGGAGCATTTGATTGTCTTTATACTGAATGGCATGTTTGTCACAGCGGGTTTAACGGGGATTGCGTGCGGGTACAGGCTTGCGCCCTACGCTGTTATTGCGCCGGTACAATATTCACAAATGGTGCTAGCGCTGATTATTGGGTATCTCGTCTTTGGTGATATTCCTG
The DNA here is from genome assembly GCA_964351365.1 of uncultured Micavibrio sp. GTDB lineage: Bacteria > Pseudomonadota > Alphaproteobacteria > Micavibrionales > Micavibrionaceae > UBA1672. The sequence goes on from CAYGNP010000003.1 coordinate 43,725, forward strand.
ATGTGTGGATGATGTGCGGCGCGAGCATTATCATGTCGAGCGGGCTGATGCTGATTATGAACCGCCAGCGCACCTAGGATTTTTCCTTACGCAGTTTTTCCCAATACTCTAGTCGTTTTTGGATATCACGCTCAAATCCGCGTGCGACGGGATTGTAAAATTTTTCGCGCGGCAGCCCTTCTGGGAAATAATTCTGGCCGGCGAAGCCTTCGGGCGTGTCATGGTCATATTGGTAGCCAAGATTATAGCCCTGCTCTTTCATCAATTTGGTTGGGGCGTTCATGGCGTGTTTCGGCGGCATGAGAGAGCCTGTTCGCCTTGCCGCAGCTTTTGCAGCCTTCAGCGCCATATAGCTGGCATTTGATTTGGGCGCGGTTGCAAGATATGCGCAGGCCTGAGCCATGGCGAGTTCGCCTTCGGGCAGGCCGAGACGATCATAGGCCTGCCATGCGGCCATCACCAGCGGCAGAGCGTGCGGGTCGGCATTAGAGATATCCTCACTGGCCACGCAGGCCATGCGGCGGAATATATAGGCCGGATCTTCTCCGCCCTCCAGCATGCGGGCCATCCAATAGAGCGCGCCATCCACGTCCGAGCCGCGTAGGGATTTGTGAAAGGCAGAAATCAGGTTGAAATGGGCTTCATTAGCCTTGTCGTAGAGGGGCGCTCGCTTTTGCAGCATGGTGAGCAGCGTTTTTTCGTCGGCTTTTTTATTCTTCGGAATTTGCGCGTAAATCTGCTCGGTCATGGTGAGCAGGTAGCGCCCGTCCCCGTCCGCCATGGCTTTGAGAAGCTCTTTGGCGCTGTTTTCCAGAGGAAGAGGGCGGCCTATCCGCTCCTGTACGTGGGTGAGTAATGTGTCCAGCCCATGTGATTCGAGACGTTTTAGAACGAATATTTGTGCGCGGCTGAGGAGCGCTGCGTTTAGCTCGAATGAGGGGTTTTCGGTCGTTGCCCCAATCAGGATAATTGTTCCATCCTCCATGACAGGCAGGAAGGCATCTTGCTGGGATTTGTTGAAGCGGTGGATTTCATCCACGAACAAAAGCGTGCCTTTGCCGTTGGTGCGGCGGAGTTTTGCGCCTTCGAAGACTTTGCGCAAGTCCGCTACACCGGAGAAAATTGCCGATATTTGTTCGAAATGCAGGTCGCTATGGCTTGAGAGGATGCGGGCGATTGTTGTTTTGCCGCATCCTGGCGGGCCCCACAGGATGAGTGAGGAGAGCGCTCCGGCCTCCAGCATGGTGCGCAGCGCTCCGCCGGGTCCGAGAATATGGTCCTGCCCGACGACATCATCCAGCGTTTCTGGGCGCAGAAGATCCGCCAGCGGGCGCCTTGCTTCTGTGTGATCGGCTTTTTTTTCTGCAAATAAATCCGCCATTGTCTTGACCTGTTGTGGTAGAGTATGAAATATACACATCTTATCCACCAGCTGTGAAGGGATAGTTGAAATGACAGCGCAAACCTTAGCCTATACTGATGAAGTGGCTCATGCGACCAAGGGTTTGTATGAAAAACTGGAGAAGCAATACCAGCGCGAGCACTGGGAGAGCATTGCGCCTTATATCTATGAGATTAATCGCCTGAAAAAGGAAAAGAATGCGGTTATTCTGGCGCATAATTACATGACGCCGGATGTGTTTTTTGGGGTTGGTGATATTGTTGGTGACTCGCTCATGCTGGCGCGCAAGGCTTCTGAGACTGATGCTGATATTATTGTGCAATGCGCGGTGCATTTTATGGCCGAGACTTCCAAGATTTTATGTCCTGAAAAAAAGGTGCTCTCGCCTGATCTCAAGGCCGGATGCTCGCTCTCTGAATCCATCACCGCCGCTGATGTGCGGGCGATGAAGGAAAAATATCCCGGCGTTCCTGTTGTCTCCTATGTTAATACTTCCGCGGAAGTGAAGGCGGAATCTGATGTGTGCTGCACGTCATCTAATGCGCTGAAAATTGTGAATGCCATGGGCGCGCAAGGGCATGATACGGTGATTATGACGCCGGATATGTATCTGGCGCAAAATGTAGCGGCGCAGACGGATGTTAAGATTATTTACTGGGAGGGCGCGTGTATGGTGCATGAGCGCTTTACGCCGCAGGATATTATTGATGCGCGCAAGACTTATGGTGATGACCTCTTTGTGCTGGCGCATCCTGAGTGCCCGCCCGATGTTATGGCGCAGGCAGATTTTGCGGGTTCAACCGCGCAGATGGATGATTACATCAAGGATCATCAGCCCAAGCGCGCGATGCTGATGACGGAATGTTCGATGAGCGATAATATTGCGGCGGCTAATCCGGGGGTGGAGATGATCGGCACCTGCCAGATGTGCCCGCACATGAAGCGTATCACTTTGCCGAAAATTCTGGCGTGTTTGCAGAGCGAGCAGCCTGAGATTGTGATTGATGAAGCCATCCGCGTGCGGGCTCTGGTTGCTGTGAACCGCATGCTGGAGCTGAGCTAGGTTGAAAATATTGTCATCCTGAAGCAGTTTACAGCTGAAGGATCTTATATAAAATTGTTGACTAGATCCTTCAGACCTAAAGGTCCTCAGGATGACACTGGGAGAAAATATGCAATTACCCTCTATAATTATCGAAGATTTGGTGCGCGCGGCGCTGCGGGAAGATCTTGGTCATGGCCTTGATATTTCCAGCGCGGCGGTCATTCCTTCGGATGCACAAAGCACGGTTGTTATTAATGCCCGTGAAGAGGGTGTTTTGGCGGGCCTTATCCTTGGGCTGTCGTGTTTTTCGCACATGGATTCCGATTTCGAATTTGAGGTTTTTGCGCAAGATGGTGACGTGCTGGAGGCGGGGCAGAATATTGCCAGCATCACTGGCCCGGCGGGGGCAATTCTAACGGCGGAGCGTAGCGCGCTGAATTTTATGATTCATCTCTCGGGGATTGCAACATTGACGCGGCGCTATGTTCTGGCGGTGCAAGGGACGAATGCCAAAATTTCCGATACGCGCAAAACTTTGCCCGGTTTGCGGGCGGTGCAGAAATATGCCGTGCGTGCAGGAGGCGGGTTTAATCACCGCCACGGGCTGGATGATGCGGTGCTGATTAAGGATAACCACATTGCGATTTGCGGGGGCGTTGCGCAGGCATTGGACGCGGCGCGTACCAACCTTGGCCATATGCTCAAAATCGAGATTGAAGTGGATACGCTCGCGCAGCTTGAGGCCGTGCTTAAGCATGGCGGGGCGGATGTTGTGATGTTTGATAATTTTGCCCTTCCGGATTTGCGCAAGGGCGTGGAGATGGCGCGCGGTCAAATTGTGACCGAGGCTTCGGGCGGTGTTACTCTCAACACAGTTGGTGATATTGCGCAGACGGGCGTTGATATCATCTCCGTGGGGGCGCTCACGCACTCTGCGCCTGCGCTTGATTTGGGGCTTGATACCTTAGAGTAACCCAGCGGCCTTGAGCTCTTCTTCCATCTCTTTGGGAACAGGATCGTTGCCGCCCTGCCCCGTGTATATCCCTTTATCAGGCGGAGCGTCGGTGGGCTTGAGATACCTCCAGCCCTGAAAGGGGCGCTTTGGAACGTTGACCGTCTCGATCATTTCTGCGTCTTGCATAATCATGCACATGCGCCCGTGCTCCTTGGTTTCCACCATTTCAAAGCCCAGGATTTTGTGGCGGCAGACGATGCGGTTTTTGATGACGCGGTAAATCGAGCCGCCGGTGCGGATGATTTCATCAGCGCGTTTGGGGGCGTAACGCGTCCAGCACGGCACGGCGCGCGCGCCATGATAATCAACGGTCTGGCTTTGCTGAATATCGTAAAAATGGCGAATATCTTCTACGCCAACGACCAGTTTTATGATGTGGATTGGGGTCATGGCACTAACGCCTTGCGACCATCATTTTCTTGATTTCGGCGATGGCGGCGGCGGGGTTCAGGCCCTTGGGGCAAGTATTCGTACAATTCATAATCGTGTGGCAACGATACAGGCGGAAGGGGTCTTCGAGCTGATCGAGGCGCTCTCCGGTCGCGTCATCGCGGCTGTCGGCGATCCAGCGATAGGCCTGAAGCAAAATTGCGGGGCCGAGGAAGCGGTCGCCATTCCACCAGTAAGACGGGCAGGATGTCGAGCAGCAGAAGCATAAAATGCACGCGGCGGGGCCGTGGCCGTCTTCACCGTTTAAAATCAGGGCGTTGCTTTCGGATTGCAGGCGCTCACGGTTAGAGGCCGGTGTATCGGATTTGAGCCATGGCTCGATCGATGTATATTGCGCGTACATGTGATTTAGATCCGGCACGAGGTCTTTGACCACGGGCATATGCGGCAAGGGTGTGACCTTGATATCGCCTTTTACATCCTCGATTGATTTTGTACAGGCCAGCGTGTTGGTGCCGTCAATATTCATCGCGCAGGAGCCGCAGATTCCCTCGCGGCAGGAGCGGCGCAGTGTGAGCGTTGAGTCGACCTCGTTTTTGATATAGAGCAGCGCGTCCAGCACCATCGGGCCACATTTGTCGGTATCGATCGTGATGGAATCAAGGCGCGGGTTTTTCACTTCTCCGCGTTCGTCGAGATCATCGGGTGACCAGCGGTAAATTTTCAGCGTCTTGGCATTCTTCGACCCGTTGGAGACGTCAATTTTTTGACCGTCTTTCTCGCTGTAGGTGGAGTTTCTGGGGAGTGTGAATTCAGCCATGATTTTTCTTCAATATATTTGTCGGATTGCAATGTCGTTGGATTATAACATGCGCACATTTATTTGAAAGGTGTTTTGTTTTTAGGTATGCATAAAGTTGTACTTATGGTATCTAATTGTGTAATAATCGTAATATAAAAAAAATTAGGGGTATTTTATGAAAATTTTTAATGCGCATGCAGGAAAACCCTCTCCAGAGCCAGCGATTTCAGCAGGTCTTGTGCTTGGTGTTTTAATGGCGTTGACACCAAATAGTAGTGATCATGCGCAAGCGGCAACGGTGCAGAATACAGAAATCCCTAAAGGGCCTGCAATTCATCGAGCAAATTATGATCGTCACCTTAGCGTGGTGGCCACACCGACAGACAAAGCATGCGTTGGTGACTCACACAAGATCACCTCTTATCCGGGGCGTGATCCTGAAACGGTGCGCAGAAACCCGGCTTATGATCTGTTTGATGTTCATCCTGATAACGCGGATCGCTTTTTCCGCATTGATGCGCGGTTTGATCCTAAGCTTAGTGGTGATGGTCAGAATCCTATTTTGATCTCTGGAGGGCAAATTCTGGATCTTGCGGATTACTTAGAGCCTTCAGGTGATACATATAAAATCCCTTTGAATGATCAGACGGCTTGGTTTTTTAACGCTTATGATGAGGGTAAGGAACTTACATTTGCAGCCTATTCACAAGATACAAGTGGATTAGTTGTTGATAAATTTTCCAAGGCGGCTAATGGCGGCGCGATTGAAGATTGTACGCACGGGCTTGCGGCGGAGCGGCTTGCAGGGGATGGTGATGTTATGCATTTGGTGCGCTTTACTTATGATCCTGCTTCCCCCCCTGTTTCGGCGCCAAATAGTGAGTTTTGTCCGGCCACGCAAGGCGCGGCGAATACTCTGGGTGCACAGGTTGATGAAACGCGCGGGTTTTTTGGCGGAAAGATGCTTGCTAAAGTTGGTCTCAATAATGAGGGTAGAATCACAGGAGTTGATATACCCGGGGTTTACAGCTTGCAGAGGGCGCCTGATGGGAGCTGGTCTTACAGCGTTTCTGTTGCCGCGGACATTAATGACCCACTCGGCGCTTCGACTGCGAATGGTTGTACTCTTTATGCTGCGCCGGTTTGTGCCAATGTGATGTTTACGGATAATCCTGATGGCACTATTTCAGTGCGTGCAGGTCAGTGTGTTAATCTTGTTGACGATCTACCTTCTTATTCTGCGGGAATTCCAGGCGGCTATCGATATACTGGCCCAGGCAGGGTGTTTTTTCCCTCTGACGCACCTAGAGTCTCTATCGGCGGTGGTGGTTTTTTTATTGGCGGCGGCGGACGGCATGATAATGATGTGATTGTTTTGCCAACGGATCCCGAAGTTCCGGTTCATCCCGAAAATCCAGATGTTGGTGGTCCTGATAACCCTGGCGGTGATGGTGTTGATGCGGTGATTAGCACGCCAAGTTCGTTATGGAATTTAGCTAGCGCTGTTGGTTTTCTTGGTTTTCTTGGTCTGTGCATTGCGGCTGCAACACCTGCAGGACGCAGAACTGCTGGGCGCATTTTGGGTGGCGGTGACAAGCCGGAGCCAGTTTAGGTAGCCTTAATATACCCGTGCTTTTGGCGGGAAGGGCTCGATCTCGTCTGTCAGTGTTTCCATGATGACGGGGCGATAGGTGATGTCCGACCTGCCCTTTTCATCCACGTTAATCAATGTGTGTTTCATCCATTTTTCATCGTTGCGGTCGGGGAAATCCTCGCGCGCGTGTGCGCCGCGTGATTCCTCGCGGTTGGCGGCGGAATGCATAGAGGCCACGGCCTGAGAGAGCAGATTATCCAGCTCCAGCACCTCGACGAGGTCGGTGTTGAAGATCATGGAGCGGTCCTTGATGCCCAGATCCACCTTGCCGGCGAAGCAATCGTTGATTTTGCCTACGCCCTCGTTCAGGCTTTCGCCGGTGCGGAAGACGGCGGCGTGATCCTGCATGGTTTTTTGCATTGTGCTGCGCAGATGTGCGGTGGAGGTGCTGCCGCTGGCGTTACGGAAGTGATCTAGGCGATCCAGCGCGTATGCGCCTGTATCTGCGCCGAGCGGCCTATGTGATGCCCCGGGGGTTACTGTTTCAGCGGCAGTAATCGCGGCGGCGCGGCCAAAGACGACCAGATCGAGCAGTGAGTTGGAGCCCAGGCGGTTTGCGCCATGCACGGATACGCATCCCGCCTCGCCGATAGCCATAAGGCCAGGGACGATGGCGTTGTGATCATTCGCAGTGGGGCGGATAACCTGCGTGCGGTAATTTGTGGGGATGCCGCCCATATTGTAATGCACTGTCGGCAGAACGGGGATGGGCTGCTTGGTCACGTCGACACCTGCGAAAATGCGGGCGCTTTCGGCGATGCCGGGCAAGCGTTCCTTGATCATGTCGGGCTCAAGGTGCATCAGGTTGAGGTGGATGTGATCCTTATTCGGGCCAACGCCGCGCCCTTCGCGGATTTCGATGGTCATAGAGCGTGAGACGACATCGCGGGAAGCAAGGTCTTTGGCAGAGGGGGCGTAGCGTTCCATGAAGCGCTCGCCTTCGGAATTTGTGAGGTAGCCGCCTTCTCCGCGCACGCCTTCGGTAATCAGGCAGCCCGCGCCGTAAATGCCGGTGGGGTGGAACTGTGTGAATTCCATATCCTGAAGCGGGATGCCGGCGCGCAGGGCCATGCCCCCACCATCACCCGTACATGTGTGTGCGGATGTGCAGGAGAAATATGCGCGGCCATAGCCACCTGTTGCCAGAATGGTTTCGTGCGCGCGGAAGCGGTGAATTGTGCCATCATCCAGATTCCAGGCCATAACGCCCACACATTCGCCCTCATCGGACATAATCAGATCAAGAGCGAAATATTCGATAAAGAACTGCGCCTGATGTTTCAAAGCCTGCGTATAAAGTGTGTGCAGAATCGCGTGGCCTGTGCGGTCGGCGGCGGCGCATGTTCTTTGCGCGGTGCCTTTGCCAAAATGGGTCGTCATGCCACCAAAGGCGCGCTGATAGATTTTACCGGCGGCGGTACGGGAAAACGGCACGCCGTAATGCTCCAGCTCGATGATCGAGGGGATGGCCTCACGGCACATATATTCAATAGCGTCCTGATCGCCCAGCCAGTCCGAGCCCTTGATCGTATCATACATGTGGAACTGCCAGCTATCCTCGCCCATATTGCCCAGCGCGGCGGAGATGCCCCCTTGCGCGGCGACAGTGTGAGAGCGCGTTGGGAAAACTTTTGAGAGGATGGCCGTCTTGAGGCCTTTTTCTGCGCAGCCAAAGCCTGCGCGCAATCCCGCTCCGCCTGCGCCGACGACGACGACGTCAAATTCATGATCTATAATTTCATAGTCTTTGGTCATTTTTTGTCCTTAAACCCCTGCTGTGAAGGCAATTTTGAGAATGGAGAATATACACGCCACGGCGATGGCGGCGAAGAAGATTTTCTGCCCGATCAGCTTTGCCGTGCGCAGGGCCTTGCAGGAGATATAGTCTTCCGTAATGACCTGCGCGCCCAGTTTGGCGTGGATGCATACGGAGATGACCAAGAGAATCATCAGAATTGCGTTGAGGGGCTGCGCGAGCCAGCCAGTAAATTCGCCATATGATGCACCGCGCAGGCTTACAATTGAATATATCAGCCAAAGGATGAGCGGAATATTCGCGAGCGCGGTGATCTTTTGTTTCATCCAGTGGTCTGTGCCTTCGTGGGCAGAGCCCATGCCCTTGGCAATTTTGAGAGGAGCAGCAAAGTTGTCTTTTTTGTCAGCCATGTTTTATTCCTTATACCGTATGAAAACACCCGCAGGTGGCGAGCCAGGTGAATGCGGTCAGCGCGATGGCAGCTGCGATGACATAGTAATTCGAGCGCATGGCGCTGGCCTTGTTAAAATTCCTGCCGATATCCCACACCATGTGGCGTATGCCGTTGCACATGTGGAAGTAAAGGGCAAATGACCAGAGGAAGAGAATAATTGTGCCGGGTATGGATGTTGCGATATCCATAACCATGTTGTAGTGCTCTTCCCCGCTTGCTGCGGCGATAAAAAAGGCGGTGACCAGAATAGTTCCTATGGCAAGGGATGCGCCGGTGATGCGGTGCGAGATCGACATCAGCGCCGTTAAAGGCAATCTGTAGACCTGCAAATGCGGTGAGAGTGGTCTTGGAACTTTTTTAGCCGTTTGGGTCATGATGAACATTACCGTTTTATGAGTTATAATTGAGCATATCATACGTTGTAAGCAATCTGATTTAAAGGCTAAAAAAATTGTTTTAATTTGTTTTTAATGCTTTGATAGTTTACTGGTCATGAAATTTTTTTTTGGAGAGGCAAAGTATTATGGCACATGAGGATTTTGATCATAACATTGTTAGCACCAGCAAGTTTTATATGCTGCGGTGCCTTGTGGCGATGGCCCATGCCGATGGCGAAGTTTGCGATGAAGAACGCGCTTATATTGATGGCTTTTCTTCCCGGCTGCCGCTCAGCGATGAGCAGAACAAAATTTTGCATGACGATCTTGAAACCCCTCAGGATGTGGGGGATTTGTTTCGCCATATTAATGATCCGCGCTATCGCGGGCAGGTTTGTTATTTTGCTAGGCTGATGGCGTATAAGGACGGGGTGCTTGACCCATCCGAGCAGGAGCTGTTAGATCGGCTGCATTTGATGGCCACTGACGGGCTTGATATGGATGCGATCCGCGCTGATGTGCACGCTGCAACTTCAATGAAAATGGCTGAGCATGATATTAAGATTGATGAAAACAGGCCGCAAGGGGGATTGTTTGGCCTGTTTGACTCCTTGCTGCTTTCGAATGGGATCGATCTTATGAAGGATTAGCAGAAATTTTAGCTTTCTTCAATTATGTTCATGATCATAACGTTTTATTAAATTCATTACAATTTTTTTTATTATGAAAAAACATTCTTAAGGATTAAGCCGCCTTCTGCGCTGCCTTATTGATCAACAATTCCGCGATTTGCACGGCGTTCAGGGCTGCGCCCTTGCGCAGATTATCCGCCACGCACCAGAAATTCAGACCGTTTTCAACCGTGATGTCTTCGCGTACGCGGGATACATAGACATCGTCCTCGCCCTGCACCTCAAGAGGTGTCACATATTCAAGCTCTTCTTGTTCCAAATCGATCAAGGTTATACCTTTGAACGCACGCCAGAGTTCCTTGGCCTGCGCAGCTGAGAGCTCACGCTCAAGCTCGACATTGATCATTTCGGAATGACCGATGAAGACAGGAATGCGCACGCATGAGGCGCAGACCTTGATTGAAGGATCGAGGATTTTTTTGGTTTCGACCACCATTTTCCATTCTTCCTTGGTCATCCCATCTTCCATGAATTTATCAATCTGCGGGATCGCGTTAAAGGCGATTTGCTTTGGATAGACGCTTGGCGTTGGTGATTCGTTCATGTAAATCCCCTTGGTCTGATTGAACAGCTCATCCATTGCTTCCTTGCCTGAGCCGGATACGGATTGATAGGTGCTGACCACAACGCGCTTGATTTTCGCGGCGTCATGCAAAGGCTTAAGGGCAACAACCATCTGGATCGTCGAGCAATTCGGATTGGCGATGATGTTGCGTTTTGTATGGTCTTTAATCGCCTGCGGGTTGACCTCGGGAACGATCAGTGGCACATCGGGCTCCATGCGGAAATGGGATGTGTTATCAATAACTACCGCGCCCGCTTTTGCGGCGATGGGTGAATATTTTGCAGAAACCGCGCCGCCGGGAGAGGAGAGGACGATATCCGTTCCTTTGAAATTGAATTTATCAAGATCCTGCACTTTTAGTGTATTGTCACCAAAGGAGATTTCGTGCCCTACTGAACGGCTGGAGGCCAGCGCGACCACATCATCCACAGGGAAATTACGCTCGTGCAAAATGTTTAGAACTTCGCGCCCGACATTGCCCGTTGCGCCTGCTATTGCGACTTTATAACCCATTATTTTATTCCTTCTGTCTTGCTTGTCTTTGGACAAATCAAAGACTGTGATACTCTACATTTCTTGGAAAATGCAAGCCTTACCTCTTGAAAATTCACTATGAGCACGAAAAAAACGACGAAATCGATTAAAGAGCTTGAAAAACAGATTGCTCAGGCGGATGCATTAGCGCAGCAAAAATCTAATTTTCTGGCGACCATGAGCCATGAAATCCGCACGCCGATGCAGACGATTTATGGCTTGCTGGAGTTAATTGCGCTTGAGAAACCACCTGAGCGTATTGCCTCTATGGTGAAGACGGCGCAAGCGGCGTCCAGTAACTTGCTTGAAATCCTGGATGATGTTCTGGATGTTGCAAAAATGGATGCCGATGCCATGGAGCTTGATGCGTTCGAGGTTCCGGTGCGCATGCTGGTGCGCGGGATGCTGGAGGCGTTGAGTGTTAAAGTGCGCGGTGTGCATGTGCAGCTTGTTGATGATATCGGCGCAGATGTGCCCTTTGTTGTCATGGGAGATCCCAAGCGGTTGCGGCAAATTTTGATGAATCTGTGCGGTAATGCCCTGAAATTCACCCATGAAGGCAGTGTGACCGTGAGGGTTACGACCAGCGTTAAGAAAATAAAGAAACCTAAAAACGGGCTGGGTTTGCGTTTTGAAGTTGTGGATACGGGTATTGGCATGAGTAAATCCGTGTGCAACAAATTATTCCAGTCTTTTGCTCAGGCGGATAATACGACTGCGCGCAAATATGGCGGAACCGGTTTGGGGCTATCGATTTCCAAAAAGCTTGTTGAGCTGATGGGCGGAAAGATTGGCGTGGAGAGTGTTGAGGGCGAAGGCTCTGTGTTCTGGTTTGAGATTCCAACCGAGGAGATCAGCACGGATGAGAACCGCGTTGACCTTCCCAATCTGGAGGGGATATCCGTGCTCTCGGTCGAGGATCACCCGCAAGGCGCTAAGGAGATCAAGAATTCACTTCAATCCATGGGCGCGCGGGTGGAGAGCTGCGAAACCTATAAAGACGGCCTGGCGCTTGCGCTCAAGCATCCGTTCGATGTGGCCGTGATCGATCAGGGCCTGCCGGATGGTCTGGGGCTTAATCTCATCCGTGAGCTTGTTGAACATCGTCCTTTTATGGGGCTTGTGATGTATACAGTGCGCGATGATATCGGCCTGTCTCATAGCCTGCATTCACTTGGGGCAACATATCTGACGAAACCGGCGAGCCGTGCGGGTCTGGGGGAGGCGGTGAAGAATGCTGCGCGCCAGCAGACAGGCATTATTGAAGGGCCGCGCAGGCTGTTGATTGCCGAGGATACAGCAAGCGTGCGGGATATTCTCTCGCGGCAATTGCAAAATCTTGGTGTTGAGGCCGATTTTGTTACTAACGGTCAGGAAGCGCTGGAGGCTTTGCAAAGCGGCGCTTATGGGATCTTGTTTACCGATTTGCACATGCCGGAAATTGATGGCTATGAGGTTGTGAAAACGATCCGCGAGACAGAGAAAAATGCTGACAAGCACTTTCCCGTTATCGTTTTGACCGCCGATGTTCAGGTCGCACAGCGCGAATTTTACACACGCCACGGATTTGATGAATGCTTACTCAAGCCGGTTACTTTGGGGCAGCTGCGCGGTTTGCTGGTTCGCTGGCGTCTGCTTGGTGAGGATGGGCCGGTAGAAGCTCAAAAGGATGAACCTCAGACCGAGCAAAGCAGCAGCGCTGTTGATCGCGCCTGTCTTGTGCAGAATATCGGGATAATCGATGCGGGTACTTGCGATATGATGGATATGTTTGTCGATATGACGTTGCCGCTGATTGATAAAATTATTGGTGCGCAAAACAAGGGTAATTCTTTACAACTTTCCGAGCTGGGGCATAGCTTGAAGGGTGCAGCGCGTTCTGCCTGCTGTGCTCATCTTGGTGATCTGGCATCGCAACTTCAGGACGGAGCGCATGAGGGGATATGCTGCGCAGAACTTGTGAAAAAAATCGAGGCCGAGTTTCACCGCGTTGTTGGTGATGTGCAGAGCTTGAGGGCGGAGCTATAGCGGCGCGGCTGGCTATGGGCAAGAGCCCTCCTCGCCATCGGTATCACCATTGTAAACGGCTGTGGGTAAAATATTCATGCGCACACGAAAGCATGTATAGCCGGCAGCGCATCTGACTTCTGCTGGCGAATCGCTATCGAGGTTTACTGCCCCGCCTGAGGCATCGATGATATCTGCCTCGCATTCGCCATATTGATCGTCGAGCTTTTGCAATGCTGTGCCGATCGAGGCGTCGCTCTTGTTTGTGGGCAGCCAAAAGAAAACGCCATCGCGACCATTATAATATTGCCAGTCTTCGAAGAGATCAGGGGGCGAGGGAAGGAATTTTCCAGATGCGCCCCCAAAAAGCGGCGCGTGATTTTCATCCTGGTTTCCCGGGTCGCCGGGACATCTGATATCTTTTACCAGGCGTCCGGTTGTTGGGCCGATGACGGCTGTATTATAATGCGATGAATTTGGCTTGATTGGAAAGTTTTTCCGCGCATCGGGATCAGAACCGGAAGAGGATACATCAATGCTACTGTCCCCTTGCCTGTAAGACAGCGCGCATTCCTGTATGGCGGAGCGAATAAGATCCACCTGACTTTTGATTTCCGAGACACTGCGGAAGCTGTTTTGGGAGGATGTTTGCTGGCTTGAGGGCTGCATGAATGTGACCGTGAGCGCACCGAGAAGTGCAATCGCGATCAGAATATAAAGAAGCGCACTCCCGCTTTCAGACTTGTTTCCTCTACCGTTCAATAACAACGTGATAATATACATAATCCCCACCGCCTAAGTTTTGGAAGCAACCAAAAGGCTGCCCATCGAAAGAGTTTGAATTATCAGAAATATCTGGAACATCAACGCTTGGAACAGTGTAATCGGATACACCATCGTCATACATACGCCTTGTGTATTGACCCGATCTATCCGCGTTCAAAACCGGTATGGCTGTGCCTAATCCATGCTCATCATTGATTTTTGAGCAAATTGCCTGTTTTATGCCTATAAGGTAAGCGATGATGTCATTTCCTCCAGCGCCGTCCAAGCCAATTTGAGGGATTTCTAATTCCGCGTTAAAGACCCATTGCCCTGGATTTCCGTTAACCATTACATTTGCAGGAGCCGGTATGTAGCTTGCTGCGCCGCCATTGGGGTGAAAGACTCCTAATTCATCATAATCAAGGGTAGAAAATTCAGCAGGCCGATTAAAACGTATTTCTGTAGGAGATGTTCCTGCAATAATCATGCGAACCACCGCAGCACTTATCCCCGCAGGATATTGCGTAATCTGAGCACTGCTAATTAGGTTTGTTCCGCTTCCTGCATCATTGCTGCTGGAGCGAGTAGACGACGTGACAGCGTAAGAGAGTGCGGCAAATAGTGCAACGGCAATTAAAATAAGAAACAAGACGTTTCCATCTTGCTTATTTGTTATTGCTTTTGCCGCGTTTACTTTAAACATTTTATTTCTTTCAAAGACCTGCACTCTTTTACTCTATTTTTCAACCGACACAGTGTTAATTTTTAATACCGCTGAGAGCGGGTATTGCTGGCATTCCTTGCCAACACAAAGTTTCTCTATATTCACGCGCCAGCCAAAGCCTCCATTTTGTATATGCCCTATTGCTTCACGAAATTGACCAAACATTGATGTGGATTTCGCATTAATAATTATATTGGAGGAACTTGCTTTTATTTCAAGGCCTTTGTATGTATCCTGTAGTTGATCCACAAAAGTCTTAATTTCTGTAGCACTAACTGGTTTATCCTGTATTCTTGGCACAGCAGGAAGAAGTGCCTGTGCCTCTTCTCGTTTTACGCTTATTTCTCCTAGTTCCTGAATTTTTACGGCCGTAAACAATCCAAGAATTGCAGCAGAGCTCCAAACGATTCCAGTAATAATCAACAATGTTTTATTTGTGTTTTTAGGCAGTTTTTCGAGAAATGCATTGAGCTCGTCAGCCGCCTGAGCACTGGCATATTTATTAAGCGAGCGCCAATCAAATTTAGAGAGGGATTTCAAGTTCATCTTTTCCCCCTGATGCGCACATTATCGCCTTCGGCTTTGCCTTCTTTTTCAGGTTTGAAGACGCGTGGTCTTCCTGTAGAGAGGTCTGTCCAGGTTGTGTCTCTTATTGCGATATCAGCAAAACCCTGCGGCACGACGGCATTCCACTCAGTGCGATCGCCTGAGACCTGATATTGAACCAGATACCCATTTGATTTGGAGATATTATCTAAAATATTCTGAATGCGAACCATGTGCTGTATTGTATCGCTTTGCATTATGTTTGCTGCGTTTTCAACCAGTTCGAGCGCTGCCTGATCTGTGCTTTCCTTCACCTGATTGAGGTCTCTTTTTACAAAACCGATAGCAGCCAGATTTACAAGCAGAATAACAGCAGCCACCATGTTAACGATCAGACCAGAAAATATAAGCATACGGATCAGTGCGCGTGATAATTTTTCTGTACGCAAGGTTCTGTTTTGCCACGGAACAACATCTGCCATCTCGGGATTAATGGTGACGAAGTTGGCATCCATGCTTTGAACGCGCGGCAGAATTGTTCTTGATGCGCCAAGGAAGACCTGCATGCGGCCTGTTTCCGGATCCCATCTAAGGGCTGAGGCCTGTCCTTCCTGCTCATAGAGATAGACGGTTTCAGTGTCCCAATATTCACTGTTTCCTGGAAGTGCAGCCGCAAGGGGACACCAGCTGTCGGGATTTGATGCAAACGACGCGGAAGGACACGCCAAATACCAAATACGTTTTTGATGCACTGTAAAGGTATAATGTACTTTTTCCGTCCCGCAGGCCTGCGCAGCAGCATTCCAAACTGTGCTCTCTTCTGTTCCTGGTATGTGAGGCAGCGAGCCACCGATCAAATCAGAAGGCAAAAAAGGCAGCAGCTTTCTTTTGAAATCTTTTACTTCGCCCGCCAATACATCAGACAGACCAGGGCGAAGAGTCTGTTTTTTCTCTTGCTCCTGCGGCTTTTTTTCTTCCGCAACAGTTTCCTGATTTTGCTGATTTTCCTGCTCGACTAATTCCACTACACCGCCCCTGTTAAAAGACCACCCATCATGGAGTCAAGGCTGACGTTCATGACAGTCAATGCGTAGATCGCGCTTCCGAATGCAACGGCGAGGAAGATGCCCGTTATGCCAAAGGCTATCCAGACAATAAATTTGTGCCGCGTTTTTGCCGAAGAAGCTCGCATCTCCGCAATAGACTCCATCACTGTAGCAACTTGGCTAAGATCAGACAAGCCTGCAATTTCAAGGCGTTCGCTGCGTGTCAGTGGTTCTCGATCCAGGGCAGCGCCCAAGCCGACACCGCGACTCAAATTATGAGAGGCATCACGCCAATACATTCCTACGTCAGGGGCCCCAGAGGCTTCCTCGGATTGTTTTAATGTGATATCAATTGGCACTTTTCCACGTAACATTCGGGCGGCGGCCAACATTGAATCGGCAAAAGCCAAATCACGTAAGTAGGAGCCAATCAGAGGGATTCTGCGCACAATTTTTGCTGTGGGCCAATCTTTTTTGCCGCGGTTAATCCAAAATGAGAATATGCACCAGGCCATAAATGCACCAAATGCGAAGGATGACCAAATGAGTATATTCCAGAGTAGTTCAAGATTATTGACCACTATTTCAAATTTTTCGCGCTCGAGAGGGTCTTCGGGCTTATTATCGCGGAACCAACCCAGAACCATATCTTCTGCTGCCCAGAGCGAGCTGACGATAGAAAAAACGTCAAAACCAAGCCACGACATCGTTCCCATGATCGCGCGCGAGTTTTTGCGTTTTTGAGTGATGGACTGGATAGCATGAGGAATGCCCTCGACCAGCTTGTTTGCGCGTTCGGAGCCTGCAAGGATTGCCAGTGTGCCGTGATCGAAAATGTTCAGTGCCTTTAACGCGTCGATAACGCCGAGACCGCGAGCTAGAGCCTCCCGCGCAGGGGCGAGAATATTCTGGCGGCGCGGATTTGTTTCGGCCTGTATAATTTTCCAGAGTGCAACGCCGGGAGAGGCAGAGTTTGAGCGGAACTGAATGCCGCGGAGAAGCTGAACCTGCCACCATGTTGAGCGCGCGAGAAGGCGCTCTAAGGGCGATCTTGAATAGGGGCGAATATTAAGCACATACCCACCCTTTTTTGTGATGGCAGAGCGTACGTCGTCAATTGTGGGCAAATAAAAGGTTTCCGTGGCCTTTTTAGGCCCGGATGTTGATTCATACGCTATTTCTGCAAGCCATTGCTGCATAGATTTCTACCGTTTTTGACTGTGTGCCCAGTTACTCTTCGAGGTAGGATAGTGCCGCCTGTGGATCCACAAGCCCTGTGACAACAAGATCAACAAGGCCTTCCCTGCGTGTATGCACGACAACACCGTCCTCTTTGATGATATTATTCACATTTGTTATTAAGGCTTCGTAAATATTGTTCCTTTGGCCGGGACCTAAAGTAATAATTAGCGCGTCCAGAAGAAGCGTACGCCCTGCAATCCCTGTTCTACTGCATAAATCACAACCTGAGGTGTTGTGTGTACGTACAATATGAGAGGGCTCTATTCCCAGCTGAAGACGCTGATTTTCTGTTAATACCTCGCTGATTTTCGCCTTATGGGCGCAGCCCTGACAGAGCGTACGGACGAGGCGCTGGTTGAGAATTGCGCCTACCTGCTGCGCGAGCGTGTAGGTAGAGGCGCGCTCGCGGGTTGCGGGCATGAGGGAGCGCAGGCGCTCAAAGGTTTGCAGCGCGGTATCGGCGTGGATGGTTGATATCACTGTGTGACCGGATTCGGCGGCGCGCAGAGAGGTTTCAACGGTGTCGGCATCGCGCATCTCCCCAATCACAATATAGTCAGGATCGTGACGCATGGCTGCGCGGATGAGATCAGCGAATTCGCCGCCTTGCATCCCGGGGCGTACCTGCCATTGCGTGGCGTAGCGCAGTTCATATTCAATCGGATCTTCGATGGAGAGAACATGTTTTCTGCGGCGGTCAATTTGCTGGACGCAGGCATAAAGCGTTGTTGTTTTACCCGATCCTGTGGGGCCGGAGAGAAGGATAAGCCCGCCGCCGCCCTTAATTTCGGGGGATAGAAGTTTGGAGAGATAAAGCGCGACATCTTCGTGTCTGCGGAAGAGCTCATCGAAGCCCTTGAGAGAAGCGCGGTCAAGCAGACGCAAGGTCAGCTTTTCGCCATCTTGCGCTTGCGGGCCAGCGGCAACACGCACATCAATGCTTCGCCCTTGCCACTGGAAGCCAAAGCGTCCGTCTTTTGGTGTGACGCGGTCCCCGAAGTTAAGTCCTGCATCGCGTTTTATAAGCGTTGTCAGACGCGCCATAGCCTCGGCGGGCAGGAGGTGCATCGGCATTAAATCGCCGTCGATACGGTATTGAATCCAGTTGGGGGCTTCTGGGTTATTGTCCTGAAGCAAGTGAATATCAGATGCGCGCATTTGAAGGGCTTCAGCCATCATGTCGCGCTGAAACTGGTTGAGAAGAAGACCGTTATCCGTATCTGCCAGCCACAAAGAGAGCGTCTTTTCACAGCGATCGGCTGAGAGATCATGCACCGCGCGCAATGTGTCTGTAAGCTCCTTGCGGTCCCAGACCTCGACTTCAATGCTGTTGACACGAAATCCGCAGCGTGTGGCCGTTGACATGAGCGCCTTAAGCTGGCGCTCGTTCATCTCATGTAATGGTGCTATTCTCATTATGCCATCTTGCAGGCCAATAAGATGTATTCTTAGGGGCAGCCATGATTGTACCGGAAGAACAGCGCGGAGCTGGTCGCCTGTGGCACGATCTTTAATTGCCTCATCTTCCTGTTCTGAGCGCGCTGTGGCGCCAGCCATATCAAGTAATTGATCTGTAGAGCGTGCAATCCCCTGCTCCAACATGAGCGCGCGTTCGCGCTGAACCATATCAAGGTAACGCTCACGCCCCTCATTGCGGTTCATAGATTTCGGCTTGTTTTTTATGTCCTGCGTCATATTCTGAGCTACTTTGCACTCTATTTAATTTAACTCTTCATTTAATTTAACTCTTCTTCCTCTGTGGATTGTGATGTATTTTGGTTAACAGATGATGAAGAGACATCCGCATTGTTTGCAGGCGAGAGAGATCGATCAAATAACAACAGAACGCGATCTTGTCCCTGTGTGAACTCAATGCCATTTTTCTTAATGGCCACACCCCAGAGGACGCCGCCTAAAATGATATCTTCACTGTCATATAAAAGTCTGCTGCCGCCAGGACCATTAACAATTGCACGATTTGAAGAAAAAGATGTGATTTTAAGGCCATCCAGTGTTGCAGCGGCGTTTGCTACGATCGGCACCTCAATTGATTGCTCAGAATTTTCTTGCCTCACATTTCTATTGGCTTGCACAGGGGCGGGCTCTGGGCCATTTGAGAGAATATTCTCGTTATCAATTACACGTGTTGGCTGCTGATCCATTACGATTGCACGCTGACTCTGTGATGCAACAGCACTTGCAACCCCTCTGACGGGAAGAACCAGTATACCGCGTGCGCCGTCATGCTTGATTTGAATGTCATCAACAATATCACCGATTCGTGTTGGTGCCCACGTTACCGTTAACGGGCATGCCTCAACGGGCTGAAGTACCAAATCTTTAACACAGCCCTCCAATCCGAGGCTCAGACCATTATCGGAGCCAGCAAGGCGTAGATCTTTTATTTGAAGGGGCGTATCGCCAGTGTTGACCAAAGAAACTGTGATGGTTGACGCAGAAGCAACGGCGTTGCCAAAATTTACGTCTTTTTGAGAGGATACCAAGAGTCCGCGCCCCGGGACTGCTTCGGGGAAGATTTCGGCGGCGTTAATATTATCTGGATCATAGTCTCCTGAGAGCGGCAGGCTGAGCAACGCACTCGCGCCGGTATGTTTGATGACCATAAAGCCTGTGGAGGGGCCTTTTTGTGCGGGTGCCCACCTGACCGTTGCAATACAGGCCTGACCTGGCCTGAGCTCTTTACACTCGCTTTCGACGCTAAACCCTGCACGATCTGTTGAATTAATAATAATATCAGAGATTTCCAAAGGCTCTGATGTGATGTTGCGCATAATCACTGATTCAACCAATGTATGGCTTGATCCCAATGCGCCAAAATCAAGCGCACTTGGGATGATTTCTATTTCACTTGAAATCTGATCGGACGCATTATTGCTTGGCTCAACTGAGCCTGAGAGAGTTGAGGTGACTAGGCGGTTGCGGCCATTGTGAAGCATAAGCATCTCAAGGCGCCAAGGCCCAGCCTGCAGACCTTTTACTGAGATTGCCACGGCACATTCTCCGCCTGATGGCAAAGCTTCTGCGCCGCATTGGTTAAGGGCGACTGATGCAGAGACATTTGACGAGGGATAGAGCTTGATTTCGCCTGTTATAACAGGCTGACCGCCTTCGTTACGGAACAAGACGACAACTTGCGAAGAGCCCCCTGCGGGCACGCTGCCGCCATCAATGCTGGATTGCACAGCCGTTAGCCCTACTCCAGCGCTGGAGCCCGTTGTGCCGGGCGCATCAAATCCGGGATATTGGGCATAAGAAAACGAGGCCATTCCGAACACTGAGAAAGCCAAGATTAAAATAATTAGTGATTTGTACCAATGCGAATGCATAATCATAGAAATGAACAGGAAGTTCTTAAACCAATTGATAGTGTAGTACCACACGAAATAAAAACATATGGCATATACAGTTTATCCACACATTATACACAATTCGTTAAGAAAATGAATGCCTTGGCAGCTTTTTTATCTAATGCTCATCGGAGGTGTAGACGATCACTCTTGGCTTTAACAGAAAAACCAGCTCCGTATTTTGGACATCTACGGATCTTGAGCTGGGGACGACAGGCGCGCTAAAGCCGGGCCCAGTTTTATCAAACTGGTCACTTTCACGGACAAGCCCAGCAATTAGCAGCGAGTCTCCGGGGCGAATGCGGACCTGCGTAGAGAGCTCGCGTTCGGTGGTTCGCGGGAGCTGAAGCACTGTCCCATCAGCATCAAAGTTCTGAAAGCCCTGAAACTCCTCAAGGTTGATGTCAATTGTGCCATAGACTGTTGCATTATCCCAATTGCTGGCGATGGTCAGTGTAAATCCCGTATCCACAGAATCCGTCTCGGTTGATACTGTAACCTCACCATTATCAGTAGAGCGAGTCAGCGCGGAGACAAAATTTACAGTATCCGCAGCGCGAAGGCTCGCTTGTGCCCCAGATAGCACAGTGATTTGCGGCTGTGAAATGGTTTTGACAGCGCCATAAGATGATATAAACTGCAGAACATCCCCGGTATCAAAGTCAACTTCACCGCTTGTGGGCAGGCCAATACTTATGGGGTTAAAGTCTGCACCAACCGATCCGGGGACTTTTAGGCCTGTACTGAACTTGCCGAAAGATTGAATTTGTTCCCAGCTAATCCCTGTTGTGTTTGCATTATTCAGCGTGACTTCCCAGATATAAACTTCAAAGATAATCAACGCTGTGCTGGCGCGGATGCGTTGAAAGTATCGCTCAGCAAGCTCCGCCGTTCTGTTGGTTGCCGTGTAAATAATTGTTCGGGTTGCGTTTTCGGTAATCGGCGTTGTTCCGGTTATCGCCGCCAGCCCTGTGGCAAGACTGGCCAGAAAGTCGGTATCACCCCCTACGGGCGGGACGCTTACGGTAAATGTCTGCGTTTCCTTGACGACCAAGAGCCCATCCTCATAGGAACAATACAGATCCGCCATACCGCACACGCGATCAACGACGCGGTTTAGTGGCCCGCGCAGATTTGCGACCGTGACCTTACGCTCAAAGGCGGCATCACTTTCAAAAGCCATTGAGACTTCGTAATCAGACAAAATGAGCTGCAGCGCGCCCGCCACTGTTTCGGCTCTCAACTCATACGGGCCAACCTGCTTATCGGGCAGAGCCAATTTACTGGATGATTTTGGAACCAGAACATCGCTGCCAAGCGGGAGATATATTACACTATCAGGCTTCTCATTAACGCCATCTACGCGCGTTGCGGCCGTTGCCGGGGAGGGTATCGATACATTTCGCGCACCAGGCACGTCAACAAGCGCGCAAGATGATAAAATCATCGCGCAAAACAATGAGACCATCGTTGCTATAGATAGTTTTTGCTTTTTATAATAACCTAAAATTGTGTAACCTATTGAGTAGTAAATATAAAATCTAACTTTTATTACGTTAGCATCTCATTTACTGTTTTTCCATGTGTAAAGCCCGGGTGAGGATTTTTATCAACCTCTCTTTTTGCACAGGTTTTTTTAGCACTGCTGTTACGCCGAGCTTTGAGGATTCGCTGAGGATATCAAGATTGTCATCACCAGTTATTAAAATAACCGGGGTTTTTATACTTTTTGCCCGAATATTGCGGATAAATTCAAATCCATCTACGGGTTCCATGCGCACGTCAACCAAAGCCAGCACGATTGCCTTGTCTGACATGGCCTGCATGGCTTGACGACCGTCTGCTGCCTCAACGGTTTCATAGCCCTCGTCCTGAACAAAGCGACAAAGCTGCATTCTGACAAAATCATTGTCCTCAACGACCAGGATTTTTTGTTTTTCTGACATGGTTAATATCTGCTACAAGCCCCTTACACACACGGATACATCTAAAATTTTATATATTAAATATAAAGAACATCCTAATTTTATACTAACTGTGATAAAAAGTCTTGATGATTCCTGTTTTTATTTCAGTTGTATGTCTGATAACGCTCATCCTACTGGGAATGCTTGCAATTATTGATCTACGGGTCAGGTTGCTTCCTAACACCTATGTTTTGGGTGTTTTTCTTTGCGGGATTGCCTTCCATGCCTTAAGTAATTTTTACTATATTTCGCCTGTTTCTATGGTTTTGGGAGCAATTTTTGGAGGGGGGCTGCTGTATGTGGTCCGTTTTTTTGCCAATGCGTATTATAAAACTGATACGCTCGGCCTTGGAGATGTAAAATTAATGATTGCGGGGGGCGTATGGCTTGGGGTTGATGGTATTTTCCTTGCCATATCCCTTGGTGCGTTTGCGGGGGTTATACATGGTTTAGTTTTTAATGCCTTGCAGCGCGAGCGTGAAGCCTTTTCAACATTTTCTATCCCTGCGGGTCCGGGCTTTATTGTTGGATTTTTAGGGGTGGCGGCCTATCAGTTTCAGTTCCTGCCAAAAATTCTTCTGGACTTCTGATCGCGTCCGGTGCATTTCCTATAGATATGAAACATGTTTTGGGCATTGATGATTTATCGGTTGATGATATCGAGCATATCCTTAACCGCGCACATTATTACGAGAAATCATTAGAATCGGGAAAATGGGACAGGGAGAAGCTCAAGGATAAGATTGTCCTGACCCTGTTTTTCGAGAGCTCGACGCGTACGCTCACCTCCTTTGATATTGCGGCCAAACGTTTGGGGGCGGATGTTGTAAACTGGAATGCCAATGTCAGTTCGCTGAATAAGGATGAGAGTTTTTCCGATACGATTGATACGCTGGCGGCGATGGAGCCTGATTGCATCGTCATCCGCCACAGTGATTACGGCGCGCCGGGTTTTGTAGCGAGGCGCGTAAATTGTCCGGTTGTGAATGCCGGCGATAGCTGGCGCGAGCACCCGACGCAGGCGTTACTGGATGCGGTGACGATCATTCAGGAAAAAGAGCGGCTAGAGGGGCTGACGATCGCAATTTGCGGGGATGTTGCCCATAGCCGCGTTGCCAATTCCAATGCCAAGCTGCTGTCCAAAATGGGCGCGCATGTGCGCTTTGTTGCACCGGCAATGCTGATGCCGCAAAAACTTCCCGCTGAGGGGATTGCGTGTTTTGATAGCATTGAAGACGGCATTGCGGGGGCTGATGTTGTCATGATGCTGCGCATTCAAAAGGAGCGCATGGACCGCGGCACTATTCCCGATGAGGCCGCCTATTTTAATAATTATGGTTTGACATTTGAGCGGCTTAAACGCGCCAAGCCTGATGCGATTGTCATGCATCCGGGGCCGATGAACCGTGGGGTGGAGATCGCTGATGATGTGGCGGATGATCCCGCGCGCTCGATGATGAAGCGCCAGGTTGCAAACAGTATCCCGACGCGCATGGCGGTGCTGGATATGGTGATGGGGGGATGACGTCATGCCCGCTTTAGGCGGGCATCCGGAGAATTTTATGAAAGAAAAAGCCTTTTATGTATATATTATGGCTAAAGCAAGGAATTCAACTTTTTATGTTGGCATGACCTCGGATTTGTGCAAGCGAATATGGCAGCATAAAAATGAAATCGCAGACGGGTTTACAAAACGATATGGTATCAAGACACTTGTCTATTTTGAGAAACATGATAACGCTGAAGGCGCGATAAGACGAGAAAAACGTCTCAAGAAGTGGAATCGAAGCTGGAAAATGCGCCTGATTGAGGAGTTTAATCCTGATTGGAGGGATTTATATGATGATATCTGTAAATAAACTTGTCGTCATGCCCGCTTTAGGTGGGCATCCGGCTTTGTGTTTTTCTGGACCCCCGCACAAGGCGGGGGTGACGTTGCGGCGCATGGTGGTGCTGGATATGGTGATGGGTGGGTGATGGGTTTTTTACTTGGACAATTTTTTATTGCCTATCTTTTTGGTTCCATTCCTTTTGGATTTTTACTTACTAAAGTTTTTTTAAAAAAAGATATTCGCCAAGAGGGGTCAGGCAATATAGGTGCAACGAATGTTTTACGATCAGGACATAAACTTCTGGCATTAGCGACATTATTACTTGATGGTAGTAAGGGTATTTTTGCAGCACTCTTTGCTGGTTTGCATATTCCTCTTTCTGCGGATTTGCATGAAACCGCTATTTTTACAATGCTCTTTGTCCTTTTCGTTGTCCTCGGTCATTGCTTCCCGATCTGGCTGAAATTCAAGGGTGGAAAAGGCGTTGCCACGGCTTTTGGCGCTTTGCTGGCCGCGGTTCCGATAACAGGGCTGGCGGCGGTTGCTGTATGGTTGATTACAGCTTTTGCGTTCCGGTATTCCTCGCTTGCGGCTTTGCTTGCGATAGGAGTTGCGCCGATTGTCACGTTTTTTGTTTATGGAAGCATGCCCGGAAGTGTGTGCATGTTGATTACCCTTCTCGTGTGGTTTCGGCATAAGAGCAATATCAAGCGCCTGATTGCCGGTACGGAGCCGAAGATCGGACAGTAAAACGTCATCCCTTCCCCGGATTGAAATTCCGGATGCCCGCCCAGTAGAGCGGGCATGACGATAAAAGAAAGAATGGACATGCATAGAAAAGAAGAAAAACCGAGAGATCTTAGCGAGCAAGAGCGACTGGCGTGGCTGCGTTTGATCCGCACGGAAAATGTCGGACCGATGACCTTTTATATGCTGGTGGAGCGCTTTGGCTCTGCGGTTGAGGCGCTGCATGCGCTGCCGGAGCTCTCGCAGCGGGGCGGGCGGAAAAAGCCCTTGCAGGCGCCGCCGGAAGGTCAAATTCACAAGGAATACAGGGCGCTGCAAAAAATTGGCGGTGATATTGTGACCGTTCAAGATAGCACCTATCCGCTTGCGCTCAGCGCGATTGACGATGCGCCGCCGGTTTTGAGCGTTATCGGGAATGCCAGCCTGCTCAATCACTCCTGTGTGGCGATTGTCGGGGCGCGCAATGCCTCGCTGAATGGGCGGAAGATTGCCCGAAAGATGGCGCAGGATTTGGGCGCACGCGGGCAAATCGTGGTTTCAGGGCTTGCACGCGGCATTGATACGGCGGCGCATGAAGGCGCACTAGAGCGCGGCACGATTGCCGTTGTTGCAGGCGGGATCGACGTTGTGTATCCAGAGGAAAATCAGGGATTATATGAGCAGATTGCCGAAAAAGGGCTGGTCGTTGCCGAAAGTGCGCTTGGTGCGAAGCCTTTTGCGGCAAGCTTTCCCCGGCGCAACCGCATTGTTTCCGGCCTGTCGAAGGGCGTTGTGGTGGTGGAGGCAACGCAGCGCTCAGGCTCTCTTATTACCGCGCGCCTCGCAGGGGAGCAAGGGCGCGATGTGTACGCTGTGCCCGGCTCGCCCTTTGATCCACGTGCGGCGGGGCCTAATCATCTGATCCGCGAAGGCGCCAGTCTTGTGCGCGGGGCGGATGATGTCATGGAGATGGTGATGAATTTCAGCGGCAATGGCCTGCGTGAGCCCCCTACCCGCGCGCCATCTTTTACAGTTTATGAGGGCGGCGCGGCTGAAAATACTGATGAAAATCTTCGAGACATTATACTTGCCCAACTTTCTTTTACCCCGATTTTGGTTGACGAATTGATCCGTGCATGTCATGTGACAGTGTCGCAAGCGCAATCCTGCCTGTTGGAAATGGAGCTTGCAGGGCGGGTGAAACGCTTGCCCGGTAATAGAATTATACTTCTGGAACAAGAGGATAGCATTGAGTAAAAACCTCGTCATTGTTGAATCGCCGGCCAAAGCCAAAACCATTCATAAGTATCTTGGGAAAGATTTTGAGGTTCTGGCCTCTTATGGTCATGTGCGCGATCTTGTGAATAAAGACGGCTCGGTTTTACCCGATGAGGGCTTTGCGATGAAGTGGCAGCTCGGTGAGCGCGCGGATAAAAATGTGCGTGATATTAAGAAAGCTCTTAAAAAAGCCGATGCTCTCTATCTCGCGCCTGACCCCGACCGCGAGGGAGAAGCGATTGCGTGGCACATCTTTGAGCTACTCAACGAAGATGGGCTACTGGCCGGTAAAGAGGTGCACCGCGTTACGTTTAACGAGATTACAAAAACGGCTGTGCAAAAAGCGTTTGAAAATGCGCGCAAGCTAGATCAGCCTTTGATTGATGCGTATCTGGCGCGAAGGGCTTTGGACTATCTTGTGGGTTTTAATATATCCCCGGTTTTGTGGCGCAAACTGCCCGGATCGCGCTCTGCGGGACGTGTGCAGTCAGTTGCTTTGCGCCTGATTTGCGAGCGTGAAACCGAGATTGAAGCCTTCAAGCCGCAGGAATATTGGAGCATAGAGACCCGTCACCATACGGTTGATGGCGCGCCTTTTACGGCGCGGCTAACGCATCTTGCAGGGAATAAGCTTGGCAAGTTTGATCTGCCCGATGAGGCAGCGGCGAAGGCTGCGCTGGAGCGCATTAAGCATAAAAATCTCTCGATCCAGAAAATTGAGAAAAAACAGGTACGCCGCAGCCCCTACGCACCGTTTATTACCTCTTCCTTGCAGATGGAGGCCTCGCGCAAGCTCGGCATGTCGGCGTCCAATACCATGCGTCTGGCGCAGCGCCTCTATGAAGGTTCAAGCGAAGATGGCGGGTATATCACCTATATGCGTACGGATGGCACGACGCTCTCGGAAGATGCGGTGAAATCCTGCCGCGCAGTGATTAACAAGGATTACGGCGCAAAATATCTGCCCGATGCGCCGCGGCTTTATAAATCCAAGGCGAAGAATGCACAGGAAGCACACGAGGCGATCCGCCCGACTGATCCTACGCGCACGCCTGCTATGATGCGCGGCAAGCTTGAGGGCGATCAATGGCGTCTTTATGATTTGATCTGGAAGCGCACCATTGCCTCGCAGATGGAAAATGCGGTTCTGGATCAGATGAAGGTTGATATATCCGATGGCACGGATGATGTGATCTTGCGGGCGAATGGCTCGGTTATTGCCTTTGACGGGTTTTTGACTCTGTATCATGAAGACAGCGATGATGAGGATGATGCGGAAAATGAACAGGATCGCCGCTTGCCGCCGATGAAGGAGCATGAACCTGCGAAGCTCATTGATACTGTTCCCAGCCAGCATTTCACCCAGCCACCGCCTCGTTATTCCGAGGCTTCGCTGGTTAAACGCCTTGAGGAACTTGGGATTGGCCGTCCGTCAACTTATGCCTCGATCATGCAGGTTTTGCGCGACCGCAATTATGTGATGATGGATAAGCGCCGCTTTGTGCCCGAGGATCGCGGGCGTTTGGTAACAACCTTCCTCTCGAAATTTTTTACGCGTTATGTGGATTATGATTTTACCGCCAATCTAGAGGAAGAGCTCGATGCGATTGCCTCTGGTCATGTTGCCTGGAAAGAGGCTTTGCGTCTGTTCTGGACGGATTTTAAGGCGGCGGTGGATGACACCAAAGATTTGACCATTACCAATGTGATTGACCATCTGGACGCGGAGCTTGGGCCGCATTTCTTTCCTGAAGGCGATAAGAGCCGCTCTTGCGCAGCCTGTGATGGCGGGCGTTTGGGGCTTAAGCTCGGCAAATTCGGAGCGTTTATTGGTTGCTCGAATTATCCGGAGTGTAAATTTACGCGCCCTCTTATTGTGCCTGATGGCAGCGAGGGTGATGGGGCAAATCTTGCGAACGAGCCGAAAATTCTGGGCGAGGAACCCGGCACGGGACGCACAGTGTCGCTTCGCCGCGGGCCTTACGGGCCTTATGTACAGATTGATCCTGCGCCTGAGGCGGTGGCCGAGGTGGATGCTCTGAATGCGGCCGCGCTCAAGGAGCATGCAGAAAAAGTTAAAGCTGCGGAAGCAGAAGGAAAGAAACCTCCCAAAAAGCCGAAAAAACATGCTCTGCCCAAGCCGAAACGTCAGGGGTTGGCGGCGGGGATGAACGCGGAGGATGTCACGCTGGAGATGGCGCTTGGCCTGCTTGCCCTGCCGAGGGATGTCGGAACGCATCCGGAGACAGGCGATATGATACAGGCGGGAATCGGTCGTTTTGGGCCGTTCCTGAAGCATGATGGCAAGTTTACCTCCCTACCCAAAGATGATGATGTGATGCATGTGGGCATGAACCGCGCGGTTGAAGTTCTGGCATTGGCTGCGGAGAAGCGCGCCGCGAAAGAGGCGGCATTGGCAGCAAAAGCAGCGGATAAGGCCGAGGGCAAAGAGGCCGCGCCGAAGGTAAAGAAGAAAAAACCTGCAAAGAGAAAAACAACGAAAACTAAAAAGAAAGCGGCAGTCAAGGGCTCGAAAAAGTCGTGAATTTGACTTTATTTTTCTGGGTTTGTAGTATGAATAAAAAAATTGGAGGGTGACTATCATGGATTTTGGAAAGTATGCGCGCGCTGGAGCTTTATCTTTAGCTATGGTTTTAGGGGCAGGCACTGCTGTGGCTGAGGAAACAGATGCCGAGCGGTGCGATGGTTATCCGGGATTTGACGGGGCGACGGAAAATTTTGAGGCCGCGGGAAAGTTCGCTGATCGACTCCGTGCTTACACAAATGGCAGATATGATCATCACATTGAATTAGGAGAACCTTGGTATTCTGCCACTGCTCTGGCGGCGGGCGATGTTTCCTATTGTTCTGGATTGACCGAAAAATTACAAGAGCTCAGAGAAAAAGGCGAAGAACTTCTTAAGCCAGAGCCTCCTAAAGCGCCCGGGCAGGATGTTCTTCTTGATGTTGAAGGCCCTGCCCTCGGTTAAATGCGTCCTTGTTATCTGCCCGGGTTTCTGATACTTCCCTTATCATACTCTGTCATTCTGAAGGGCTTGCCCTGAAGAATCTCGTACATATTTTTTAGATCCTTCAACGCAAACGTTTCAGGATGACAAGAAGCGGTGAGCGCTTCTGGATAGCAAGATTAACTTATGGTTCTTAAACAAAAAGACATTCTGGATTTTATCAAAGACTCCTCTGCGCCCGTCACAAAAAGACAGATTGCGCGGGCATTTGGAATTAAAGGCGGTGAAAATCGCGTTGCCCTTAAACAAATCTTAAAATCGCTGGAAAAAGACGGCTCGGTTGAGAAACAGCCGGGCGGCACGTATAGCGCGCCTTCTGGTCTTCCGGCTGTTGCGGTCTTGATTGTGCGCGAGATTGATCTGGATGGAGATGTTCTGGCGCAGCCCCTTGATTGGGACGAGGCACTGAAGGGCGCGGCGCCGCGCATTGAAATTGTTCCGGATAACAAGAATTTCAAGAATGTGCGCGAGGGTAGCCGCGCTTTGTGCCGGTTGAGCAAGGCGGAGGATAATGTCTATGAGGCGCGAATTATCCGCCTTGTCGATCAGGGCTCGCGCTATGATGGCGGCAGCGTTCTGGGGATTATTCGCCTGCAAAAGCGCGGGGCGGTGCTGCAGCCAACGCATAAAAAAGCCAAGCATGATTTTGATATTGCGCCCGGGGATTTGGGGGGCGCAAATGATGGTGATTTAGCCATTGCGGAGGTTCTGCCCTCACGGGATTTGAAGCGCAAGCGCGCTAAAATTACTGATATTTTGGGTAAACAGGGTGATCCGAAAACGATCAGTCTGATTTCTTTGCATGAGGCCGGATTGAGCGACCATTTCCCGCAAGATGTTCTGGATGATACAATGGGTATGAGCGTGCCGCCACTGGGTAAGCGCGAGGATTTGCGAAGCATTCCGCTGGTGACGATTGATGGCGCGGATGCGCGTGATTTTGATGATGCCGTCTTTGCGGAACCCCTTGATGGTGGCGGCTTTCACCTGATTGTGGCAATTGCCGATGTTGCGCATTATGTGCGCAGCGGCTCGGCTTTGGATCGGGAGGCGCAAAAGCGCGGGAATTCAACTTATTTTCCTGACCGGGTTGTGCCGATGCTGCCCGAAGCCCTATCGAATGATTTATGTTCGCTGCGCCCGGATGAGCCACGGGCCTCGCTGGCGGTGCATCTGTATATTGATGATCAGGGACAGATGAGCCGTTATAAATTTGTGCGCGCGTTGATACAATCGCATGCCCGCCTGACTTATGAGCAGGTGCAGCAGGCCAAAGATTCTGGCGATGCCAAACTTGCGACTATTATCAATCCGCTTTATGCGGCCTATGCGATTTTGGATAAGGCACGGGCCAAGCGCGGCGCGCTGGATCTGGATCTGCCGGAGCGCCAGATTATTATTAACGATAAGGGCAAAATGACTGGCGTGCGCACGCGTGATCGGCTGGATGCGCATAAATTAATCGAAGAATTTATGATTTTGGCGAATGTGGCTGCGGCCAGCGCGCTTGAGGCGAAGATCAAGGGTAAGATCGGGTATCCGTGTGTTTACCGCATTCATGACAAGCCCTCTTACGATAAGCTCGAATCGGCGCGGGAGTTTATCGAGAGTTTCGGGCTTTCCCTGCCCAAGGCACAGAATATCAAGCCTGAGCAAATTAACAATTTGCTGCGGGCGGCAGCGCGGCAGGAATATAGCCATTTGATTTCACAGATGGTTCTGCGCACGCAAAGCCAAGCGGTTTATTCCATCAACAATATCGGGCATTTTGGCCTTGCGCTTGAGAAATATGCGCATTTTACCTCCCCTATCCGGCGCTATGCGGATTTACTGGTGCACCGCGCATTGATTGCGGCTTACGGGCTTGGAGATGGCGGGATGGATGACGCTGAGAAATCACGGATTGAGGAGATCGCGCAGCATATCTCCGGCACGGAACGCGTCTCCATGGAGGCCGAGCGCAACGCGGTTGACCGGTTCACGGCGAGCTATCTCTCCAGCAAAATCGGCGAGGAATTTTCTGGCACGATTAACGGGGTCACGCGTTTTGGGTTGTTTGTTACTTTGGCTGAAAGCGGGGCAGACGGCCTCATTCCGATGAAGTCTTTGGGCGATGATTTTTATGTGCATGATGAGAAAGCGCATGCGCTCATCGGGCGCAGGCATGGGCGGATATTCAAGATGGGCGCGCCTTTACGCATTGTGATCAAGGAGGCAGATGGCCTTACGGGATCTTGCATTTTCGCGCTCGCGCCCGGGCAAAAGGGCGCGCCGGGTAAAGCACAAGGCGCCCAGCGCGGTTATAAAAAGGACCAAAAACGCCGAGGAAAGTCTTGACAAGGGGTTTGAAACCCTTCATAAAGCGGGCTTGGTATATTAAGGAGTTTACACATGGCAAAGGCGTCATACGTTAAAGTTAGGCTTGAGAGCGAAGCGGGTACGGGCTACCGTTACTACGCAAAACGCAGCACACGCGCGGAATACAAGCTGAAAATGAAGAAATTCGACCCATGGGCGGTTAACCCTGAAACGGGTAAAAAAGGCATGCATGTCGTCTTCGTTGAGAAGAAAATGCCTCCGTCCAAGAAATAATTTTTCTTTGGTTATGATTTTGAAAAGGTCCGCTTCTCGCGGGCTTTTTTTATACTGAGGATTGTGAAGCCGTGTTTTGCAAGGCGGGGACTTCGTCCTCATCACCATCAAAGCCTGTACGCTTGGTTTCAAGATGATCTTCGGGGTTTAGTTTGCCCACCTCTTCAAACACGCTGCAATTGCGGCCTTCATTTTTGGCTTGATAGAGGCATTTATCCACGCGCTCCAAAATGGATGTCACATCATGTCCGCCGTTGCGGATGGTTGCGCCGCCGATGGATGTGGTCACGTTCAATAATCCGCCATCTACGTCGCATTTGAAGGGTTCTTCGGCGATGGCGCGTCTGAGACGTTCTGCAACCACGTAGGCACGTTCATTTGTCACGTCCGGCAGGATAACGATGAATTCCTCCCCGCCCAGCCTTGAGACCAGATCGAAGCTTCTGACGCTGTTTTTTAGGCGTTCTGAGAAAATTTTAAGCACCTGATCACCAACTTTATGGCCGTGTGTGTCGTTTACGGCCTTGAAATGGTCTATATCAAGCATTAATACGCCAAGTGTTTTGTTGCTGATTGCATTGCTCTCGATGAGTTTTTCGAGGTGAACCTCAAGATATCTTCGGTTATACAGCCCGGTTAAGCTGTCTGTCAGTGCCATAGACAGGCTGATTTCATAAGTTGAGCGCAGGCGTTCCTGGAAGCGTTTGCGCCGTATTTGGGTGCGGATACGCGCGGTCAGCTCGCTTTTTTCCAGCGGGCGCAGAATATAATCATGCGCACCAATTTCAAGGCCATGGGCTACGCGGTCCATATCCTCGGGGTTTGCGATCATGACAATCGGCAGGTTGCGCGTGCGCTCGTTTGAGCGCAGATGAGAACACAGCCTTAAACCGTCTTCTTCTTTTAGATTAAGGCTGACCATCAGGATATCGAATTGTTGGGTTGCGCAGAGCTCGATGCCCTTAACGCCATTTTCAACGGCCATGACGATGTTCAAATCCTTGGACAACGCGGCGATCACCTTGTTTTTATCAAACTCTTTATCCTCGATCAGCAAAATGCGCGAGCCCTCTACGGGTTCGTTCATCAAATTTACTTTTTCTGTGACAATGCCAAATTGTGTGGCTGCGTTTTCGCGGATGCGCCATTCATCAAGCGCCATTTTAAGACGAGCAAGCGAGCGCACGCGCGCCATGAGCGCTGTATCATCAATGGGTTTGCTCAGGAAATCATCGGCACCGGCCTCCAGGCCGCGGACTTTATCCTGCATATCGGTGAGGGCGGTGACCATGACAACAGGGATATGCGCGTGTTCTGGGTCGGCTTTAATGCGCGCACAGACCTCAAAGCCATCCATGCCGGGCATCATAACGTCTAGAAGAACAATATCCGGATTTTCGCTTTTTACTTTTTCAAGGGCTTCGGCGCCGCTGGTTGCGGTAATGACATCGTAATATTCGCAAGCAAGTTTAGCCTCCAGCAATTTAACATTTGGTAAAATATCATCAACGACAAGAACGCGTGCAGACATTAAAGGGCCTCCCTTTTCGTGTTCGTTTCTGTTGATAGCGGAAGATTTACTTCATCCTGCCCCAGATGTTTTTTAACGGTTTCAATGAAACTCACTACTGATATAGGCTTTGAGATATAATCTTCGCAGCCGCCTTCGCGGATTTTCTGTTCATCGCCTTTCATTGCAAATGCGGTGACGGCGATTACAGGGATGTGCTTGAGGTCGTCATGCTCTTTCAACTGTTTGGTTACCTCAAGACCAGAGATTTCGGGTAGTTGAATATCCATGATGATCAGGTCTGGAGATTGCTCAAGGGCAATGTCGAAGGCCTTTTTGCCCTCACGTGTCTGAACAGTGTCAATGCCGTGCGCCTCAAGAAGGTCACGGAACAACTTCATGTTCAGCTCATTATCTTCAACAATGAGAACTTTTTTGGTCATGGATTGGCAAGGCCTTGTTGAAATGATTTACCCAATGTGCATCCTATCCCTTTGTTCTTGCTAAAAGGTTAATATACGCATGAATTTGTTCAACCATGGTTTATCCTTTTTACTTCACTTTAACAGGCTCAGGTTTTTCAGCGTTACACACACTGCCCAGCTTTTCTATAGCGATTAATTTTTGTGTGACAGAAAAATCACCGTACTCGACCAGCATATCACTTATGACGCCATTTTCGTGAAAAATTACGCTCATTTCATAATCTGAGGTTGTTTCCGGATCCACAAGCGGGAAAAAGGCGAGGCGCAGCGACCAGCTTTTGCCATTAATAAGGGATTTATCGATATATTGCGCGTGTTCTTCTGGCGCGGTGTACGTAATGGGTTTTCCAATAAAGGTGTTGATATTGATCGGGCCGTCTTCGTCGCTGCCGTCAAACATTACGGCATTATGGAACTTGGCGCCGGATTTAAGCTTTTCAAGTACATCAATTGTATGGGCGATGGGAAATAATGTCCCCTCCGGCAGGGTAAACGTTAAATCTTCGGGTATTGTATAAACCGCTAGATTGGGATTTCCATTCTCATCTTGCTCTATACTACCGCGAATTTCCTGAAAAACCTGATCGCCGCGCTTGCGCTGTGATGTGAAATTCAGCTCCTTGCCATCGAAGGATTCGTAGGTGGAGAAATTGCTCGTGATGCGCATGGATGGGACTTCTGCATATTCATATAACATGTCAAAGCGGTGATTGGATATCCATGCATCGCAGGAAGGCTGCCACTCATAGAGCATTTTTCCACTGATATTGGAGACTTTGGCACTGCTTTTTTTTGCGGATAATTTAATCTCGTACAGGGCCTTATGCGGAATAAAACCTACGGTAGCGGCGCGGTCGAGTCCAGCCTTTGCAGGTTTTGCCATGAGCAAAGGGATGAGTGCAAGCCCCAGAGTTGCATATTTAAATAGTTTCAGCCCCATTGAACGTTTCCTGCATTTGCTGTTTTGTCATTTTATACTACCCCAAAGCATTACTTGCGCAAAGGGGGTTATGCCGTTTTTGTCCGGCAAAGAGTTCCCATAAGCAGGAAATTATAGCTCAGTAAACTTATATATCCATAGGCAAGTGATCTATCAACCCTATGATAAGCTATTGTTATTAATCATTTAATTATCAATTACATAATTGGCACACTTCTCGCAAGTCTCCCCCATAGAACGGTTTTACTGTGTTAAAGGAAAGGGTAAATTTATGACAAGCGATATCATTCAAAGCCAGTTTGTGGCCGAGCAGCAAAATAGAGGCTTTTTTGGGTTTTTACAGCAAAAAAGCCCGGCGCCCCTCACGTCTGATCCTCATATTAGCGCACTTTTGAAGAGTGCTTATGATAAATTAAAGCAGGCAGAAACAGATCTGGCTATAAAAGACCAACGTATTCAATCCCTTGAGCGTCATTTGACGGTGGATGAGCTAACGGGCCTTGTTAACCGGCGCGGGTTTTATCGCCGCTTCGAATCCGAGCTGGACCGAACGAACCGTGGTGAGAATAAGGGCGGGTTGTTGGTGATGATTGATCTGGACGGGTTTAAGGCGATTAATGACACGTACGGGCATAATGCGGGTGATGAGGCGCTGCGCTGTGTTGGGGCGTTCCTTACGCAGACGACCCGCCCCATGGATTGCGTTGTGCGCCTTGGCGGGGATGAGTTCATTGTCCTTATGCCCAATACCTGCATCCATAAGGCGATGAAGCGGGCGAAGAAGATTGGTGATGATTTAAACGCGCTGTCCTTTGACTGGAAGGGTAAACGCATTAAAATCAACGGCAGCCTTGGCCTTCAAGAATTTAAGAGCGGCGATACGATTGAGACGATCATAGATCATGCGGATGAGGGCATGTACGCCCAGAAGGAGGAACGAAAACTCTGCGCTGTACGCTAATTTAAAGATACCCCGATGCCTGCCAGACCCAACCCCTCACACCCTGAACGGCAGGTCAAACCCAGCCCGGATGCGCTCTATCCCTCACTTTGAAGCGTATCCGGGTTTCTTTTTTGACATTTTTGCCAAAAGCCTATAAATTTACACCATAAAAAAAACAGGGTGACATTATGGGTGTTCCAAAAATTGATTTTTCGCTTTCCCCGCAGGAGCAAAATCTTATTGAGCTTGAGCAATTCTTGCAGATGCCTAATTCTGTGGGCGTTGATAGCCTTAAGCAGTCCTTGCTTAAATTTGTTCAGCTTCTGCTCGAGCTGATCGGCCTTGATACCGGCGCCGCCAATCAGCATCTGACGCATGATGAGCATAAGGGCCTGATGGTGACCGGCGCGCGCGAAACGGCGTTCCAAAGGCAAAAGAAACGGCGCAGATGGGAGGAGATCATGATGGAGCTGGAAACCCTCATGAGCACGCATCTTGAGGATGTTTTTACGCATGTCGATAATCGCATTGAGCGCCTGAAACTGCGCGTTGATTCAGAAATTGCTGCAATCGATAGAGCGATCGCGCGCGAAGCAAAAGATTGCCCACTGAAAATTTCTGGACGTAAAGCCGTCCATCAAGAGCGTCTGCGTCTTAAAGCTCTATCAAAGCGTATTCATAGCTATGATGCCGCGCTTGATGATGCCTTTGAGCATGAAGATACGGCAAGGATTATCGAGATTGAGCAGAATATTCTTCTTGATCTTGAGCATTTCAACGGTCGGGGCGCTTTTCCTCCTGAGGAAAATGATAGAGCAACAACGCTCACCAATCTCTTTGTCCCCACATCTTTGCTTTTGGCTGCAGGGCTTTACAAGCTCTACACCGAGATGAGTGGTGATCCCACCGCAGAGGCCGCGAACGCGCTTTCGTAAATCGAAAAATTTAAGACGTTAAAGCCACTGGTTTGCACTCATTCTCAAGTCGGGGAAGAGTGTCTACATTCGCCTCATTCCCATTCCCACGGTAATCAAGCTTAGGAATAAGGGTGTTATCAACGCCCTTAACGGCTTCGTAGTAAGCTTGACGGATCATTTCGGCGAATTCTTCATCGGTGAGATTTCTGGTTTCGTCTGTGTCGGCAATAAAAAATTCTGCAACATCAACACCTATCCATTGCTCTCCCTGTCTCCAAAAAGCGGGATCCTTTAATTCAATATCATTGAATTCATTGCCAACGGCTAGAAAGCGACCATCGCCTCCCTTCCATTCATTGTAATAAGGTTTTTCTGTAACTTGGTCATTTTCTTTTAACATTAAACCTCTTCCACTGAATGCTGCAGAACCTTTGACATCAATACCTTTCTCGGCCAGAGCGCACACAATCGCATCATAAAATGGAAGAAATTCTTCAGGGTCAAGAGGTCCATGCCCTTCAGAAACTGCGATTTGAAGGCTTGCACGCCCACCTTCGCTGTAACCATGCTGCCTAGATGCTACAGCATAGCCAAGAATATCATTTACGCTTAAGCCCTCATTTCTGGCTGCTTGTACCGGTATAATGTAACCTGTTGGTGAAAGATGATCTTCTGGCATGTGTTACAACCCCCTTAGCCTTAATTTAACTTTATTTTGTTATATTATGTAATAATAGAATAAATTACAAGTTTTACGCCGCGTCGGTGATTTTCCTGGGCGCATTGACCTTTAAATGCAGAGCCTTGAGTTGCTCTTCATCCACGGCGCTTGGGGCCTGCATCATCTGGTCTTCGTACTGGCCGTTCATGACAAAAGCGTACACTTCGCGCAAATTCGGCTCATCGGCGAGCAGCATGATGATACGGTCAACACCAAAGGCAAGGCCGCCATGGGGCGGCGCACCAAAGCGCATGGCGTTCAGCATACCGCCAAATTCGGCTTCGAGCACGTCTTTGCTGTATCCGGCAAGGCCAAATGCTTTTTCCATGATTTCGGGCTTATGGTTACGGATGGCGCCGCTTGCGAGCTCAAAGCCGTTACACACGCAGTCATATTGATAGGCGTAAATCTCCAGCGGGTCCTTACCCTCCAGATCCGCCATACCGCCTTGCGGCATTGAGAACGGGTTATGGGAGAAATCGATTTTCTGCGCTTTTTCATCGAATTCGTACATCGGGAAATCGACAATCCAGGCGAGTTTGTATACACCCTGCTCGCGGTTGCCCATCGCATTACAGATGGCATCGCGCGCTTGGCCCGCAAATTTGGCGGCGGGGCCTTCCTGGTTGCAGATGAAGAAGATGGCATCGCCGTCTTCGCAGCCAGAGATTTCCTTAATTGCCTCTTGCGCAGCGATGGGGATGAATTTTGCGATGGGGCCAGCGCCCTCACCGTCCTTGAACAACACATACCCAAGTCCCGGCGCGCCTTCGCCCTGTGCCCAGCTATTGAGCTTATCGAAGAAGCTGCGCGGTTGATCGGAAACTTTGGGGGCGCGGATGGCGCGGACAACGCCGCCTTTTTCTATGACGCCTTTGAAGGCCTTGAATTCCACATCGTCGCGGGCGAACACTTCGGTCACGTCACAAATCTCAAGGGGGTTGCGCAAATCCGGCTTGTCAGAGCCGTATTTGAGCATTGCGGTTTTATAGGGAATAGAATCACACCAGATGACTTTGCGCTTTTCGCCGGTAAAGCCTGCGAATTCCTCGAATATGCCTTTGATTACAGGTTGAACGGTTGCGAAGACTTCGTCCTGGGTGACAAAGCTCATCTCGATATCGAGCTGGTAAAACTCGGCGAGGCGATCGGCGCGGCCATCTTCATCGCGGAAACAGGGCGCGATCTGGAAATAGCGGTCAAAGCCGGACATCATCAAAAGCTGTTTGAATTGCTGCGGCGCTTGGGGCAGAGCGTAAAAC
The DNA here is from genome assembly GCA_964351365.1 of uncultured Micavibrio sp. GTDB lineage: Bacteria > Pseudomonadota > Alphaproteobacteria > Micavibrionales > Micavibrionaceae > UBA1672. Next base: position 82,311 of record CAYGNP010000003.1, read on the forward strand.
TTGCCCGGATGCAGACGTGAGGGCACGAGGTAATCACGCGCGCCTTCCGGGCTGCTGGCTGTCAGGATGGGTGTCTGGAATTCCTGAAAGCCAGACCTGCGCATCTTATCGCGCATCGCCGCAATCACATTATTACGCAGGCGGATTTTCTTCTGCATGCCCTCGCGGCGTAAATCAAGATAGCGGTATCTCAGGCGGATATCTTCGCCCGCGCCGTCATTTTCATGCACCTGAAAGGGCAGAACATCAGCGGCGGACTGCAAGGTGGCTTTCTCGATTTTAATCTCGATCTCGCCGGTTTGCATTTTAGCATTGATGGTTTCGGGTGTGCGCTGCGCTACTTGCCCTTCAATCGTCACCACCGATTCCACGCGCCAGTGCGAGAGTTCTTCTAATAACGGGGAGCCCTGCTCTACCACACATTGCGTCAGGCCGTATGTATCGCGCAAGATGATAAACAAAACCCCGCCCAAATCGTATATCCGGTTGATCCAGCCAGAAAGTTTGACGGTTTGCCCGACATGGCTTTTGTTCAGCTCGTTGCATTTATGCGTTCTATAGGCGTGCATGTTTGGTGACCCGTTGTTGTGTTTCCACTTTTTATAATGCATCGACCGCAGAAAGCAAGTGGGGCAATGGGGGTATAATTAAATTGACATATTAATTTTTAGGGTGCTATAGTCTTTGAGATAATTTAAAAGAGGTTTAAAGTGATTGCATTGCGAAAAATTTTTTTTGGCGGAGATGAGAGCGATAAACCTCCTGAGTCTGTGATGGAGATATTGGAGCAAGTCGTTTCTTCAGAAGACTATGCAGCTCTCCTAGCGATGAGCAAAGACCCTGAGAGACAAGCAGATTTTGCGAAAGAACTCTATGATATTGCAGATAATTCTGAGCATCCGGACATGACAGAAGATAGGCGTGCGATATTGCGTGGTGCGGCAATCAATATGGGTGGCAGACCTCTCGATCTTTCTGAACCGGTATAAGGGTTATTTATAATTTGGATATTGACTCGCTGCTTTGCGGTCAGATAAGTGTTTAAGAAAATATAACAAGGATGAGTGATATGGATAAAGATGAAGGCATTACTATCGGTGAGGATGTTATGAGCGCATTAGAGCGTCTATGCGGCGAAGACCGCTTTAGATCTATGGAATATTTTCGTGAGCAAAAATATATAATTGAAGGAATATTACCCTCTCCATTTACTCCGGAAAACCATTTAAAAACTTTTGTTTCATCTGTTTATACCCTGCTTAAAGAAGCGCGAAAAAGCGGTAAGGCAGAAACACAAGAAAGCGGTACGCCAAAAACACAAGAAAGCGGTACGCCAAAAACACAAGAAAGCGGTACGCCAGAAACACGAAAAAGCGGTACGGCAGAAACAGATCGTGATTTTGTCTTTCTAAAAGGTTGGGCACGCGCGCACGATACGCGCTACAATCAAACTACAGCGCAACCTGCAGATTTCACTCCCGGATAGATTCGCTCTGGACGTTTAACAGCAAGCTTGTATGATTAGTTTTTATGAGTCATAAAGAGTAGCATGCCTGTCATCACTACATCCAAAGCTTTGGCCGCGTTTTGCGAGGGTCTGAAGCGTTCAGAGTTTATCACCGTTGATACCGAGTTTTTGCGGGAGAAAACCTATTACCCCAAGCTTTGCCTGATCCAGGTTAGCGGGCCGGATAAGGACGCGCGCGCGGTCGATCCGCTGGCCGAGGGTATTGATCTTGCGCCGCTCTATGATCTTTTGCATGACCCTAAAATTATTAAGGTTTTTCATGCCGCGCGGCAGGATCTGGAAATTTTTTATAATTTAACAGGTAAGGTTCCTGCACCTGTTTTTGATTCTCAAATCGCGGCGATGGTGTGCGGGTATGGTGATTCGATCGGCTATGATAAAATCGTGCAGCATGTGACAGGCCAAGGCATCGATAAAAGCTCGCAATTCACCGATTGGTCTATCCGGCCATTGAGCGAAAAGCAGATCACATATGCGCTCGGCGATGTCACGCATTTGTGTGACGTGTATTTGCATCTGCGCGCTGATCTGCAAAAACGCGGACGCGCTGATTGGGTGGCGCAGGAAGATAAGGCTCTTAGCAATCCTGAAAACTATGAGAATGACCCTAATAAAGCCTGGGAGCGGGTGAAGATACGTTCACCCAAGCCAAAAAATCTTGCGGTTTTGCGCGCGCTGGCGGCATGGCGAGAGAAACAGGCGCAAAAGCGTAATATTCCAAAAAGCTGGGTGATGCGTGATGAGACCCTTGCCGATATGGCCTCGCAAGCGCCGCGCTCGCTCAAGGCTTTGGCTAAAATCCGGAATCTGTCCAAGGAATTTGTAAAAGAGCCACAAGGCATGAAGCTGCTCTCGCTGATTGAAGAGGTGCTGGAAAGCCCTCCGGAGAGCTGGCCTCAGCCGCAGAAATTTGTGACCCTTTCCAACGGGGCCTTGGCGAGTGTTGATATTTTGAAGATGCTGCTTAAGATTCAAAGTACAGAACATGAGGTTGCCGCCAAGATCATTGCCAGTGCGCAAGATATTGAGGAGATCGCCCTTAACGATCATGCCGATGTGCCAGCCCTTAAGGGCTGGCGGCGCGAGATTTTCGGAGAGGATGCGCTCGCGGTGAAACATGGGCGAATTGCAATCGGGCTTCGGAGTGGTAAAATATCTAAGTTCAAAATCGGAGATGCCCAGTAGGAATGACCTCTACCTCTTTGAAAAGACTGTTTTTGCTGCGTCATGCCGAGGCGCTTTCTGATGGCGGCAAAGATCAGGACCGCACTTTGTCCTTAAAGGGTAAACAGGATGCGCGCGCTCTTGGACAATTCATGCTGGATCAAAAATTTATGCCTGATCTTGTTTTGTGTTCGCCTGCAATGCGCACTCGCCAGACACTGGAGGGGGTGCAGCATTTTTTAGGGGCAGAGAACGTTGTTTATGACGAGGCGCTTTATTCCGGGGGGCTTGGTGATTATCTCAGTCTTGTGCAAACCGCCTCAGATACATATCACAATATTCTTGTTTTGGCGCATAACCCCAGCATTTATGCTCTTGCCAGCCTTTTGTCGGGCGAGGGATCAGATGCATTTATGCACCGGCTCGCTCTTGGCTATGACCCGGCGACACTGAGCGTAATTGAGTGTTCTTGCGCTCAATGGGCGCATATACAGCCAGAGGAGAATAAACTGGTCGCCCTCTCTAGCCCCATGGATTACAACGCGCCCTCTAGCCCAACACGCTGGATGTAGCGGGTTATTCTTCCTGCATATCAACCAGAATTTTGCGCATGAGCGGTATGGAGATTCCGCGCTTTTCCGATAAAGCCTTATGATCGGCGCGCTCGACGATATCGCGGGCAGCGGCGAAGGAGCGTTCCATGCGCGGCAGAAGATAGGCAATCACATCATGAGTCAGGGTGAGCTGGCGGTCGCTGAAGAGTTTGATGAGCACGCAGGCCAGTAACATATCATCCGGGGGGTGGATGGCCACCATGGGGGCGGCGCGAAAGCGTGAGGCAAGGTCAGGCAAGATAAAATCCGCCGTTGAGGGCGCCATACGCATCGTGATCATCATGGTTTTTTGTTCTTCCTTGAGCATATTATAGAGATGAAAGAGCGTGGTCTCGGCCGCGCGATCGCCCAGCCAAGGATCAAGCCCATCGAGCACGAGCGCGCTGCCCATCGCGCACAGCTGCTGCGCATCATGCGTTATGAGCATTTTGGGCTGGATGATGGCGGCGTTGCTTTTTTCCTGCCAGACGGCGGCGAGGTGCGATTTTCCGCTAGCGGGCGGGCCCTGAAGGACAAGAATTGGAGCAGGCCAGGCGGGCCAGCGGTCAATCCAGCCGACAGCATCCCGGTTACTCTGCCCTACGTGGAAGTCACTGCGCGCCAGAGCAGAGCGACAGCCCAGATCCAGCGGGATTTGCGCTGCGTTTCGCATTATTTTTCTGCCTTTTTGGCTTTTTTATTTGCGGTCTTAGACGGAACTTTCTCTACTTTGCTGCCCAGATAATATTCGCTTTGTTTGTATTTCTGGATGGCGAATGCGATTAACACGCCTGTAACAGCGGCAACCGGAACGGCCAAGAGCATGCCGAGTATGCCGAGCAGACTACCCCCGGCAAGCAAGGCAAAGAACACCCAGAGCGGGTGCAAGCCAACACTGTCACCGACTAATTTGGGGGTTAGGAAATTGCCTTCGATGATTTGGCCGCCGATGAAAATTCCGGCGATGATTGCAACAAAGCTAAGCTCTCCGGTTTGGAACCATGCCACGCCGATACTGACCAGAAGACCCACTGTTGAGCCAACCATTGGAATGATTGAGAGCAGGCCGGACATCAGGCCAATGAGCAGGCCGTATTTCAGTCCTGCGATACTGAGCAGGATGGCGTAGGCCACACCAAGAATGAGTGCGACGCTGATTTGGCCGCGGATGAAGCCTGAGAGCTTCTGATCGATTTGTTTGAGCAAGTCCATAATCACTCCTTCTGAATGGCGCGGCATCAACCCATGCACCCATGCGCTTATATTCTCCCATTCTTTCATCATAAAATAGGCCACGATCGGCATAAAAACGGCAACGGAGATCAGGTCGATCACAGCTTTTCCGCCTGAGGCCGCGCGCTCGAGGATGAGCTTTGTGACTTGGGCGGCGGAGGCGGCGTTGTCCTTAATCAGGGTTTCAATGTTATTTTTCTCAATTGTACCAATATATTTTTCAACGATTTCTGTTAACGGTGCGGCCAGATTCGATATTTTTTCGATATAGGAGGGCAGGTCATTCGAAAATTGAAGAATCTCGCGGTAGAGAATGGGGGAAATTGCACCGAAAAAGGCAAGGATAAAAATCAGAAAGCTGATCAGGATCATAAGTGCTGAGGGCCCGCGCGAAATGCCGATTTGTTTGAATTGGTTGACCATAGGGTTGAGCAGATAGGCAACCGCTATGCCCAGAACAAAAGGCAGCAACACGGCCTTGAACAGGGTAATGACAAGCACAAAAAGCACGAAAGCGCCCGCCCAGAAGATTAAATGCGTAGAGGGTTTTAAGGGCTTGATGCTCATACGGCTATACCTTTTTTAAAATGTATGGATGTCGTTATTGGCTTTTGGCATTTCCTGCGCTGGCGTATCGCGCAGTAAAAAGCTCTCATTCCTGGGCTGCTCAGCGTAAAGATCGTAAATCAGGGGGGCGCCCTCTCCCCCGCTTTGCAAGCCCTGCCCTAGCGTCAGTGATTTTTCTGCTAGCTCATCACGCAGGCGGCGTTCATCACCGCGGAAGTTGAATTTCACCATTGCTTCAACGCGGCGCAGGGATATTACATCGATGTCTGTCACACCGGGGATGCGCTGGAGGGTAACTTTGGTATTCATCCACTGATCAAGGGTTCTTAAGGGAATACGCAAGAAAAAAGCCTGGCTTTGCGCGGCGCTTACGGCGTTTTTGCGCTTCCAGTCCTTTTGCAGTTCATCATAGCCGCTTGCCACAGCGCGGTCATAGAATTGATCCTGCGTTTCATCGTCCTGACGCATAAGGGCATATTCATGTACCTGTTCGGCGCGGCCGCGGTCAGTGCGATAAATGCTGATTTTCAGGCTGTTGTTACTGCGCGGCGCGGCGATCATGATGGCGGCCTCGGCGGCGCCATAGCGGCCAAGCATACGGTCTAGCTTGACCCGCTCATAGCGCAGCGGGTTTGCATCGTCTATGTCTGATATATCCGCTAAATCGCCGAGCGGCACTTTGACGGGGACGAGTTTTGAGGATAAGCGCGTACGTGACCAGGCCTGAAACCAGAGGTTATTTTCCGACCAAATCGTATTTTTGCCATTTTCTTCAAATATTGGCAGAACGAGCAATGTTTTGCTGCGAGTCTGAGTAAAGCTGACGCCGGATTTTGAGAATAGCTGGCTGATCGCCTTTTCACGGAAGCGGAAGGTGTATGTGCCAACATAGCGTACGCCTGAGAGTTTTTCGCTGGTGACTTCATAATCCCGTATCAGGGTTGATAAGGTCAGGGAATCGGGCACCGGTACAGCTTTAGTCTGGCCATCGGCAACCATGCGCTGCGCCAGGATTTCAAAGGCCTTGACTTGCGCCTGCTCAAAAGCTTGCTCCTGTGCTTTTACAGAATTTTCTGCTGTTATGTCGACTGTGACCCCCTCAACAGTGAACAAGCCGCTGGAACTTTGCGCATAGAGCGGGTTTGATGGAATTATGAGGGCTGCGATAATATATAGTATTATGCGCTTGCAGTGATCAGGCATATCATGTATCCCATGGGCGTATGAAGAGCGTTATTTTGTTATATTAGTTTTATATATTGACGTGAGCGTAAGAGCAACATGAAACAGAAAACAAATACACCTGATGATGATATGAGCGGTCATACCCCCCCTTCCAGTGCTTATAAAAAGGCCGGTGTTGATATCGACGCGGCAGCGGATCTGGTCGAGATGATCAAACCGGCGATCCGCGATACACGCAGACCCGGCATGATGAGCGATATTGGTGGCTTTGGCGCTTTATTTGATTTGAAAGCCGCGGGATATGAAGACCCTATCCTCGTGTCCTCTACGGATGGTGTGGGCACTAAAATTAAGATCGCGATTGAGTCTGATATTCACAACACAATTGGTATTGATGCGGTGGCGATGTGTGTGAATGATCTGATCGTTCAGGGCGCGGAGCCCCTCTTCTTTCTCGATTATTTTGCAACAGGACATCTTGACAAGCGCGTTGGCAAGGCGGTGATCGACAGTGTGGCCAAGGGCTGCGAAATTGCAGGATGCGCGCTGATTGGCGGCGAGATTGCCGAAATGCCGGGGCTTTATGCTGATGGCGATTATGATCTGGCGGGCTTTACTGTTGGTGCGGTCAACCGGAATGATCTTATTAACGGACAGGATATCGCGGCCGGTGACGTTATTCTTGCGTTGGCGTCTAACGGCGTTCACTCCAACGGTTATTCCCTGGTGCGCAAAATTATCGCCGATTCAAAAGATTATGATTTTGACACGCCTTTGCCGTTTGATGTGGAAATTACGGTTCAGGATAAAGAGATTGAGCAACAAACCTCCTATCACGGCGAAACGGTGATTGATGCTTTGCTTGCGCCCACACGTATTTACGTGAAATCCTTGCTGAAGGCATTTGCGATCAAGCAGAAAAATGGCAAGCCTGCGATTAAGGGCATGGCGCATATTACCGGCGGGGGTCTCACTGAGAATGTGCCACGCGTTTTGCCGGAAGGGTTGTGTGCGGTTATTGATGCGGCATGCTGGCCACTGCCGGAGCTGTTTAAGTGGCTGAAGGCTGAGGGTCATCTGGATAATGATGATCTTGCGCGCACGCTTAATTGCGGCATTGGCATGATTGTCATTTGCGATCCGGCGCATGCGGATGCGCTCACACAATCTCTGGTATCCAATGGCGAACGCGTTTATAAAATCGGCGAGATTGCTGCGAAAAAACAGACATCCGAGATTTCTATCTTTATCAATAACCGTCAGAAATCATGGTAGTCCAGCGCCTGAAGCTCGCGGTTTTTATTTCCGGGCGTGGCAGCAATATGCGATCCATCCTTGAGGCGTCCCGCCTGAGAGATTTTCCAGCTGAAATTTCTCTGGTTTTATCTAACCGGCCTGATGCACCTGGTCTTTTGATTGCGCAAGAAGCCGGAATTGCGGCAGAGATGGTTGATCACACTCAATATGCCTCACGCGCTGATTTTGAAGCTGAGATATCCCGCCGCCTTGCGGATTATGAGATTGACCTCATCATTCTGGCCGGGTTTTTACGAATTTTAACCGCGTCTTTTGTGGAGCAATGGCCACGCAAGATTATCAATATTCACCCCTCTCTTTTGCCTGATTATAAGGGGACAAATACCCATCAGCGCGCGCTTGATGATGGCCGAAGCGAAGCGGGCTGTACGGTGCATTATGTTATCCCTGAGCTGGATAGCGGGGAGATTATTGTACAAAAACGCGTGCCTATCCTGCCTGATGATACGGCGGAATCCCTTGCGGCGCGGGTTTTGGTTGAGGAGCACAAAATTTATCCCGAGGCAATCCGGCATATTGCGGGGGCGTTGATAAAAAGTTAGTGGAATGATAACGAAATTTTGATTAAACTCTAAGAGTAATCAGAATTTTAAATTTAGGATAAAGACTTATGGACCATTCACAGCATTCAAATGCAGATCCGCAAGAATTGGAGCATGCTAAGGAAATGTGGGATAATTTCGCAGTTTTTGGGAAATATACCATTTATGCTACATGTGCGATCCTGATCGGGCTCGCTCTTGCTTTCGTAAAATTCTTTTAAATTCCCGTTTTATAAGAAGTTTTTAAGGTTTTTGCTCCACAATTCACCTTGAGTAAGTGTATCTCACTTTCACTCAAGAGCACGGGCAGAATCAAGACTATGAGCAATCGTCGAACACATTATCTGGTGTCGTTAACCAATAGGGCCTTTTTCCCTTATTTGGTAGCCATACTTGCCGTCTTGGTTTTTACTGGCTTTTTATGGTCTGATAACACGCCCTATAAACTAAGCAGTAATCCTCTTGTCCTCTCAGATATGTATGCAGAGTATCTTGTTGCCACTGATCGTTATTTTGTGCGTGACTCTGAGCGAACACTCAGCCCCGATGAGCTTGCAGAGGGTTTTAAGGCCGGTACACTTCAATCTCTTCCAAGTCATGATCTTGTTCATGTCGCCCTTGATGATTTGCCGTACTGGATTGTTTTTTCCGTTGATAATCAGAGCGATACGGATCAGTGGATGCTTGATTTTGGGAACGCCTTTGACGGGCGCCTTGGTATGGCTCAAAAAATCAGCGTTATGAATCATTCAAGCGGGGAGCATGTTACATTTCCTGATGATACAATCGATAACGCGCAGCGCCTTCCTATACTTGGGCATGTGATACCGATTACCATAAAGCCGGGGCCAAACATTCTTATTGCTTATGTTAAGGCTCAAAATGGATTTCCGCTCATCATCAAGCCTCAATTGCTGTCTCAAAAACATTATATGCAAAAGACATTTGATAGCGATTTTTCAGAAGCTCTTACTATTTTTCTGTTTGTTTTCGTCTTTACGCTCTTTCTCTTTTCCTATCAAATGTTGCAAAATCATGCCTCTTTAGCCTTTATTTCCATTTATGCTATTTTTGCTTCTGTCTTTTTCTTTCTTGATTCTTTTGTCGTTGGAGAAGGCATAATCGATGGGCGTGCTTTGTTCAGCTTTTATATTTCCAGCTATATCGCTCTTATTGTTGCAGCAAAATTTTTCTTCCGTCTGTCTTATGATCAAAAACCGTTAGAAAATTATTGCCTGGTTTTTCTGTGTTGCCTCATTTTCATTGGGCTGGTTTTGTTTTTGGGCCCCTTAAACTTCTCTTCTTTTGGCTATTATGTTTTATTAATAATTCTTTGTTTTTCAATTTTTAGTGTTTGCGCTGTTATCGCTTTTACGGGCTCAGCCCCTTTTGTAATAAAAAAAACCTTTTGTACTGGCCTTATAACGTCTTTGGTTCCTTTTATTTTTATTTTTCTGATCGCCACAGATTATGTCGGTGCGCATATCTATTCCATGCCACTTTTTTGGGGCGCTCATTTTCTTGCTTTTAGCTGTTTCCTTGCCTGCTTTGTTCAGGCTTATGATTACCGCAGGCAACTCATTGAGCTTGAGATCAATAACAAAAAGCAGGATGAGGATGCGCAAGCCGAACTGCAAAAATCTAAAAATGCTGCTGATCATGCCCGGTTGATGCGCGTTATTGAACGTGAAAGAGAGCTCATGAACGAATTGCGCGAGCGTGAGGTCAAAAGAACCGAAGAGATGCGTCAGGCCAAGGAAACTGCAGATCGTGCAAATCATGCAAAATCCGCGTTTTTAGCTGTGATCAGTCATGAAATCAGGACACCCATGAATGGTATTTTGGGTATGACACAATTGTTGAAAGACGCCGGACTGACTCGCACGCAAAATGAGTATATAGAGAGTATCCGCCAGTCCGGAGAGACCATGATGGCGCTTTTAAATGATATTCTGGATTTTGAGAAAATCGAGCGTGGCGGGATGAGCCTTGAGAGTGTCTCTTTTAAACTTGAGAAACTTGTTCAGGATGTTCGCATTCTCATGTCCGGGCATGCCGCACAAAAGGGAATTGCTCTTAATACGCATATAGATGAGGACGTCCCAGTAGCGGTGATTGGTGATCCAACACGGCTGCGTCAGATTTTGCTCAATCTCGTGAATAACGCAATTAAATTCACTGATGAAGGCAATGTGATGGTTAAGGTCAGCAGACATGAGAGCAATCCGTTTTTGCTCAGCTTTTCTGTCATTGATACTGGTATCGGTATATCAAAAGAAGCGCAGATGAAACTCTTTACGCCATTTGCACAAGCCGAGAGCAGTACGTCTCGTAAATATGGGGGTACTGGCCTTGGTCTTTCAATTTCACAAAAACTTATTGAAGCGATGGGCGGTGTGATCAGTGTTAAAAGTGATAAAGGAAAGGGCACTACTATCTCTTTTAGCGTCAAGCTTCAACCGGATAATAACGCTTTAGACGCAGATACAGCCCATGGCATGACGGGTTCTGTGCCTCAAGCTCGCGAAACGCCGCATATGAACATTCTGGTCGTGGAAGATAACGACATGAACCGTAAAGTTATCAAGGGTCTTCTTGCCAATGAGGGGCATACCCTTATTATGGCTGCAAATGGCCTTGAAGCGATCGATGCATGCCGAAACCAGAGCCCTGATCTTATTTTCATGGATATTAAAATGGAAGGCTTATCTGGTATTGAAACAACCAAAAAAATAAGGCTTGATCCAGATCCGAAGATTGCAAGAACACCGATTATTGCCCTTACCGGAAATGTAACACTTGAGGATGTTCAGATTTTCTTTGAAGCGGGAATGAATGGTTTTGTGGCAAAACCCATTAATGTCGAGCAACTTAAGGATACTCTTTATAATGCTTCTTTGGGCAAATTTGAAAACGAGCTTTCTGAGGAGTTCTTTATAAAAATTGAGGCAGAAAAGCCGTCCATAGAGAATATGGATACTGGTCTTGAGTTAGATTTAAATGACCTTCCTCCTGATGATGTAAGTGCTAATTCTAGCGAGAAATTGACTGACGTTGAGAGAGTGCAGCCCCGCGATGAAATTATCCAGGAGAGCCATAATCTTAGTGAAATTCAGAGCTATCTTCTTCATAGCATCGAGAAAAATCCTGACGCCGTTAAAACAGCAGTAAAGAATGACTCTCTTTCACCTTCCTCTGTCAGTTCTCCTGATGAGATACCTAAAAAAGTTCCAAAGGTGTTTGGTGGTGGAGCTCATATCCCAAAGACGGCTGAACTTGAGCCGGCTTTGCCGCTTCATCAAGACGCCTTCCCTGATGCTCAGTATAAAAACGAAGAGCTGCTTGATCTTGATATGCTTGATGGGTTGCGCTCAACTCTGGGACGTGAACATTTTGTTGCGCTCATGGATGGGTTTTTGCAAAAAGCCACAGAAATAATTCAGGCTATGGATGATCATACAGAAAAAGAGAATATGCCAGAGCTGGGTACGCGGGCGCACGAGCTAAAGGGCATGGCAGCCAATTTTGGCATGTTAGAGCTTAGCCGCATTGCCTCTTTGGTGGAAAAATCTGTTAAGATGCTGAAAAAGGGCGATGCTCTTGAGGCTGCAAGACTTTTGAAAAGCTGCGAAGAGCAAACGCACTCAGCGTTGAAAAAGTGGCTCAGAGGTTAGAAAAGCTTACCCAACAATTTCTTCGGGTTTAAAGAAATACGCAATCTCGATTTTCGCATTTTCTAATGAGTCTGATCCGTGAACAGAATTTTCGCCAATGTTGAGGGCGAATTCCTTACGGATTGTGCCCGGCGCTGCTTGCTCAGGGTTTGTTGCGCCCATGACTTCGCGGTTTTTGGCAACCGCATCCTCCCCTTCCAGAACTTGAACAACCACCGGCTCAGAGCTCATGAATTCGGTCAGTTCGCCGAAAAATGGGCGTTCGCTGTGGACGGCGTAAAAACCTTGTGCCTGTTTCAGGCTCATGTGGATGCGTTTTTGTGCGATAATACGCAGACCCGCTTCTTCCAGTTTAGCATTGATCGCGCCTGTCAGATTGCGGCGCGTGGCGTCTGGTTTGATAATCGAAAATGTACGTTCAACAGCCATAATTGTGTCCTTAATTTTTTCTTATGGGCATAGGATATAGCGGGCTTGTGGGCTTGATGCAAGGGAAATTCTCAAGAACCTTGCATAAGGGCTTTAAGTCTTGTTATAGTAGGGAAAAATCATTTCGGGGTTGGATTTTGGTTAAAAATTCTTATTCAGACTTTATAGGGAATTTTCTGACGCCCTACGGCCATGCCAAGCAGGTGCTCTCCTTTGAGCGCGTGAAGGAGACGCAGGCTATTGCGACCGAGCGGCTTGGTCATGTAATGCTGGCTCTGCAGAGGCACAGTGAAGTCGGCCTTAAAATTGGCAAGCCTAAAAACGAACAGCGGGCCAGAGAGAAAGCTCTCACAGATTATGAGGGAGATCTCTCGCTTGTCTGTGATATGGCGCGGGGCAAATTGATTGTTGAAAACCCTGATCAGGTAATCGCACTTCAGGCGATGCTCTCTGATCCAAATTCAGACTTTATGCGCAGGCATGGTCTGTTTGTTGTGCAGAGTAATGATTATTTTGCGCGGCCTAAGGAGCCAACGGGCTATTCCTGCCTGAATTATAAAATTGCTGTTCCCGTTGGCGAGGATAAGGCAGGTAAGACGGAATATCAGGTCTGCGAGCTTCAGGTTGTGGCAAAACAAATTGAGGAGATTTCGAAGTCAACGCACAGGTATAAGCGCGCTGCAGAACATATTCTCGTTAATGCCGGAGAGCATCCATTACCGCAAGATCTAGCGCTTGCCTCTGCGAATTTTGCTGCTGCCTGGCTGCTCACCGCTCAGGTACGTAGGAATGCAGGGTATGAAAAATTACTCGAGAACAAGACTAAGCTCGCGCTTACTCCAAATCGTGAGCATAATCTGAAAATGCGTATTGCTGCTATTGAAACTATTGAAGCTGAAGCCTTGCTGATCAATCTTCTTGGCAATAACCCTCAGCTGCTGGATGATGATCCTCAGGGGTCGCAATATATCTATGGCGTTTTAAGGCCGTCTCATGCTGACCCGCAGTTTTACCGTTACGATTTAAAAAACACCACCGTCCAGCGTTTTTGGAAGGATGACGGCTGGAAGGATGATGGAAGGGGTATTGCCTCCCTGACTCACAACAAGCACTTCACGGAATTTCCCGATAAAAAGACTTTCGGGCAAGCGTGGCTGGATTTTTACCAAAAATGCTCACGGCCCGATGGGCCTGGTTTAGGAGGCCTTACTCATGACTGATCGCTCCAAACCTTCCGCTTTTGATCCAGACGCGCCGCCAGAGATGCGCTATTACATTCTTGGCGTGCATCCGGTGCGGGTGACTGTGGTCGATGATCTGCCGATCTGCGCCGAGAAGCCTGATGAGAGCGGTGCTTTTGTGCAGGATAATACCCTCATCCGCCGCCTGAACGATGCCATGGATGTGGTCGAGCTCGATGAGCATAAATTCCGGGAATATTGCCTCTCGCGGGGGTTGAAATATGGCTAAATTGCACGCTATCCCAAATATAACTGGCCAACACCGGGACGCCAGTTATGATCCTGATTGGCGCTGGAGCCATACAGCGCAGCCTGAAGCTCAACTAAGTACCAAAGAATACCGGGATTTGGCATTACAGTCCCAAGAAGGATTAATGCGGCAAATTAAGGATTTTATGGATTCTAATGGCTTTAGTTTTGTCCGAATACCGCACGAAGATTTTAAAGTCTACGAGCAAGGCTTAAGGCCATTCAGATCCTGGTTTGATGATTATTGCAAGACCCACGGATTGAATTCGCGCGCTGATATCTGTGTTGTTGGGCCCAGTATTAAAGATATAAGTTCTGCTGATCGTAAAACCGCGACGGGCGAACACTCACCGGAGAGGGTTCTTGATTATCTCAGATGTATGCCTATCGTTTTAAAGAAACATCCAAATAATTCTAAGCATAGGTACAGCATGGATACTCTTGCGAGAGTCATTGACGCCTTCGAGGGAGACGATAGAGCGATTGCCAGAAAAAATACATTTTGGAAGCCAAACCCAAAAACAGGCATTCGTACTCATAAAACACTCTGGAGCTGTTCTGTTGATGAAGGTCAGGATTTGCATGGTTTTGAAACTGTTGCAGAAATTAAGGTGGAGCACGAGGCACATATGGATATTGACCGTCTCACTCGTGCGTTTTTACAGCATGGCCGTGATACAACCAGCTTAATGGTGCAATTTGCAGAAAATGTTACTGATTGGTTTTCACGAATACTTTCCTCCGCTTCCCGAAAAACAGCAGATAAAGATAGAATGATCAATAATTGGGGCAGGCTTTTGTATAATTATTTTAACCATGAACAGGGCTTTAATCGCTTTCTTGATCCAAAAATATTGAGTGATCCTGAGATGAGAGAAAAATTCAAAGATGTCGTGCAGCCGCTTACACTAAAACAAATTATTTACCAGATTGAGTGTGATCTTGCTAAAATGCCATACGGTCAAGCCTTATATTTTGAGCGTCAATTCCAGAAATCAGGACTTTTTCCTCCAGATTCTGGTTTAGGGATTAATCAATACCATGCCCCATCATCTGGCTAACTTGCCAGATTTTTCTGTATTACCTCAACAGCATCATTTGCCGCGCCGATGTCTGTACCACCGGCCTGCGCCATATCGGGGCGGCCGCCGCCGCCTTTGCCGCCCAGCGCCTCGGCGCCGATTTTCACCAGATCAACTGCGTTATAGCGCCCTGTGAGATCGCTGGTCACACCCACCACGATGGAGGCTTTGCCCTCGCCCGTTGAGACCAGAACCACAATGCCGGAGCCCAGCTTGGCTTTCAGGTCATCGGCCATGGGTTTGAGGTCTTTGGGCGGGAAGCCTTCGAGTACGCGGCCAATGAATTTCACGCCGCCTATGTCCTTTACATCCTCCTGAGATCCCGCTGTTCCCTGCGCACGGCGCAGATCGGCAATGTCCTTGCTCAGGCGTTTATTATCTTTTATCAGAGCGTCTTTGTCTGTTGCGGGCGCTGGCTCTTTGTCCTTGCCGCCCAGTTCTGCGCGTTCGGCGCGGAGTTTTGCGTTTTCTGCGCTCAGGCGATCAAGGGTTTCTTGATGCTGCGCCTGTTTGCCTTGCTCATATTCCTCCACCCGCGCGCCTGTTAAGGCTTCGAGCCTTCGAATACCGGAGGAGAGAGCGCCTTCGGAGATAATCTTGAAACGCCCGATCTCTCTGGTTTTTTGCACATGCGTGCCGCCGCAGAGTTCGATGGAGAAGTTGTCTCTGCCCATGGAAACCACGCGCACTTCCTCGTCATATTTTTCGCCGAACAACGCCATAGCGCCGCTTTCGCGTGCCTCATCCAGCGCCATGATGCGGGTGATGACGGGGGTGTCGGCCTTGATCTGCTCGATCACGAGGGTCTCAACCTGTTCGATTTGCTCGGGCTTGATCGCGACGGGCTGACTGATGTCAAAGCGGGTGCGCTCTGCGTCCTGAAGCGAGCCTTTTTGCGCGACATGGTCGCCCAGAACACGGCGCAACGCTTCGTGCATCAGGTGCGTGGCCGAGTGGTTGGCGCGGATGGCCGCGCGGCGCTTTCGATCAACTTTCATCTGCACCGCATCGCCAATTTTGATTGTGCCTTTGCCGGTTTTCACAACATGCAGCCAGAGCTGGCCGAGCTGTTTTTTTGTGTCGGTGACAACCATGTCATCCCCGCGGCAAGCGTTAGCTTGCTCAGACTGCGGGGATCCAGTAACGTCAGCAGCCATGCTGCTGGCATGTGGATCCCGTTCGTTTAAATCCTCGCTTGCGCTCGGATCAACGGGATGACTAAGGTTAATAAGCGTTCCACTGTCCCCTACCTGCCCACCGCTCTCGGCGTAGAATGGGGATTGATTTGTGATGATGATACCCTCTTCGCCGGGCTTGAGGATGTCGGCGCGTTTATCATCCTTCACTATTGCCAGTACCTTGCCTTCGGCTTCTTGCTTGTCATAGCCCAAAAATTCCGTCGAGCCAACCTCGTCCAGGATTTCGAACCAGAGTTTTTCGGTGGCTTGCCCCCCTGCTCCGCTCCACGCGGCACGGGCTTTGGTTTTTTGTTCATTCATGCATTGATCAAATGTGTCGGTATCAACCTCGATATTTTGCGCGCGCAAAGCGTCTTGCGTGAGATCGAGAGGAAAACCGAACGTATCGTATAGCTTAAACGCGACATCGCCGGGGAATTTCGTGCCGCTCCCCAGTTTTTCCGTTTCCTCATCCAGCATTTTCAGGCCGCGATCAAGGGTGGTTTTGAAGCGCTTTTCCTCGGTCTCCAATGTCTGGGTAATCAACGCCTGCGCGCGGTGCAGCTCTGGATAGGCTTCGCCCATCTTCGCAAGCAATGTCGGATAGAGCCTGAACATGAGCGGGTCAGCTGCGCCCAGCAAATGCGCGTGGCGCATACCGCGGCGCATAATCCGGCGCAGAACATAGCCCCTGCCCTCATTGCCCGGCATCACGCCATCGGCGAGCAGGAAGGCGGCGGAGCGCAAATGATCGGCGATGACCTTATGGCTGGCAGCCATGTCGCCATCAGGAGCCACGCCCGTCAGGTCGGCGCTGTGCTCGATGAGCCCGCGCATAATATCGATGTCATAATTATTGTTTGAGCCCATAAGCGTTGCTGCAATGCGCTCCAGGCCCATTCCTGTATCCACGCTTTGCGCGGGCAGGTCAATGCGTGTGTCTTTATCCACCTGCTCATATTGCATGAAGACGTTGTTCCATATCTCAATGAAGCGGTCGCCGTCTTCTTCGGGTGATCCCGGCGGGCCGCCCCAAATGTGATCGCCGTGATCGTAGAAAATCTCGGTGCACGGGCCGCAGGGGCCGGTATCGCCCATGCGCCAGAAATTATCGTCTGTAGGGATGCGGATGATTTTATGATCGGCGAATCCGGTGAGTTTTTTCCAGATGCTGGCGGCTTCTTCATCGGATGTGTGCACGGTCACGCAGAGCTTATCGGCGGGGAGGGCGAAATTTTTGGTCACCAGCTCCCAGGCAAACGCAATGGCGTCTTCCTTGAAATAATCACCGAAGCTGAAATTACCGAGCATCTCGAAGAATGTGTGGTGGCGGGCGGTGTAGCCTACATTTTCGAGGTCGTTATGCTTGCCGCCGGCGCGCACGCATTTTTGCGATGTGGTGGCGCGGGTATAATCGCGCTTTTCCTTGCCGGTGAACACGTCCTTGAACTGCACCATGCCGGAGTTGGTGAACATCAGCGTGGGATCGTTATGCGGCACGAGCGAGGATGAGGGCACAATCGTGTGCCCCTGTTTTTCGAAAAACCCGAGGAATTCGCTGCGGATATCTTTTACTGTTTTTTGCATCTTTACCCTAATATTTTATTTTAGTCATCCTGTAGCGCTTGCGCTGAAGGATCTTATGCTGATATTTTGGATCCTTCAAGGCTAAAGCCTCTCAGGATGACAAGGACAAAATATGCAGGAATTTACAGCACTTGCCAATAGGATGGCGGATGAGGCCGGAAAAATTGTTCGGAAATATTTCCGCAAGGAATTTGATGTTGAGCGCAAGGGTGATGACAGTCCGGTGACAATTGCGGATAAAGCTGTTGAGCAGGCTTTGCGCGATCTGCTCGCGAAGAAACGCCCGGATGATGGCATATTGGGCGAAGAATATGGCGCGGTGCAGAGCAAAAGCGGCCTGACCTGGGTGATTGATCCGATTGACGGCACGAAAAGCTTTGTGATGGGGCGGCCGACTTTTGGCACGCTCATCGCGCTGTGGGAGGGGGATAAGCCGCTGCTTGGCGTGATCGATCAGGCAATTTTGAAAGAGCGATGGGTTGGGGATGGCAAGAAAACCATGATGAACGGCAAGGCGGTGAAGACGCGCCCTTGCGCGCGCTTCCATGATGCGGTGATTGGCTCTACCACGCCGATGATGTTTGATAAGCTAGCGGAATATGGACGGGCCTATGAGATTTTTGAAAACAGCCACGGGAATATGGCATGGGGCGGGGATTGCTATATGTATGGTTTAATCGCTTCGGGCTATATGGATATGGCGTTTGAGCAAAATCTGAAGGCGCATGATTTTGCCGCGCTTGTTCCTGTGATTAAGGGCGCGGGGGGGCATATTTCCGATTGGCGCGGGGAGGCGCTCACGCTGAACTCAACCGGCAAAGTTATCGCGCTCGGTGATCCAACGCTATGGCCTGAAATCCAGCGCATGATTTTGAAAAGTCCCTACTGATATGAATGATTTCGAAAAAAAGATACTCGCCAATATCGAAAAGCATGGCTGTCATGTTACGCATGTTTTTGATCCAGAGGGCCTTACTCCTGATTTCACCTATTCTGTCGGCATACAGCAATGTACCGGCCAGCCGGAGGTGATTATCACCGGTCTTGAGAAGGACATGGCGCATTTTATGGTGAATGAATATAACAGCCGCATTAAGGATGGGGAGCGCTTTGAGGCCGACCAGTTTTATGATGAGTTTCTGGAGGGGTTTCAGGTCACCTTCAAGGAGGTTGATAAGAAGCATTATGAGGAGTATTTCGTCTCAGGGCTCTGGCTCTACAAGGGGAATAACTTTAGGGCCTTACACATGATCTGGCCTTCGATGGATGGCATATGGCCGTGGGAAAAAAAGGCCAGTAAAGACTATCGGTGGTTTTTGCCTCGGCTTTATAAGAGCTGAGCTTTTGTTCCATTCTTGACATTATAGGAAAGTTGTCCTATTATTTTCTTTTGTTTTCATGAGGCACAGGGGTGTTTCGGGCAAAAATAAAAAGGAACTAAAGGATGGTAAAAAGCGCAAGAGTTACAAAGGGTTGGCCACCGGAGCGGCGCAAGGCACAATCGGCGCGGATGCGCGCGGCGCAGATTTGGCTACGCTCTACGGGTCCGCGCAGCGCGGAAGGCAAGGCGCGTTCATGTCTCAATGCGTGCCAATACCCGCATATGCGCGTGGTCAGCCATTTCCTGCGCTATCAGGATTTATACCGCCGCTACGCTTTTGCGACGCTCAAGTTCTTGAAAACGGATGATTTTATGCGCAAATTAAAGCTGTTTTCGCGGATGGTTCGCCTTGAGCGGGCGATGACTAGTTTGCTGAGAGCTTATAGGATTGCCCCTGATCAACCACCAGCGCATATTTTGCAGGCTTGCCTTGTGCGAGCGCTGCAAGAGAGGGGAGATTCCTGTGCTCGCGCGAGCGGTAAATCCAGTAATTCGCCAGAACATGCTCTACATAATCACGGGTTTCCTGAATGGGCATCATTTCGATGAATAATAAAGGATCTTGAATATCGGAGAGATTATTCTGCCATTTTTGCAAATTACCCGGGCCGGCATTATAGGCCACCAGCATGGACAAGACATCACCATTAACCGCGCTGCCACGCAGAAGGTAGCTCACATAATCCTGCCCGATGCTAATATTGGTTTCAGCGCGCGTAAGGGTTTGCGCGTTGGGAAGATTTTTGTAGCCATTGGATTTTGCAACATATTTTGCTGTTTTTGGCATGACCTGCATCAGCCCCATTGCGCCGCTTCCGCTTTTTGCGTTTTGATCAAAGCGCGATTCCTGGCGCATGATGGCATGGATCAGCGACGGATCGAGCGTGTAATCTCCGCTTGCCGGTGTCCATGGGCTCATCGGATAGAGCGCACTGGTGTAATAGCCGCCCTGTTTGCGCGGAGAGATATTGCCCAGACGCGCGGCAACGCGCGGCAAGCCTGTGCGCACGGCATAGGCCAGAACGGCCTCTTTCAAATCCTGATTACCAGCGTATTTCAGGCGCAGCAATTCCTCTTCCGCCAGATTATATTGCCCTGTTGCGACAAGATCAAAAGCACGGCGACCCGCAGGGTTAGCAAGAATCAGAGATTCCTGCGCGGTTGTATATTTTGGGCTATCCCAGTTAAAGTTGGGCGCGCGGTTCAAAAGGCTGCTGGCCATAATACCATAGAATGTATATTTGTGCTTTGCTGCATTTTTGAGCGCAGCATAGTACAGCTTGCCTTTTCCTGTTGTTTCATGCGCTCGTGCAGCCCAGAAATATCCTGCAGACGACAACCAGCCGGAGGCGTATTTTGATTTACCCACTTTTTCAAAATAGGCGACGGAGTCTTGCTTTAGGTCCATTTGCCATAGGGAAAGACCGGCAACCCATGCAGCTTCGGGGACATATTTGCCAGAGCGCTGAACGCTCTTGGTGGCCAGTTTATATGCTGATTCGAAGCGCTTCTGGTATAAAAATCCGGCTGCAATTTGTGCTTGGAGCATATCTTGCTCAACATTATCCATCAGCGGCTTTGTCTCTGCATCATCTTGAAAAAGTGTTGCGGCTTCAGTTGTTTCCCCCGCACGAAGGAGCGAGCGCATTTTTGCATTTAAAGCGCGGATTTTTTCCTGCTCTTCGGCGTTTCTGTCTCTGGTGCTTTTATATTTCAAAGCATGCGCTATTGTTGGCTCGCGCACTTCTGAGAGTATGCTTTGGGCTTCTGGCTGTTTCAAATTATTTACATTGCCTGGGGTGCGCAGCATCGCCAACTTGTAAATCTTGTCGGCATCCGGGTGGTCTGAAAAGCGATCAAGCCAGATTTTCAGCTCCTTGTAAGAGGTTTTATAATTTGCATGCATATAGCGCTGATACAGAACATGCCCCAAAAGACGTTTATCCTGGAGTGAGCTTATGAGAACATTGGCCGCTTCAAATTTACCAACAAGCTGCAGGTCAAAAATTTTCTTGTATAATTTTGCCTGGCTACTGGAGAGTGGCTCGTATCCATGGGGGTATATTTTACCCTGGATTGGATTGAGGGCTGTAAACAAACTGACGAGATTGAGCGCCTTTGGCTCAGAGATCAGCTTGCCGGAAAGCGGCTTGCGGGCTGGCGTTGGCACAGTAATAGAAGCCTGCACAGGCACAAGTAGCGCCGTAAGCAAAACAACAAAAACGCAAAGCTGCGCTGTGCTCTTTAAAAAATTTCTCATGTTCATATTGCCCGCATAAGACCACATTAAAGCACCCTATGTCCAGTTTATTTTTTTCTTATGTAAACAATCTTAACGGTTTTTTAATGTTTTTTGCAAACTTAAAGCGTCCGCCCAGGCAAATTTCTTCTGGGCAGGGGTGCGCAATAAATAAGAAGGGTGGTAGGTTGCAAGGGCAGTGATTGGCTCAGAGCCCTCCTTAAGCTCTTGAGTTATAACGTTATATTGGTGCGCCTCTTTTCTGAGTTTTGAAATAGCTTGGCTATTTGCGAGCAAAGATTTGGCGGCTACCGCGCCGCATAAAACTAATACTTTAGGCTGTATTAACTGGATGTGGCGCTCGATAAATGGCAGGCTGAGCTCGATTTCTGCAGGGGTTGGCGTGCGGTTTCCGGGGGGGCGCCAGTTCAAAATATTGCTGATATAGACGGCATTTTCCGGCTCTTCTTCTTCACGGCTCAGGCCGATATAGTGAAGAATTTTATCCAGAAGCTGGCCGCTTACACCGACAAAAGGCCTGCCGATTCTATCTTCGTCGGCGCCGGGGGCTTCGCCGATAATCATCACATGCGCCTTAGGGTTGCCATCGGCGAACACCATATTTGTGGCGGTTTTCTTTATGGAGAGGCCATCAAAGCTCCTGATTTCTTCCTGTAATTCCTCCAGTGTCTGAGCGCGTTTGGCGCCTTTTATGGCCTCGCCCAGCGCGTCTGATGTGCCCAAAAACGCCGGTTGAGCAGCAATTTTCTCTATCGGTATTAATTTTTGCACTTCTGGCGGGGCTGTATGGGTGCGATCTACTGGTTTATCGAGCAAGCATATGCTGAGGCCTTGGTCAGCGTACCATTCCAGCGCGGTCATCATTTCCTGGCGGAGTGCAGCATCCATTTTTACGGTATTCCTGCTCGTTTCTTAAGCTTTTTTGAGTTAAATTAGGGTAGGATAATTACGAGCAAAATGAAAGAGGAGAATCCCCCCATGCCAGAGCCAATCCGCGCAGACAGAGAGTCTATGGAATTTGATGTGGTGATTGTCGGCGCGGGGCCGTCAGGCTTGTCTTGCGCTATCCGCCTGAAGCAGGTTAATCCGGATTTGAATGTTTGCGTGCTCGAAAAAGGCTCGGAAGTCGGGGCGCATATCCTGTCCGGCGCGGTGTTTGAGACGCGGGCGCTGGATGAGCTGATCCCTGATTGGGCCGAAAAAGATGCACCGCTCACCTGCCCGGCGACGTCCGATACGTTCCGGTTTTTAACGCGCACGCGCTCCTGGTGGATGCCAACCCCGCCGCAAATGCATAATAAGGGGAATTATATTATCTCGCTTGGAAATCTGTGCCGCTGGCTGGCGGGACAGGCTGAAGCGCTTGGCGTTGAGATTTTCCCCGGCTTTGCCGCGGCGGAGATTTTATACAAAGATGATGCCGTGATCGGCGTTGCTACGGGCGATGTCGAAGGCGAGCCGGGCGTTGAGCTTCATGCCCGTCAGGTGGTGTTGGCCGAAGGCTGTCATGGCTCTTTGACCAAACAACTCATTGCTCATTATGATTTACGCAAAAATAGTGATCCGCAGACTTACGGGCTTGGGGTGAAGGAGCTGTGGGAGATTGATCCGGCTAAGCACAAGCAGGGTTTGTGCCAGCATACGATCGGCTGGCCGATGGATAATGCCACGTACGGAGGGTCATGGATTTATCATATGGAGGATCATATGATCTCTATCGGGTTTGTCGTGGGGCTGGATTACCGCAACCCTTATCTCTCCCCTTATGAGGAAATGCAACGCTTTAAGACGCATCCGGCGATCAAGCCGTTGCTTGAAGGCGGGCGGCGCGTGGCGTATGGCGCGCGGGCGCTGGTGGAGGGCGGGTTTCAATCTTTGCCTAAGCTTAGCTTTCCGGGCGGGGTGCTTATTGGCGATACGGCTGGATTTTTGAATGTGCCGAAAATCAAGGGCAATCACACGGCGATGAAATCGGGCATGGTGGCTGCGGACGCTTTGGCTGCGCATTTACAGGAAACAAGCGATTACGGGAGCGAATGCGTGGCCTATGCGCAGGCGCTGGAGCAATCATGGGTGTGGAGCGAGCTAAAGGCTGTTCGCAATATTCGCCCCGGATTCCATAGGGGGCTGTGGTTTGGGCTGGTGAACGCCGCGATTGAAACACTCACCGGCGGGCGGCTTGGACGAACCCTTAAGAATCACGCCGATTACGCGCAGACCGGAAAAGCCAAGGATTATGCGCCGATTGACTATCCCAAGCCTGATGGGGTCATTACGTTTGACCGGCTGACATCCGTGCAATTATCGAATACGAATCATGCGGAGGGGCAGCCCTGCCATCTGAAGCTTAAAGATCCCTCTATTCCTATTGCTGTGAATTTCCCTGAATATGCCGAGCCGGCGGTGCGGTACTGTCCTGCGGGGGTGTATGAGATTGTTCAGGAAAACGGCCAGCCAAAATTTCAGATTAATGCGCAAAACTGTGTGCATTGTAAGACATGCGATATTAAAGACCCCTCGCAGAATATAGATTGGGTTGTCCCTTATGGCGGGGATGGACCGAATTATCCAAATATGTAAGGTTTTCTCTGGTATAAGGGCTCAAAAATCAGCATAATAGTGCGTATAGAATAAAAGGATTATTGGTATTATGAAAGCTCTTACTCTTGTTTTAGCGTCTTGCGCCCTAGGTTTATGCGCTGATCCTGGGGTTTCTTCGCATTCGTTTACATTAGCCAAGTCTGGGGGAGATGCGCCGCTAAATTCTGAATCAAGACGAAGTGCCAGAATTTCTGAGGGCGTAGACAATATTCAGGCCGGAAGCTACTTGGCGAGCCGGTTTGCTCAGAATAGGCATGACTGGGGAACTGCTGAGAAATTCGTTGAGAAGCTTGTTCAAAGCAGTGACGCGCAGGAAGATGTTCTGGTGCGGGCGATGGTTTTGGCTATGGGGTCTGGCGATGCAGAAAAGGCATTTGATATTGCGCATAAGCTCAATGAGCAAGGCGTTTCAGAGCAAAGCCGCGTCATTACTGAAATTTTTCTGATTATTGATCTTTTTGATAAAAACCAGTACGCGCAAGCGCAAGCCATGCTTAAAGCTATGCCAGCGGATGGCACGGTTCAATTTATCGGCCCGTTCATTAATGCCTGGCTGGAAGCGGCACAGGGCCGTGTTGAAGTGAATGAGCTGCGCGCGAATATCGTACAGCTATACCACGGGATTTTGATTTCGGATTACCTCAATAACCATATGGAAATTGAAAAAATTATTGGTAAGGCTCTTAAGGTTGACGATATTCAGGTTACCGAAATTGAGCGTATTGCCGATTTGTACGGGCATATCGGGATGGATGAGAAAGCGCTGGAACTTTATGGCGAGGTGTTGAAAAAAAGCCCGGATGACGGAGCGGTTAAGACCAAGGTTGAGCTTCTTAAAGGCCATAAGAATAAGCCTTTGTTCAAGAAAATAGAGACTGCGCGCGGCGGTATGGCGCAAGCATTTTATGATATCGGCAATATTCTGTTTAATGAAAATAATGATGAGAGCGCCCGGATTTTTGCGCATATCGCCCTTCACTTGTCCCCTAAAAAGTCAGATACAGTTTTCCTGCTGGCAAAAATCAGCGAGAGAAATAAGCAGTATAGCGATGCGATTTCCTATTATAAAAGTATCCCGCAAAGTGATGAACGTTATGTCGAGGCGCAGCATGATATTGCTGATATATACGACAAGAACGGCCGCTATGATGAGGCTTTGGAGCTTCTTAGAAATCTTGCGGCTCAGTCGCCTGATGTCGATACAATCATTAAAGAAGGCGACATATATCGGCGCAAAAATGATTTTAAGCAGGCCCTAATGTCTTATGACGCTGCGGTGCAAAAGCTGGGGGGCAGCATACCTCCAGATTACTGGCATGTGCATTATGTGCGCGGTATTGCTTATGAGCAATCCGATAACTGGCAGGAAGCGGAAAAGGAACTTAAGGCCGCTTTGGCGTACCAGCCGGATCATCCCTATGTGCTGAATTATCTTGGCTATGCATGGGCAGATCAGGGTGTACATCTGGATCAGGCGCTCGAAATGATCAGGCGCGCGGTAAATTTGCGCCCTTCTGATGGATATATAACCGACTCGCTTGGCTGGGTGATGTTTCGCACGGGTGATTATAAAGGCGCAGCTAATGTTTTGGAAAAAGCGGTCGAGCTTTTGCCCTATGATCCCACCGTGAATGATCATCTGGGTGATGCCTACTGGATGGTTGGTAGACGGCTTGAGGCGCGTTTTCAGTGGGAGCGGGCGAAAAATAATTCTGAGGATCCTGAACAGATTCAGACTCTTGAGCAAAAATTACTGCATGGGCTATCGGAAAAACTGACAACAACCCAGCACTAAACATGTCCCAAAAAAATACCAAAGTTTATGAAATTTTTGCTCCGGCAAAAGTGAATTTGTTTTTGCATGTCACCGGGCGCAGGCGTGATGGGTATCATACGCTCGACTCACTCGTCTGCTTTGCCGATATTGGCGATTCCGTTCAGATTGAGCCTGCTGACTCCTTTTCCTTTCACATTGAGGGGCCGTATGCAAAGTCTTTTGGGCCAGCAGAGAAGAGCACCTTCTTAGATAGCAGTAATCTGGCGGTCGTTGCGGCGCGGGGATTATCACAGGCTGCGAATAAAGCGATGAATGTTAAAATTACGCTGCACAAAACTTTGCCGCTTTCTTCGGGTTTGGGCGGAGGATCTTCCGATGCGGCGGCAACGCTATGGGGGTTGCAGCAATTTTGGGGCTTAGCGCCTTCGCAGCCCTATATGAAACCCTTGATGGAGCGGCTGGGGGCTGATGTTAGCGTGTGTTATGCCTGCGCGCCGACAATCATGCGCGGGATTGGCGATGAATTGCACCCTGCCCCGCTGATGCCTGAAATACCGATTATTCTGATTAACCCCGATATTCACTGCTCAACACGGGATGTGTTTTTGAATCATGGGCGAAGCTATAAAAAAGTGATTCCTGTGCCTGACAGGTTCTCCAGTGTTTTTGATTTGGTGGCGTTCTTAAAGGCTACGGAGAATGATCTCTATAAGCCTGCACTTGGCCTTGTACCGCGCATTGATAATGTTCTTAATGCGCTGAATATGCAGCCAGAATGTTTACTCGCGCGCATGAGCGGGTCCGGGGCGAGCTGTTTTGGTTTGTTTGAGAGCGAAGAGCATACCAAAAAGGCGCTCAAGATTTTGCGGGAAGAAAATCCGGACTGGTGGATCAAGGCCGGGGTTTTGAACAGGCCGGAGCGGTATTAAAATGGGCAATCGGCGGTGAACCAAGTTTTTTCACCGTTTTTAGGATGATGGATCATAAGTTTGTGCGCATGAAGGTGGAGCCTGTCTGCTGCGCGGAAAGCTTGATCGTGGGCGTAGAAATCATCGCCCAGAATGGGATGGCCAATCTCGCGCATGTGCACGCGCAGCTGATGGCTGCGTCCTGTTATCGGGTATAGGGCAAGGCGCGTTATGCCACCGGGTTCGCGCTCTATCACTTTCCAATGCGTTTGTGCCTCACGGCCATGGCTGAGATCAACCATTTGCAGCGGGCGGTTTGGCCAATCGCAGCGCAGAGGCAGATCAACGCAGCCCTCATCCTCCTCAATATGTCCCCAGATACGGGCGATGTATTCTTTTTGGGTTTTGCGCCGTTCAAATTGCAATCCGATATTTCTGTGCGCCTGTGGGTTCATGGCCATAAGGATGAGGCCGGATGTTTCCATGTCAAGACGATGAACGATAAGGCTTTGGGGGAATAATCCCTGCGCGCGGCTTTCGAGACAATCATGCAAGTCTTCGCGCCGTCCTGCCACACTGAGTAGGCCATTTGGCTTGTCGAGGACAAGGATGTCTTCATCCTGATGAATTACCTCCAGGGCTTGTTTTGGCGGGTTATAAATGAAGTCCGCGGGCGGCTTTCGTATCATTTTTCTCATATCGGTGGTTTCTTTGCCCTTGATATATATGAAAATGTTGCAAGGCGCACGGCAAAATGTAAGAATGTGTGCATGAAACTGAAACTTACACTTTTGGCAATTTCTTGCTTATGCTTTTTTTCTAGCGGTTCTGGCTATGCGCAATATCGTGGAAGTTTGACTCCCAGTACGCAAGGGCAAAGCA
This sequence comes from uncultured Micavibrio sp., assembly GCA_964351365.1. Lineage (GTDB taxonomy): Bacteria > Pseudomonadota > Alphaproteobacteria > Micavibrionales > Micavibrionaceae > UBA1672. Next base: position 109,689 of record CAYGNP010000003.1, read on the forward strand.
GTCAGGACGAGGCTCTGCCACCGGTGCCTAAGATCTTTTCCTCAAAGGTGACCAGTGCCGATGAGGCGGCGAAGCTTGATGTTTTATTTAATACTCTCAATCAGTCGCTATGGAATTATGCAGGGACTGACTTTATCTATCAGAAAAAACTCTATTCCCTGATTCAGCCAGAGAGATTCAAACTCACGCGCTATGCAGCTGAGTTTGAGACTGATTTGAAGGATGCTATGAATAACCTGAACAGCAATTATAAGCGTATGCAGGATGAAATATCCGATGCGCGCATACAATATACTTTTATTAAAGAAGGCATTCGCCCTGAAGATTACACTGTTCTCGACCCGCTCTGGAATACAAGCCTTAATGAGTTTGAGGCGCGCATTGATTCCTATTTCAAGATGCAGAATTCTTTTCTGAATACCTACAAGAGTCTTACCGATTTCATTCTGCGCAAGGGCGGAAGTTACTATTATGACAGCTCTAGACAGGGCGTAGCCTTTTATAATTTCGGTGACTACCAGTTTTATGGTCAGGCCAAGGACAAGTTGAACAAGATCCGTTTCGAGCAGAGAAAACTGCTGCGCGCCAACCCGCCAGCGAATATCGATCTGAGCTATCTTGATTAGAGATTATCATGGTGAAAAAAACTTCTTCTAACAATACAGCCTGGCTTGTATCAATTCTTGCCGTGATTGCGTTTGCGGGTGCTATTGGTGGCTATATGGTCTATGATTACAATCAGGAGCGCCTTGCCGAGCAGCAGCGCGAAGAAGCTCAAAAAAACTCTGATGAACAAGCTGCAATGAAAGCACTTTATGCGCTTTACATTGATTCCTTTAAAAGTGATTTAAAGCGCGCCGCTCTAGAATATAAAGAGAGCAGGAAAATTCTCTCTGATATCTCTAATCCATTAAATTTTGAAACATTGGAAGATGCCAAGGCCAATTATGAGATTTTTTCCCAGGATATAGCGCCCGCTTTGCGTAAACGTTCACAGAATCTTGTTGATGTGTTTGAGCGGTATATCATGGCTATGCGCGAAGATGCAGCCCATAAAAAAAATTCGATAGAGGATGTTTTTTTTACTGAATGGGAGGCTATGTCAAAAGAGCAATTAGGCCATACTGTAACTTTTCTGAGTTATGAGGAGGATATCTTGCAAACTTATGAGGAGTTAATGAAGTTTTATTATACGCATGCGAAACGGTATCGTGTTGATGAACAAACGGGGGAGTTTGTCTTTAACAATGAGGATGATCTGAAAACGCATGATGACCTTAAGATGCGTATCCGCGCGTTGCGTGCGCGGCAGATTGAGGCGCGCAAAGCGCAAGATTAGCTTTTTCCTCACGGGGCATCGCCTTGATGGCGTTTTCCCGTTTTGAGGCGGTTGCGCGATTATCGCATTCTTCTGTGTATATGAGTTTTAGGGGAGCGCGGCCTTTGGTGTATTTTGCGCCCTTGCCGCTTTCATGCTCACTCATGCGACGGGTAATATTGGTTGTGATGCCGGTGTAGAGCGTGTTATCGGCGCATTCCAGGATATAAACATACCAGCGCTGCACTTTAATAAAGGCCACCCGTCCCTGTGGTGACATCGGAGGGCTGAAGAGGCGGGAGATCGCCCGTTGCCTCGCCTGAGGGGGTATACGCATCAGAGTAGTTATAATTTTCAAAACTTTGCATGATCGAAATTCCGCTTTCGTCCAGGATAAACATGTCATCCGAGGGCTCTGTGCCGATCAGGAAGGCTTCCCAGATGACCTGCTCATCGCCGGGGCGGGCGCGTACACCAGTCTCGGCGTTGATGCGGATGTTACGGATGCCGGGCGGTATGCGGAAGGGAACTGGCGGGCGATCTTTTAGGGCTTCTTCCATGAAGTCCTTGAAAATCGGTAACGCTACGGAGGACCCCGTTTCCTTGCGACCCAGTGAGCGCGGATTGTCGAATCCACCATAGACGCCCACCACAAGGTTCGGCGTGAACCCGATAAACCAGGCATCACGGGATTCATTTGTGGTTCCGGTCTTTCCGGCCATCGGACGGTTCAATGAGCGCAGGCGAACAGCCGTGCCGCGCTGGACGACGCCTTCCATGATGGAGACCATCTGGTATGTGGTGCGGGGATCGGCGATTTGTTCACGTGTGTCGGGGATGACAGGTATTGGCTGATCTTGCCATCTGATCATATCGCCGCATTTTGCGCAGGGGCGGGTATCGTGTTTAAAAATTGTCTCGCCGTAGCGGTTCTGGATACGGTCAATAAAGGTCGGCGTTACTTTTTTGCCGCCATTGACCAGCATGGCGTAGGCAGTTGTCATGCGCAAAAGTGTGGTTTCCGTTGCTCCCAGAGAATTGGCGAGGTGCGGCTGCATTTTATCTGTTATGCCAAAATGGTCGGAATATTTTGCGATCAGATCCATGCCAAGAAAGTCGGCAAGGCGCACGGTCATCAGGTTCCGGGATTTTTCAACACCGACGCGGATGGGCGTGGGGCCGTAAAATTCATTGGAGTAGTTTGTTGGCTTCCAGGTATCACCATTTTCACTGTGCAGCACAAAGGGCGCATCCAATACGAGTGTTGCGGGTGTGAAGCCCTTATCGAGGGCGGCGAGATAGACAAAGGGTTTGAAGGCGGAGCCTGGCTGGCGCTGCGCCTGTGTTGCTCGGTTAAATTCACTCGCGCCATAACGGTAATTCCAGCCGCCCTGCATAGCCAGAACACGCCCTGTATGCGGATCAAGGGCGATAAAGCCGCCTTGAATATCGGGGATTTGCTGGAGGGTGTATATGTTGTTTTGTTGCCCATCTTCCTCAGGGGGCGCTTTTTCGACTATGATGACATCGCCGGGGCTCAGCATCTCAGTGAGCGCGTTTATTTCAGGGCCAAGAGCATAGCCTTCATTCAGATATTTGCGCGCCCATTTGCTGTCCTCAAGGGTGAGCTCACCGTTTAAGTCAGGGCTGGTAAAACCCAGCTTTGCAGTTTGTTCACTAACCTCAAGGACAAGAGCCAGTGACCATTCATCAATCAGTCCTTCGGGCTTTTGGATTTTGGATAAACGCGTGCGCCAATCCTCCATCGTGTCGAATTTTGTCACCGGACCACGCCAACCATGACGGCGGTCATAGGCAACGAGCCCTGCACGCATGGCTTTTTCTGCTACGGACTGAAAATGAGGATCAACGGATGTTTTTACAGCCAAACCACCTTGATAAAGGCTGTCTTCGCCGAAACGTTCCTGCAGTTCGCGGCGGACTTCTTCGGCAAAATAAGGTGCGTCGACGCGCTCGGAGCTGTCTGTTTTCATTTGAAGCGGCTCTAGCTTGGCGAGGTCGGCTTCCTCTTGCGTGGCGTAGCCCTCCTCCACCATACGGCCAATCACCCAATTTCTGCGCTCGAGTGCTTCGTCATGATTACGTAAGGGGTTGTATTTGTTTGGCGCTTTGGGCAGAGCGGCAAGATAAGAGGCTTCTGCGAGGCTCAGCTCATCAAGGGATTTGTCGAAGTAAAATAGAGCCGCCGCCGCAACGCCGTATGCGCCGCTGCCGAGGTAAATCTGATTAAGGTAAAGTTCTAAAATTTGATCCTTGCCGAGTGATTTATTCATGCGATAGGCAACGATAGCTTCTTTGAGTTTGCGCTCATAGGAGACTTCGCTTGTGAAGAAAAAGTTTTTGGCTACCTGCTGGGCGATTGTAGATGCCCCTTCGGGGCGTTTGTTCACGCCTGCCGCTTTATTGCTAATGTTCTTGATGAGGGCGCGCATGACCGCAACAATATCAATCCCGCTATGGGTGTAGAAATTCTGATCTTCGGCGGCGATGAAGGTTTGTTTGACGCGATCGGGGATAAATTCAATGGGGACGAAAACCCGCTTTTCCTGCGCGAATTCGGCGAGTAAGCGCCCATCACCGGCATAGAGGCGTGTGACAATCGGGGGTTCGTAATTTTTGAGCTGCTTGTAGTCCGGGAGATCCTGACCGTAATAGTTCAGGATATAGGCAATAGCCGCAATACCAACAATCGCGCCCAAAAAGCCCAGGGATGCCATCCAAACACAAAGTTTCCAAAAATATTTCATCTGGGTGTTATAGCATAAATCATGCCAAGAGCCATAAATTTTTGGGGTTTTGCCTTGAAGTCTTGTGACTATAAAATGCTTTCGTTTTGACTAACCAAAAATCCCTTTTTCGACGTAAGGGCCGTATTTATTATCGTGTTTTGTGCGGGGCCAAAACGTTAACGCTAAACCGCAAATAAATATTCCAGCTAGGCTTGACCACAATATTAATGGTTGATCAGAGATTGAAAAATTTTCAACCATAATAACTAATCCAATAATTATAATCATATATGGCAATGCCCACCAGCCTGATAAAGAGATGTCTCTGAATCTTTTTGCTATTAATGAACAGCTTATGTATGAGAAGAATATGGCTGGCGCGAGTATCGCATAGTTTAAAATTTCGTATCCAGTATCATAATCGGAAAGCTTTAGTATTTGGTTTATTAAAAAGCTTAAGAAAAAGAAATCTTGTCGATTGATTCTGCCTTTTTGAATATAGAGCAAATCTTTAACTTGAAGTTTATGCATATTTTTCTGCTTTGTCCGGTTTAAGAAACACGGCGCATGATGGGGCCGCTTGCCCGTCCGTGGATAAACTGATCGACATAGTCGTTGCCGGAGTGATCGAGATCGCCGACTTTGCCGCTCCAGATGATGCGGCCCTGATAGATCATTGCAACGTAATCAGCGATTTTACGCACGCTGGCCATATCGTGTGTGATGGATAGCGCGGTTGCGCCCAGGCCTTTAACCTGCTCGACGATTAGCTCATTGATGACATCGGCCATGATAGGGTCAAGGCCGGTTGTGGGTTCGTCAAAGAAGATGATTTCCGGACTGGTGGCGACTGCGCGGGCAAGGGCGACACGTTTTTGCATACCGCCGGAGAGTTCTGCGGGGAAGAGTTCGGCGACTTCGGGCTTGAGGCCGACAGCTTTTATTTTCTCGAGCGCGATTTCGCGGGCCTGTTTTTTATCCATGCCCTGCCCGTGAACAAGGCCAAAAGCGATATTTTCCCAGATTTTGAGGGAGTCAAAGAGCGCGCCGCCCTGAAAGAGCATGCCGAATTTCTTCATAAATTGGCTACGGGTTTTTAAATCTGCGCCGACGCTTTCCTGCCCATCAATCAGGATGGAGCCGGAATCAGCGGCGATCAGGCCAAGTACGCATTTCAGCATGACGGATTTTCCTGTTCCCGATCCGCCGATCACGACCATGGATTTTCCGGCGGGGATTTCGAGGCTGAGGTCATTTAAGACATGATTGCTGCCAAATGATTTTTTTACGCCTTTTAAATCAAGTTTGAGCTCTGGCTTGTCTGTGGTCATGAGAAAAAGATCTGCGTTAGGAGGTAGTTGGATATCAAAATAAGAATGGAAGAGGAGACAACCGCATTTGTGGTGGCGGCGCCCACGCCTTGCGCGCCGCGCGCAGAGTTAAAGCCATGGTAGCAGCCCATGATGGCCACGATAAAGCCGAAAGCGCCTGCTTTCCAGAGGCCGGAGACGACATCAATTTGCTCGAGCGCGTCCCAGCTTTGAACAAGGTAGCTTGTCGGACTAAAGCCCAGAGAATAAATGGAGACGACATACCCGCCGAAAACGCCGATAATATCGCCGATAAATACAAGCACAGGAAGCATAAGCGTCGCGGCAATCACGCGCGGGGCAATCAAATATTTGAACGGGTTCACAGAGAGCGTGCGCAGCGCATCAATCTGTTCGGTTACGCGCATGGTTCCGATTTCTGCGGCGATGGCCGCGCCAACACGCCCGGCGACCATCAGGCCAGCCAGAACGGGAGATAGCTCGCGGGTGATAGACAGAACAACCACGCCCGCAATTGCGCCCTCGGCGTTAAATCTTGTGAAGCCAGTATAGCTTTGCAGGGCAAGCACCATACCGGTGAAGAGCGCCGTCAAGCCAACAACAGGAAGGGAGTAATATCCGATATCGATGAGCTGGCGCGCGAGTTGTGAGGGGAAAAAGGGTGGTGTCACACAATGGCGCAAAGAGCGGCCGACAAAATCGCTGAGGCGGCCAATGGCGGCGAGAAAATTGAGGATTGCGGCGCCTATATTGGTAAAAATGTCTAATATTATCGTCATAAGCTTTTTTTATATCTGTTTGGGTTAAAACACTAATCGAAAAGGCGCGTTTCGTCTATACTGGGGGGATGAATTTTTCAGGTGATACAATTTCAGTTGATGATCTGGTGTGTATGGATGATGGTGCGCAAGCGTTTTCCTATCGAGTCGAGGTAGCCTATGCGCGGGAAGATAATCTCTTGTTCGGGGAGCGGATATACCGCGCGGATGCCAAGCTTTATCTTCATAAGGATCTGGCGGGCATTGTCCGCGGCGCTGCGGCTTATTGTTATGAGAAATATAAGATACGATTCGTTTTGTATGACGGTTTGCGCAGCGTTGAGGCGCAAGAGGCCATGATGCGAACGCGGCGGGTTTTGGACAATCCGCATTGGCTGGAGCCGCCGCGCCTGCTGTCTCCTCCTGGGACGGGCGGGCATCCGCGCGGGATGGCGGTGGATATCGGTTTGGAGGATATAGATGGCCGTCTGATTGATATGGGGTGCGCGTTTGATTTTCTGGCCGAAAATCCAAATGCGGATCTAAATCCGGCGCACCGAAATTATGCCCATCCAAAGAGTATATTGGACAACCGAAAGATGCTGGATTCGGCGATGATTTGGGCTGCAGAACAGCAAGGTACGGCACTGGTTTTACTGCCTCAGGAATGGTGGGATTTTCGGCTGGAAGCCTCATTTTTTGAGCGGTACAAGCCACTCTATGACCGCGATCTACCGGCAGGTATGAAACAAATGCCATAAAAATTGTTTCAAAAGTTTGCAATTTGCCTTTTTTTACACTAAAGTGGTGAATAATAATTAAGAATATTTGGTGATATAGTTCCGAAAACGGACAGAAAACAAGAATGAGTAGGGTGAAAAATGGCAGCGAACCAGGCAGACTATAGCGAAACAGTTGTTAAGTTGCAGAAATATTTGTTTGAGTATGGGTATACCGGGCTTGGCGGCGGCTCAAACGGAAACTCACCTGATGGGCTATTAGGGCCCAAAACGAAAGCGGCGATTAATGACCTAGTACAGAAAGCTGATATTACAGACGGCGGGGCTGTAGCGCTATTTACTAGTCGCGGTTTTAGTAGTACAGATGCATACGTAGCAGCAATACTTTTAGACGGGGTTCATAGTCAATATGCGCGTACTTCACCTGTGACAAACCTCAATACGGCAAATTCAGCTTCAGCGGCAAATTTAGTGGCAGGTGCTTCTATTGAGCAATCGGTAGCCTTGTCGGCGAATGCGCCGCTGGCTTATAATCCGCATATTGACACTATGCAAGATATAATGATTAGTGATCTTGGTTATGAAGGTATTGGCGGAAAAGATGGAAAGTCGGACGGTCTTAAAGGGCCGAAAACAACGGCGGCTTTTGCTAATTTGGCCGAGAAGATGGGCGGCCAGACCATAGAAGATTATCTTACGGCACAAGGTGTAAGCGCAGACCGAATTGCCGCGTTTATGGCTGCACATGAGGCTTATGTTGCGACCAATCCTGATCCTTTGCCTGTTGAGGTTGCGGCAGCGGAGCCTGCGGCGGAGGTAGCGGGTGACGGGCAAGTTTATGCTGCCTTTGCAGATGAAGCGGAAGCGGATGCGAATAAAAAAGCTGCTGTTATTAGTCCGGTTTTACCGCTGGGGTTGGCTTCTGGTGTTAGTAGTTTTTTCAACGCGGCAGCGCCCTCGGGTGGCCGTGACGTGATACGCGTAAGTTTTGTTGGTGAGCCTGAGTCGCCTGGCGTGGCGGTTATGACAGAAAGGCAAGCGGGCGTTCTGTCACGTCTTTCTGAAGATGGGGTGGCTTCGGATGCAGAAGTTGCTATCCTTGAGGCTTTCTTAGCGGCACAAAAGGCGAGTGGGCTAGCTGGTGATGAAGACGCGAAGATCCGTTTTGACCTTCCGCCTTCGGTGAATGGGATGCAGGCACATGTAATTTTCTCTGAAGTCCTCCAAGGTGCGAGCTATGTGCCAGCAGGTGAGGCTGCTACTTCTGTGCCTGCTGATGATCCAAGAGTTGCTCAAGCTGCACCTGCTGGTATGGCATTGGGCAGACCAAGCTAAGAATATCTTCTGTTATAGCGTTTTCCAAGTGACGTCAGGATTTCATACGGAATTGTGCCTGCGCTGGCGGCCAGATCGGTGAGGGTCTGGTGTGGGCCCATCAGCTCTAAGCTATCGCCAGATTTTGGCCTTTTGCTTTCCGGCACATCTGAGAGATCACAGATGATTAAATCCATTGAAACGCGACCGCGTATGGGCAGTTTGTACCCCTGCCAGAATAGTGCGCCCGCATTACCAAGCGTGCGGTGAAGGCCGTCGGCATAGCCCGCCCCTATGACCGCGACATGGCCGTCTTTTTCAAATCTATAGGTTTCGTTGTAGCCAGCGGTTTCGCCGCGCTTTACGGTGTGGATTTGCAAGATGGGCAGATCGAGGGTGATGACAGGTTTCATGCGCTCCATCCCGCCATACAGCCCGATGCCGGGGCGGGTTAAATCAAAGTGGTAGTCTTTGGATAAGGTGATCCCGGCCGAGTTGCAGAGTGAGTATTTATGCCCTGGAAAAATTTTTATAACGTTTTGAAATAATTCAAATTGCTGCGCGTTTCTGGGATTGTCCGGTTCCTCGGAGGAGGAGAAATGGCTCATGAGATAATGCACATTGAGCGCGCTTAAATCGATATCCGCCCAATCCTGTTGCGGGATGCCCAGACGGTTCATACCGGTATCAAAATGCAAGATTGCTGCACCTTTATACTGGTTTATCTGCGCGGTATCATTCAGCACGGGGATGAGGTTGTGCGCCTTATACACTCGCTCTTCTGCTTGCCAGAAGCCGTTCAGGATATAGATATCGGCTGTTGGCAGGATGGCGCGCAGCTCTATGCCCTCATTGAGTGTGGCGATAAAGAATTTGCGCGCTCCGACGGCGGCAAGTGCGGGGGCAACTTCGGACAGGCCGAGTCCATAGGCATTGGCTTTTACACAGCATGCGGTCTCACAGGTTTTTGCGCTCATGGCGCTTAGGGTTTTGTAGTTGTCCTGTATGGCGCGCAGATCAATCGTTAATGTGCCGATCATTTATGGATTTCATCCAGATCGCTGAAGCGGGTGACGCGGCCGTCGAAATGCATGCGCACCGTGCCGATAGGGCCGTGGCGCGCCTTGGCCACAATACATTCGCCGATATTCATTGCGCGTTCGCAGCGTTCCTGCCATTGCATATGCTTGTCGGTGCCGATTTCCGGCTCGGCGCGGTGGAGGTAATATTCCTCGCGGTAGACGAACATGACCACATCCGCGTCTTGCTCGATGGAGCCGGATTCGCGCAGGTCCGAGAGCATGGGGCGTTTATCCTCGCGCTGTTCGACCGCGCGCGAGAGCTGCGAGAGGGCGAGGACGGGGATTTGTAATTCCTTGGCGATGGCCTTGAGGCCGCGCGTGATCTCGGAGACTTCCTGCACGCGGTTGGATTCGGATTGGCGTGATCCGGTTCCGCGCAGAAGTTGAAGATAATCGATGATGAGCAGATCAAGGCCGTGCTGGCGTTTAAGCCTGCGGGCGCGGGTGCGCACTGCGCCGATGGTGAGGGCGGGTGTGTCATCGATATAAAGTGGCACTTGGGAGAGCTGCTGGCTGGCTTTAACGAAGCTCTGGAAGTCTTCCTGTTTGATGTCGCCTTGTTTGATGGCATGGCCGGAGATGTTTGCGCAATCGGCCAGAATTCTGGTGGCGAGCTGGTCGGAGGACATTTCGAGAGAGAAAAATCCCACGCGCGCGCCCTCTTGCCCGCCAGTTTGTGCATAGATACGGGCGGAGTTAAAGGCGATGTTGGTGGCAAGCGCGGTTTTGCCCATGGAAGGGCGGCCTGCCAGAATCACGAGATCAGAGGGGTGGAGCCCGCCAAGCTGTTTATCCATATCGCGCAAACCCGTAGTTGCGCCTGTCACGTGGCCTTTGGTTTTGAAGGCTTTTTCGGCGATCTCGATGGAGACGAGGACGGAATCACGAAGCGACGTAAAGCCGCCCTGCGTTTCGCCGCTTTCGGCCAGAGCGAAGAGACGCGATTCGGCGATCTCAATTGTGTCAGTGGCCGAGGAATCAAGTTTATGATCGTGGGCGTCGTTGACCATATCTTCGCCGACGCTGATGAGTTCGCGGCGCATGAAAAGTTCGTATATGGTCTGGGCGTAATCACGGGCGTTAATCACGCTGACGATGCTGCCGGCCAGATCAGCCAAGTACCCTGCCCCGCCGAGATCAGCCAGGTCTTCGTCTTTTTCGAAATAGCCCTTGAGGGTGACGGGCGATGCGCTCTGGCCACGGTCGATGAATTGGGTGATGGCGGTGAAAATACGCTGGTGGACGGGCATGAAGAAATGTTCGGCGCGCAGAAGATCACCTATTTTCTCGTATGTGCGGTTATCGACCAATAATGCGCCCAGAAGTCCCTGCTCAGCCTCAGCATTGTGCGGCAACATCCGGTAATGCGGATTATCTGTTTGCTCCTGCGTGCGGGATTGCGCGCCCGAAATGGTTTTAAATAGTGCGTCTGTACTCATGAAACAAAACCTAGCAGAGCGCGGGGGCTGCTGCTAGGTTTTATAATTTTCTTGCTGTGAATAGCGGGGATATTTATTCCGCGATTTCTGCTTTTTCTTCTTCGGCAGGTGCATCGGCCTCTTGAGCGGTTTGCTCTTCAGCGGCTGGTGCCTCGATGACCGGCTCTTCGTCAGGTGCGCCGTCATTAATAAGGGCGCGGCCTGTTTCCGCCTGAATTTGCGCCTCTTCCGGAGAGCGCGCAATATTCACGATGATTTCAACTTTCACTTCCGGGTGGAGGATGAGCTCAACGGGAATCAAACCGATATTTTTGATATTCTGATTCAAATAGACCATTGTTTTGGTGATTGTTTCTTTAGCCGTATCCGATACTGCTTTTGCTATATCACGTGATGCAACCGAACCGAAAAGCTGTCCGGCTTCGGAAGCCTGACGAATTACAGGAACCTTGATACCTGCAATTTTTTTCGCCAGTTTCTCGGCTTCTTTTTTCAGCTTTTCGTTTTGCGCTTCGAGTGATTTCTTCTGCGCTTCGTAATAGGCCAGATTTTCCTTGCTTGCGCGCATTGCTTTTTTCTGCGGCAAGAGGTAGTTGCGGGCGTAGCCCGGCTTGACGTTTACGAGTTCGCCCATGTTGCCGAGCTTTTCAACGCGCTCGAGCAGGATGACTTGTGTTGATGACATAGATTTTCTCCTATAGTCTTGTTTTAGCGACGGGTGCTCTGGTGGCCCTGGTCGGTGTCATGTTGAACATATGGCATTAAGCCCATATAACGCGCGCGTTTAACTGCTTTTGCAAGCTCGCGCTGTTTTTTCTGGGATACGGCCGTGATACGGCTTGGAATCATCTTGCCGCGCTCAGAGATATAACGGCTGAGCAGGCGTGTGTTTTTCCAGTCAATTGCCGGCGCATTTGGCCCGGTGAAGGGACATGTTTTTTTGCGACGGAAAAATGGGCGTTTTACTGTTGGTGCATCTGAGGCTGACATTATGCGGCTTCCTTATCATCATCATCGTTGTTATCAAATCTTGGCTTGCGGTCGTCATCGCGTGCGTTTTTATCCATGACCACAGACGGGCCATCAGAGAGCGCTTCTTCACGGACGGTCAGGAAGCGCACGACATCTTCGTTCAGGCGCATCTGGCGTTCCATTTCATGCAATGCTTCGGGTGCTGTGTCCAGCTCCAGCAATATGTAGTGGCCTTTGCGGGCCTTGTTGATGCGGTAAGCGAAAGATTTCAAACCCCAAAATTCGGTTTTGTGCACTTTGCCTTTGGCGTCAGTGATGATTTTTGAAAAATGGTCTGTCATCGTTTTGACCTGGTTTTCAGTCAAGTCCTGCCGCGCGATGAACACGGTTTCATAGTAAGGCATGTTAATTCCTCTCGGTTTAGCAGCTGGTATTTTACCTTGTTTACCAGCGAGGTTTGTTTTAAAAGTAGGCGCACTATACTGATCTTGCGTAGGATTGCAAGGTTTTTCTAATGATTATGAGGAGTTGATTATGACACGCGCGTTTGTATTTCCGGGGCAAGGCTCTCAATTTATCGGAATGGGCAAGGATTTGGCCGAAAGTTTCCCCGAAGCGCGGGAAGTGTTTGAGGAGGTTGATCACGCTTTGTCACAGAAATTAAGCGCGATGATGTTTGACGGGCATGATATTGATTTGAACCTGACGGAGAACACGCAGCCCGCTCTGATGGCGGTTTCCATGGCGGTTGTACGCGTTTTGGAGCGGCAGGGAAACATTACTATTGCTTCGCATTGCGCCTATGTTGCGGGGCATTCTTTGGGTGAATATCCGGCTTTGTGCGCGGCGGGGGTACTGACGCTGGCGGATACGGCGCGGCTGCTGAAGATACGCGGGCAGTCAATGCAAAAGGCTGTGCCGGTCGGGGTTGGCGCGATGGCGGCAATTTTGGGGCTGGATTTCGATGCGGTTGTTAACATTGCGGCGCAGGCGGCGCAAAATGAAGTCTGCGCGGCGGCCAATGATAATTCCGATGGGCAGGTCGTGGTGAGCGGGCATAAGGGCGCGGTTGAGCGCGCAGTTGAATTTGCCAGCGCGGCGGGGGCGAAACGGGCTGTGATTTTGCCTGTCAGTGCGCCGTTTCACTGCGCTTTGATGGAGCCAGCGGCGCAGGTGATGGAGGGCGCTTTGGCTGATGTTTCCTTTAGCGCGCCCAGCGTTCCTGTGGTTGCGAACGTGACGGCGAGTGCGCAAGTTAATCCCGATGTGATGCGCGCTTTACTGGTCCAACAAATTACCGGCACTGTGCGCTGGCGCGAGTCTGTCCTTTATATGCGTGATAAGGGTGTTTCAGACATGGTGGAGCTCGGCGCGGGTAAGGTTTTGAGCGGGCTTGCGCGGCGCATCGATAAGGATATTTCCTGTGAGAGCGTTGGCACGCCAGAGCAGATCGATGCGCTTATTGGGCGTCTTTCATAATCTTTCTGCGCTTGTGTCTTTTATGCTGCAGCCTTCAGCGCATTACCGTTCGCCTCAAGGATCACGCTGATATTCCCGCGCGTGGCTTTGGAATAGGGGCAAATCTGGTGCGCCAGACCAACGAGCTTTTCAGCCTCAGCCTGTGACACACCCGGAAGCTCGGCGTTCAAGCTGACCGAGAGCGAAAACCCGTCATCATTCTTATGCAGCTCCACGGTTGAATTCACGGTAACACTCTCAGGCTTGAGCTTTTCTTTTGCGGCCATCGCCTTTATGGCTTGCCCGAAACAGGCGGCATATCCGGCGGCAAAAAACTGCTCCGGGTTTGTCCCCGCCCCGCCCGAGCCAGGGGGGGAGAGATCTACATCAATCTTCTTATCATCCGTATAGGCGCGCCCCTCGCGTCCGGCTGTGGCTGTTGCGCATGCGGTCTCAAGAATGGTCATAATCAAATCCTCCAATGGCTGTAATGAATGGTAGAGCATAATCTATTTTCTAGACTTGGGGAATGTTTTTCCACTTCCCCAAACCCTGTAAAACAGTTAAAGAAGCTGCATGAGCCTTATACTTGCCTCCATCCCGTTTTTTACTTTCCTGCTGATCGGCGCTATGACGCCGGGGCCGAACAACCTTATGCTCGCCGCCAGCGGCATGAATTACGGCTACCGCCGGACGCTTCCGCACATGGCAGGTATTATTTTCGGGTTTTATACCCTTCTCCTGCTCTGCATGCTGGGCATTGGCGTGATTTTCACGCTTTACCCCGCGCTCCAGCTTGTCATGAAAATCGGCTCCGCAGCCTTCATGCTCTATCTGGCCTATCACATAGCTATGGCCGGACGCGTAGAGTTCGCGGATGAAAAGGCACGGCCCTTAACTTTCCTGCAAGCCGCCTTGTTCCAATACATTAACCCCAAAGCATGGGTCGTCGGCCTTGCCGCCACCGCGAGCCTTCTGCCGGAATCGGCAACGATCCCCGAAAAGACGCTGATTATTCTTGTTTGCGTGCTCACCACAAGTATCCTGAGCACCAACACCTGGACCCTGTTCGGTAAAATCATGGCGCGCCTGTTTAGCAAAGACAAATACAGACGCATCGTCAACGCTACGCTAGCTCTTTTGCTGGTGGCGACAATCCCGATGATGCTGCTGCATTAATCACGCGAGATGGCGTTTAGCTAAAAACTCATCCTTCATCTTCTCGACCTGTGCAAGCGGCATGGCAAGACCAAGACGGATGTCATCAAGCATAATCAGCTCGCCCTCATCCATCTCGCCATCCGCCGCCAGAATATAAAGCGAGGCAATAATGATCTTGCGCTTAAGCTCCTTATTCAAAATCGGCGATATATTTGCAAGCTCATCTTCTATTTTTGCGCCGCTGGCCTGCATCTCCGCAGCGGCTTTACGAATAACATCCGCGCTGATAGTGGTTTTGGTCAGATGCTTATAAATTTTGCCGATTTCTTCAATTTCGGCGTCATCCAGATGCCCATCTGCAATCGAAATGGCAATCATGCACCGGATAAGCCCGACGGTGAACACAGCCGAATCCCCACTGTGGATATTATCAGGCTTGCCGAATTCCCCTCCGGCCAGACTGACAAAGCCTAAAATCATGACGACTGCGCCCAAAACAATCGCAAGATATCCGGCCTGAACAGCAATCGGGTTTTGTGACATTGCGCAAACAACACCCACGACCAGAATAAGCATTCCGATCCCTAATACTCTTGTACTCAGCATAATTTATAAACTCCTCTTCTCGCTATAAGACATCCAACATCTTAGCAACAAGCGGGTGGCGAACAATATCTTTTTGTTCAAGGCGGCAAACTGCAATCGTCTCAATGGCTTCCAAACGCTTGGCGATCTGTGCCAATCCGGACATTCCATCCAGCAAGTCCGACTGATCGGGATCGCCCGTAATCACCATGGTTGAATGCCAGCCAAGACGCGAGAGAATCATCTTTAGCTGGCTGTACGTACAATTTTGCGCCTCATCAATCACGACAAAGGCGTTGTTGAGTGTGCGCCCGCGCATGAAACCAATCGGCGCGATTTCAATCGT
Source organism: uncultured Micavibrio sp. (assembly GCA_964351365.1). Taxonomy (GTDB): domain Bacteria; phylum Pseudomonadota; class Alphaproteobacteria; order Micavibrionales; family Micavibrionaceae; genus UBA1672. Next base: position 124,943 of record CAYGNP010000003.1, read on the forward strand.
GCCGTCCTCAAGATATTGCCGCACCTTTTTACCGCCCAGCCGGTCACCCAGACAATCATAAAGCGGGCGGAGGTACGGCGCCATTTTCTCTGCCATATCCCCGGGCAAAAACCCAAGCGATTCGCCAGCTTCCATCGCTGGACGCGAGAGGATAATGCGCTCAATTTCGCCTTTTTCAAGAGACTCAACGGCGGATGCAATCGCCAGATAGGTTTTACCCGTCCCCGCCGGCCCAATCGCAAGCGTCAGACTGTAATCCTTGATGGCTTGCATAAGCACTTCCTGCCCCTTGGAGCGCGGCTTGATATTCTTCACATATTTCTGGTCTCGGCGCCCGTCAATCTCGGCATCAAGAGGGTGCCACCCATCGCTCTGAAAGCTTGGATGAATAACATTTTCTTTTGAATTATGTGCTGCGTTACTGCGGGTTTTACGGGGTTTTTTAGCCATGCGGAACTGTCCTCCTTAAGGATCAAAGGGTGGCGGAAGAAAAAACAAAACTGTAAAAAGTCAGAGGGTGTAAAGGAAATAATCTGAATCTATAAGATACTTCAGAGAAGGGAAATTTATACGCTAAACAGTGTACATTTATCACGTGACTACTCTATCAAAAAAACGCATGGCGCGCCCGCATAATCTGCAGGAGATCATTTTTTTCTGTGCAGTGTTTTGCAAATTCCTAAAAATCGCATATAATCAAGTTCGGTAAACAGGAGTAAAACCATTGAACAAAATGCTAACCCTTGCGATTATTTTCACAGCCCTGCTAAGTATGAATTTCCCCGCATTTTCGCAGCAGCGTTGCACACAAGATGATTTGAATTTGATCAGTCGTTTTGACATACTTGCAAAGAGAAAACTGAAAGAATATGAAAAAAGGTATGAGGAGCTTACTGAGGACATCAATAGATCTGTGAGTCGCTCAAGACTTGAGAAGTCCTATGCCGCCTTTACAGAAGTCTCTGATTTTTTCCAATCGGAAGAGTTCATAAAAATGGAGCCCATTTATGAGCGGTGTAACATGGAAATACCGCGCTTGCCCCGTCCGAAAGAGACTTACAGCCCGTTCTGGGTTCCGCAGAAGGAACAATAAGGTTTGCATTTGCGTTAAAATCGCTTTAGCGTGCATGGCTTGTTGAATTTAGGTGAACCATGATTGTTTCTTTTGCAGATATTGTTAATGCGCGTGAAAAAATACGGAATTCCGTTATTCTAACGCCGACTATCAAGGCGACCAGACTCTCAAAGCATTTAGGCATTGAGCTTTATCTCAAGCTGGAAAATCTACAACATACTAGCGCTTTTAAAGCGCGAGGCGCACTTAATAAATTGCTGACGCTTGATGACGCCCAGCGCAAAAAAGGTGTCATAGCCTGCAGCGCCGGAAATCACGCGCAGGGTGTTGCCTATAATGCCACCCGCCTTGGTATTCCATCGACAATTGTTATGCCAAAGGGAACCCCATTTAATAAAATTAAACGGACCGAGGATTTTGGGGCAACTGTTGTTATTCATGGCCTGAATTTTGATGAATCTGTTGGTGAAACACTGCGTTTGGCAGAAGAGAAGGATTTGACCTTTATCCACCCTTTCGATGATGCCGCTGTTGTTGCCGGTCAGGGCACACTCGGCCTTGAGATGATGGAGCAGGTTCCCGATCTCGATGTCATCGTCGTGCCGATAGGCGGGGGCGGCCTGATCGCGGGTGTGGCGACAGCCATTAAAGGCATAAACCCGAAAGTTATAGTGATTGGCGCGCAATCAGAAAATTTTGATGCTGTTCTTGCTAACCGAGAGAAACGAAAATTCGTTGCTGGATCTGCAACAATTGCCGAGGGTATCGCCGTCAAAACCCCGTCTGAAGCAGATATGGAGGTGATTGAGTCTCTGGTTGATGAAATATACGCCGTCAGTGAAACCGAAATAGAGGAAGCGATCTTTGACCTGCTTAGTGATGAAAAACTGGTCGCAGAAGGTGCGGCGGGGGCGGCGCTCGCCGTCATCACCAAAAATCTGGACAAATTCAAGGGCAAAAAGGTGGGTATGGTGCTCTGCGGGGGCAATATTGATTCCCGCATGCTCTCTACGCTCATTCTGCGCGGGCTTGTCCGTGATGGCCGCATCACGCGATTGACGTTTGAAATTGACGATACACCGGGCCAGCTCTCTGATATCTCCCGCATCATCGGCGAGAGCGGAGCCAACGTGATCGAGGTTATCCATCAGCGTATGATGCAGGCCGTCTCGCTCAAACGCGCAGAGCTGGAGGTCGTGATTGAGGCGCGCGACCGTCAACATGTTGATGAACTCATGCAAACCTTGTCCAGCGCAGGCTTTACAGTATCTGCAGAGCGTGATGTTTAGTAAAATTTGACATATTTTAATATATTGCTTATTAAAAATATGACAAAATTATGTGACACCAGAGCATCTTATATCGTTACCTTTGGAGATCTCAATTCTAAAAAAGCGGGTTGCATCCTTATAGCAAGTGCAAGGGGTGTATCTTTCTCTCCTGATAGCGACGCGCAACGAGAACCGTCACATGCCGTTATCGTCAAAGCTCCAAGCAGGGAAGCACTTCAGCGCTTAATTGGCGATCTGGGACAAGTGGGGGATTTGAGTTACGCCTTAGAGGCAGAGCTTTCACTATAAAAAAACCACCCCCGTCGCCAGGGATGGTTTTTAATATTTAATAATCAATACCTTAAGCGGCTTTATCTTCTTTCTTCTTCGCATTGCTCATATTATCGATTCCACCGATCTTACGGCCATAATTTCCGGTAAAGATGTCATCATTAAACACATCCTCCCAGCCGCCCTGTGTTGAGGCTTTGGCATATTCCGTTGCGCGGTTTTCGAAGAAATTTGTGTGCTCCGCCCCGTTCAGCATCTCATCCATCCACGGCAGCGGGTTTTTGGAAACGCCATAAATGGCCTCCAGCCCCAATTGCTGCAGGCGCCGGTCTCCGATATAGCGGATATATTGCTTCACATCTTCCGGTGTCATGCCCTGAATTTCCCCCTGCTCAAAGCACAGATCAATGAAGGCATCTTCATGCGAGACGGTAATGCGGCAGCTTTCGGTGATTTCGGCTTTCAGTTCATCATCCCAGATATCGCGGTTTTCATCGATGAAAGTTTTGAACAGCCGGATCATAGACAAGCAATGCAGAGTCTCATCCCGCACCGACCATGTCACAATCTGTCCCATACCCTTCATTTTATTAAAACGCGGGAAGTTCATCAAAATCGCGAAGGACGCAAACAGCGCCAGCCCTTCGGTAAACGCGCCGAACATCGCCATCGTTTTGGCAATATCACGACGGTTTTCCATGGATACATCCTGCATGTAGTCGAATTTATCCTTCATTTCCTTATATTTAAGGAAGGCAGAATATTCCACTTCAGGCATGCCGATTGTATCGAGCAAATGCGAGTAGGCGGCGATATGCACGGTTTCGATATTCGAAAACGCCGAGAGCATCATCTGCACCTCAACCGGGCCGAACACCTGGCTGTAATGCTTCATATAGCAATTATTCACCTCAACATCAGCTTGAGTAAAAAAGCGGAAAATCTGGGTCATCAGATTCTTTTCGGATGGAGTCAGGTTCTTCTTCCAGTCCCGCACATCCTCCGCCAGCGGCACTTCCTCCGGCAGCCAGTGAATGCGCTGCTGTGTCAACCACGCCTCATAGCACCACGGATAAAGAAACGGCTTGTATACATGACGCTCCACAAGCAGGGGGGAGTTGGAATTTTTGGCGTCTTTGGCAATAGCAGGGGATTGTCCCATCATGGAGCTCCTTCATAAGAATCGTTTGAGTAAAGCCATTTTAGTGCAGTTTCAAACCAGACAAGAGTCTTTATTCAAAAAACACTGTGAATAGCGGGGATAGTATTTAAGGTTATGACCACATGTTGTGTTCATATTTAGAAAATACCACTACATATTGTGTTTTTCAAGGGTTTTTAATCAAAAGAACATTACATTTTTGTCATCATTTAAGACGCTATTTTATTTGTGACGAAATTACTTTTGTAAGCTCTTGAATTTCTTTATATTTCTCTCTCAAAAGGTCTGCGTTATAACATGGTGCGCGCTCCGTAACAGTCATTCTGAGCGTGCTATCGATCAGGCGGTAAATGCGATCCGTTACCTCTTTTTCCAGTGTGTTGAACGTTTTGCCGTTTTCTTCAGATTGCAGCTTTGAGGCGTACGCTCCGAAATGAGCAAAACTCTCAATCAGCCAGTTAACGTAGAGCGAGAGCAGTTCAGAGTGCGTTCCTTCTCTGAATTCATGCACTCTAATAGATTCCTTTTCATCGTTGAACATTTCCTGTGCAAGGCTGTATAGGCTGCCATATTCTTGCCTGTGCCGCGCGTCCTGAATAAGGGCTCGAACCTTTTCACTCGGTGACTGCGCCCCCTCAATCCGCAAGCTATTGATAAACTCTGCATCTTCTTCTGAAATTCTCAAGCTAATAGGTATTGTTTTTTTTGTCATCTCGATTCGGCCTCTTGTTGTCACAATACTATCATAACAAACAAAATATGAAAAATTGTTTGACAAACGTATGCAATTGTAAACATAATAGTATTATTGAAAACAAACTGAGAGGAAACTTGAGTATGAGTAACAAAAAAATTTTACCAGCCTTCTTATTGTGCTTTTTATTAGGGATTTTCGGCGCACACCGCTTTTACGTCGGTAGAACGCTGAGCGCAGTCCTGCAAATTGTTACTCTGGGTGGCATAGGGATATGGACGTTGATTGATCTGATTATGATCATAATCGGAAAATTCAAAGACAAGAATGGCGACACGCTCACACAGTGGACATAAAACAAGGAAAAGAGGACGCATCAATGAGAGATGATTTGGCAAAAACAGAAATTGTGCCCTTTGCAGGTTTCTGGCTCAGGGCGGGCGCACTTGTTATAGACTATATGCTGGTCTATATGCTCATCAGCTGTATTATGGTTGTGACCTCTCTCCTTGGCGCCTTTGATATCGTTGATGTTGCAAAGATGAACGTATCGCAGCGCGGGGCAATAGAGAATACGCTCGAAAGCGATAATTCTCTGGGCAATGATATCCCAGAAAACGGATCAATCGTTGTTACTGAACAGTCCGAAGATTTAGAAGCTCAAAAGGCCAAAGAACTCGTCGATAATCTTAACTGGTTTTCCGGGATGATCTATCTTACTTGTATTGCGTTATATTTCATCATGAATACAATTATGGAACAGAGCAAATTCCAGGGCTCTCCTGGGAAAATTGTCTTTGGAATACGTGTAACGGATCGCTATGGCTACAGGATTGGCTTTGTCCGTGCGCTCATCCGCAACCTCCTGAAAATTCCCTCGGCAGCGCTCCTGTTCATAGGGTTTTTCCTCGCTGGATGGACATCTAAAAAGCAAGGATTGCATGATATGCTCTCTGGCTGCTACCTTATTGAATCGCGGATTTAAAGGATTAGATATGCGCTTAATTTTCATCGTCCTGATTATCATTGGCGCATATTCCTACTACTATGACCGGGATCCTTTCTGGATATCCTATTACACATCCGGCGCCGCCTCTGTTGAAAATGCCAAATGGATTTCTGCGCCCAGCATCAAAGACGCCGACAGACAGCCTATTCAGAAAAACCTGTCCGGCGCAGAGCGGCGCAAATACAGCAGAGGATATGTCACACTCAAGGCCGAATACCAGTTAACGGCGAAAGTTCTCTCAAAAAAAGAATACACGCAAGGCATCTATGGCCGCGTGGCACCTGTAGATCTTGCTTTAGGCTGGGGCAGAATGTCTTACCCCTCTGTAGTTTCGCGCTTGTCCATCTCTCAGCGAGATCGCTTTTACTATTGGCGTTCCGGCTCGGCGCCGCCTTTGCCCCCTTCAGAAATTTCAACAAACTCCGCCAACGTGCACATCCTGCCCGCAACTCAGGGTATAAAAAACGAAATCATGAAGATCGGCCGCGGCCAGATCGTATCCTTAAAGGGTTATCTGGTGAACTACAAAGAAGGCAACGCCCGCTCTTGGTGGACCGTCGAATCATCTCTAACACGCAAAGACACGGGCGACGGCGCATGTGAAGTTTTCTATGTCGAAAAAGTCCAGATACATTAAAGTCCTATTCCGCAAACAGGCTCAAATACTGCCCGTAGCCCTCTTTCTCAAGATCGTTCTTATGGATAAACCGCAAGGAGGCGGAGTTGATACAATACCGCAAACCGCCCTTATCCTTCGGGCCATCTTCAAAAACATGTCCTAAATGAGAATCAGCGCCAGCTGAGCGGACTTCCGTGCGGGGCACCGATAATTTCATATCCGTCTCAGTTTGCAGGTTTTCGGACACAATCGGCTTGGTAAAGCTCGGCCAGCCTGTGCCAGAATCAAACTTATCGGTTGAGGAAAACAAAGGCTCCCCCGAAACCACATCCACGTAAATACCCGGCTCCTTGTTATCCCAGTATTCATTCTTAAAGGGCGGCTCCGTGCCGTCATGCTGCGTCACATAAGTCTGCATGTCGGTTAATTTTTTTACTTTTTCATGTTTATCGGGCATCGCCTTGTCTCCTTCATCGTTGGCCGCTATGGTTTGATAGCCTATAAAGGTAAGCCCAGACACAGCCGCAACCAACCCTAATATTTTGTAATAATTCATTTTATTAGGCTCCTGTTATACAACTCCATTACAATCCAATTCGCAAGGAGAACAGGAAATGTTACATAAGCAAAAAGGGCCCAGAAACAGGCCCTTTCCACTATATCACGTTGCTTTGATTATTGACACGCGAGGCATTCCTCATAGAGCGAGCCACCGGAGCCATCCCCCAGAGCGCCCTGTTCATCCTCGCCTTGCTTCTCATCCTCAACCTGCTTGCGTTTCCACGATGCATCGCTTTCCGCGCGCTGGATAGATTTGGAGCGGCAGTAATAAAGAGACTTACAGCCCTTCTTCCATGCTTCCCAGTGAATGCGGTGCAGATCAGCCTTGTGCACATTTGCCGGCAAGAAGACGTTCACGCTCTGCGCTTGACAGACAAACGGCGTGCGGTCGGCGGAATGCTCGATAATCCAACGCTGGTCAATTTCAAACGCGGTCTTGAACACATCCTTCTCCTCTGGAGAAAGCTCTTCAAGATGCTGCACAGAGCCTTCATTGGTGAAGATAGAGCTCCATGTGTCCTCGTTATCAATGCCTTTTTCCGCCAATATCGCTTTCAAATACTTGTTCTTTACAGGGAATGAGCCTGAAAGTGTCTTATGCGTAAAGGCATTGGCTGCAACCGGCTCAATCCCCGGAGAGGCTCCGCCGCAGATAATCGAGATCGACGCCGTCGGTGCAATTGCCATCTTGTTGGAAAAACGCTCCATAATGCCGTAATCCGCTGCATCCGGGCACGCTCCGCGCTCATGCGCAAGCTTCACAGAGGCATCATCGGCCTGACGTTTAATCAATTGGAACATCTTGCGGTTCCAGACCTTCGCCATCACACCCTCCATTGGAATACCCTTGGATTGCAAGAAGGAGTGGAAACCCATAACCCCGAGCCCAACAGAGCGCTCACGCATTGCCGCATATTTGGCACGCATCATGGAATCGGGAGCTTTCTCAATAAAGTCCGACAACACATTATCAAGGAACCTCATGATATCCTCGATGAAGGTCGGGTGATCCTGCCACTCATCGAATGTTTCAAGATTAAGCGAGGACAGGCAGCACACCGCCGTGCGCTCATTGCCCAGATGATCCTTACCGGTCGGCAGTGTAATCTCTGAACACAAGTTAGACATTTTAACATTCAATCCCGCCATTTTATGGTGGTCAGGAATAGCGTCGTTCACATGGTCGATAAAGATGAAATAGGGCTCGCCCGTTTCAACGCGCGCCGTCAGCAAACGAATCCAAAGATCACGCGCATTCACTTTATCTACAACGCTGTTGTCTTTGGGTGATTTGAGCGCCCATTCTTCGTTATTCTCAACCGCTTCCATAAACCGGTTCGGGATCAGAACGCCATGATGCAGGTTTAGAGCCTTGCGGTTCGGATCACCACCGGTCGGGCGGCGTATTTCAATGAATTCCTCGATTTCTGGATGCCAGACAGGAAGGTAAATCGCAGCAGAACCACGGCGTAAAGAGCCTTGCGAAATCGCCAGCGTTAAAGAGTCCATCACACGGATGAAAGGCACAATCCCGGAGGTCTTGCCGTTACGGCCAACCTTCTCGCCGATCGAGCGCACATTCCCCCAATACGAGCCAATGCCCCCACCCAATGAGGCAAGCCAGACATTTTCGTTCCAAAGCGAGACAATATTCTCAAGCGAATCCCCGGTTTCGTTCAGGAAACAGGAAATCGGCAGACCACGGCTCGTCCCGCCATTGGATAGAATAGGCGTCGAGGGCATAAACCAAAGCTTGGAGATATAATCATAAATACGCTGCGCGTGTTCGCTGTCATCGCCGTAATACATGGCAACACGGGCAAATAAATCCTGATATTGCTCCTCCGGCATCAAATACCGGTCGGTTAAAGTGGCTTTACCGAATTCCGTGAGGTTTTCATCGCGTGATCTGTCGATCTGAACACGATTGCCCCTCTCCATTTGCGCAACGTCAAACATGAGCAATACTCCCTAAAGTTTATAATGTAATCATTCTAATGAAATCTATTCAAGGAATGTTTTGAATTGAAAGAAAACCACAATCTCTTGTGACCTTCTGATAGGTAACATACTATATCTCGTATACCCTGCCAATTGGAGTATATTCCTAAAATAATTATACCCCTTCGGATTTTTCATTGATTCAAAACAAAAAACACGTCTTATCCCGCCCTTTATCCACGCAAAAAAAAATGGAATTAAAATTTTATTTCGCCTTTTATGACTAGATATAGGGGGTCGTTTAACGCACACTATCACTCGTGAACACACTGAAATACATCAATAAACGGAAAAATAAATGCGCAGAGATCGACACACAAAAATTTTAGCGACCATAGGGCCGGCATGTCACTCACTGGAGGGAATCGAGGCCCTTTTCGCCGCCGGAGTGGATGTCTTCCGTCTGAACTTCTCGCATGGGAAACACGAGGATCACAAGAAATCCGTTGACTGGATTCGCGCTCTGGAAGCCAAATATGAGCGCCCCATCGGTATTGTCGCTGACCTGCAGGGGCCAAAACTCCGAATCGGAAAATTCGCGGGCGATTCGATCCCCCTCACAAAAGGCCAGTCCTTTAGATTCGATTCTGATCCCGCGCCCGGCGATCAAACGCGCGTGTGTTTACCGCACCCCGAAGTATTAAGAGCTATGAAAATCGCCAGCCGCATTTTTCTGGATGATGGTAAGGTGCGCATTGAAATCACCAAAAAGGGCAAAGGCTATCTGGAGGGAATCGTCCAGTCCGGTTCAAAGCTCAGCAACAATAAGGGTTTTAACATCCCTGGCATTATACTGCCCATCCCCGCCCTCACCGAAAAAGACAAAACCGACCTCAAAGCCGCGCTGAAAATGGGCGTAGACTGGATCGCCCAAAGCTTTGTTCAAAAGGCTGAAGACGTACATGAAGCCCAAAAATTGATAAAAGGCCGCGCCGCATTGATGGTGAAAATTGAAAAGCCCTCTGCTCTGGTGGATCTGGAGGATATTATCGCCGCTGCCGATGGGATCATGCTTGCGCGCGGAGATCTGGGCGTTGAGATACCGCCTGAGGATGTCCCTTCGGTGCAGAAAAACCTCGTGCGGCAGGTGCGGGAAAGCGGCAAGCCCGTGGTTGTGGCAACGCAAATGCTTGAATCGATGATCAGCAACGCACGCCCCACCCGCGCCGAAGCTTCTGACGTCGCGACCGCCGTTTATGATGGCGCTGATTGCGTCATGCTCTCTGCCGAAACTGCGGCGGGGGAGTATCCGGTACAAAGCGTTGAGATGATGGACCGCATCGCCCGGCGCACCGAAAGCGACAGCAATTATCTTGAGATGATGGAAATTGCACGGCCCGATGCGCTCAACACATCATCTGATGCGATTACAACGGCGGCCTATTATGTTGCGCAGGATGTGGAGGCAAAGCTGATCGTCAATTATACAAAATCAGGCTCGACTGCGCTACGAACCGCGCGCCAACGTCCCAACGTCCCAATATTGTGCTTAACACCCGATCTGCGCGTTGCGCGGCGCTTATGCTTGTCTTATTGCGTGCATGCTGTGCATAACGAATCCGGCCTTGATGATTTCAGCGGCCCGGCCCGTCACGCCGCTAAAATTGCACAAAAAATAGGCTTCCTCAAAAAAGGTGACCGCTTTATTATGACTGCCGGCATGCCCTTTGGCGTATCAGGCAGCACAAACATCCTCAGAATCGCAAAGGTTGATTAATATGAGCGAGATCCACTTCATCATCACAGGCGGAACAATCGATTCCCACTTCGATCCCGCGCGCGCGACCACAGTCGTGAACAAGAAAACCATCCTTCCGCAATATTTGGAAAAGACAATAAAATCCTATGTTGATGCAACATTTGAAGAGATATGCATGCTCGACAGCCGCGAGCTCACCGATGAGATCAGAGAACAAATCATCCAGGCCATACAAACATCCAAAAGTAAAAAAATCCTCATAACGCATGGAACCGACACAATGCCCGAAACCGCCCGTTTTATCGCCAAAGGGTTGGGCAAAACCGATAAAACAATTATCCTGACGGGGTCAATGATCCCGATTAAGGAATTCGCCATGAGTGATGCGGGCTTTAATCTGGGCTATGCTATCGCAAATGTGCAATCCGCACCCGCCGGGGTCTATATCGCCATGAACGCCCGCCTGTTTACAGCTGAGCAGGTGGTGAAGAACAAGAAGATTGGCCGCTTTGAAACGCAAGGCGCATAGTCTCCATGCTCTCAAAGACCTGCTTCGCACCGGCATCATGCAAAATCGGCGCATAGGCCGGGCCGTGCGCCCCGCAAAATCCCCACACTTGCATGCCCGCCGCAACACCCGCTCGAACGCCCGCCGCACTATCCTCAATCACGAGACAGCGCGCCGGATCAACATCTTTGCGCGCCGCCGCCAGCAAGTATAAATCCGGCGCCGGCTTGGGGTTAGGGGCCATAAGGCCTGAAAATATAAACGCATCATCGAACAAATCCCGCAAGCCGACAAAATCAAGTGAAGCCAAAACATTATTGCGCTCCCCGTTCGAGACAACGCAGCTCTCGCAGCGCTCCTGCACCGCCAGAACCATCTCCCGCGCACCTGGGATAGGTTTCATGTACAAAGATGTCAGCTCCGAGACCTTCGATAAATAAAGCGCTGATACATTTTGCGGAAACACAAATCCTGTTTCTAGAGATATTGCCTTTGTTATATGCGTAAATCGCAAACCGACAAAAGCCTTGAGCGCATGCTCAATGGTATAATCCTTCAGGCCAAATCCGTGCAGTACTTCGATAATCGCCAGATTATTCAAATACTCGCTATCCACCAGCGTGCCGTCGCAATCAAAGAGGACCAGATCAAACATCTCTAAAAGCTAACGGCGGCGATGGACACCAGCAGGCAGAAAAACACAATCAACGTGATTTTGCGGCGGAACACCATATATCCGCCCGGAAGCCAGTCTGCTACAAGATAGCGTTTATCCATAACATACATCGCCAAAAATCCGAAGGCGAGCAGGAAGAGTGAAATTGAATAGACCCGCAATATAACCGGCAGAACGAACAGGGCAAGGCATATGATTGTTGGAATCATAGCCAGAATCATCTGGCGTTTATTTTTTTTTGGCAGAGCATGTGCCCAGTGCACTCCGGCCAAAAAGGATAAAATCATCCCGCCATATCCAAGGGCAATCAGGGCGAACATATTGCTGAGCAGATCATGGCGTGTCGCCAGTAATCCTGCTGCGCACAGAATAAAAGGCGCCGTGCCTAAATATCCTAGCTTTTGATAAAGCGGTATATCTTTCATTAAATCATCGCCATCCCGCCATTCACATGCAGGGTTTGCCCCGTAACATAGGCCGCCTCATCACTGGCCAGATACACCGCCGCCGCGGCAATATCCGCAGAGGTGCCCATCTTGCCCGCCGGAATTGTGGCGTTAATCTTGGCCTTTTGTTCCTCATTGAGCGCATCCGTCATCGCGGTCGCAATAAAGCCCGGCGCGATGCAGTTCACGGTAATCCCGCGGCTTGCGATTTCGGCGGCCATCGCCTTGCTCCAGCCAATCATCCCGGCTTTTGAGGCCACATAATTACATTGCCCCGGATTGCCGGTAACGCCCACCACAGAGGAGATATTAATAATCCGCCCGGCCCGGCGCTTCATCATCGCGCGCTGCACGGCTTGCGCAAGCTTGAACGGCGCTGTGAGATTAACATCCAGAACATCCTGCCAGTCTGCGGCGCTCATGCGCATGGAAAGACCATCGCGCGTCAGGCCGGCATTATTGACCAAGATATCGATCTGCCCCATCGCATTTTCCGCGCGCGCGACCAAATCCTTCACGGCCTCATCGCTGGACAGATCCGCAGGCAATACATGCACCCGCTCGCCAAGCTCACTGGCCAGAGCGTCAAGCTTGTCCTCATTACGCCCTGATATCCCGACAACCGCCCCTTGCGCATGCAACGCCTTCGCAATTTCTCCACCAATTCCGCCAGTTGCACCGGTCACCAGCGCGCATTTTTTGCTTAAATCAAACATGAATTCTTAACCTTTTTTCTTTAGACTGCCTCTATGAATAAACACAAGAAATGCTCTTGTAAAGAAATTGGAAAAGCGATATTGATTTAAGAATGATAATCATTCTTAATAAAGCAGCAGAAAGGACCATTTAAGATTCACAAACTGTCTCAATGCCCTAAATAAGTGCGTTTTAGATATAATTTGTGCATTGTGAGTCAAATATGGTATAAAATAGAAATATGAGCATAACAGCGCAATTTAAACACCACTTCCGCCTTGCTGCGAAGGCTGTACAGCAGGATCCCACTTTACAATACCGCCCGGATATTCGCGTAGAGCGCAGTGTTTTTGAAGGCGTGTTTGCCCCTATTAAGGCCATTATCAACCAGAATGAAATGATGCGCCAGTTCATGAGCCCTAATGGTGTGAGCCTGTGCGATCAAATTAAGGAGCTGCGCAAGATGTGTCTTGAGGCTCAAGTCTCCCACACGACGAGCGATCCGCTGCTTAAACAGCATAGAATGCAGCTCATAAATGCGCTTCAGGGTATAATGGAATCCGTTCAGGACATGCAGAGCAAAAACAGCCAATATGTTAGTGTTGATTTCGGCGATTTCTTTGCAATGATTGACCGTTTACAGGAAATCCGCACGGCTGCGAGAATTCACGGCGAATTTATGGGGAATAAAAATGTTGCTCTCGCCATGGGCCAGGTAGCCGATAACATCAAAACTGCCCAGGCCAATCTGTGGGAGCCAGAAGCGCGCAGCTCTGAAACAACTAAGATTGACGCATAATAAAGGGCTTTACCCCGCAAGCTTTACATTGCTATCGCGCCAGCGGCGAATATTTCCGGTGGTTGCCAGCTTTCCATCCGCGACGAGCGCGTAGAGGCGCTCGGCCACGCTCTGCGCGGTGTGTTTTTCAGTGTCAAGCCGGGTTATCAAAGACTTTGGAGATAATAAGCGCGGTTTTTTGCCACTGCGCACTCGCGGCGGAGAGGATGAGGGCGTCTAAGGGGTCGTTGGTGGTGGTCATGGGTTGGTTTTATAACAGGAAGGGCGCGAAGTCACGCGAAGTTTATTCAGAAACTTTCTTGACTACTGACGTTTTCAAATGCATAGGCCCGAAGCCGGGGACTTTGGCGCTGATGTCATGATCGCCGATCCATTCATCGGGGGGTAGCAGGCGGATGCCCTTTACTTTAGTTCCGACTTTAATGGCTTTATTGCCGAGCTTGAGGTCTTTCACAACCGTGACCGTGTCCCCATCGGCGAGCATGTTGCCCACTGCATCGCGGAAGATATGGGCTTGCGCCTCCCCGCCGCCAGCAGCGCTCCAGCTATGCCCGCATTCGGGACAGTTGAGCAGGCCCGTGCCGTCATCGTAGGTGTAGGTTGAAGCGCATTCGGAGCATGGGGGGATTTCTTGGGTCATTGGCTTATTGTCAGAAATTAAAAAACCTTTATACAGCACTTATGGACGAAATAAAAACAAAACCATCGGTTCGGAAACGTGCAGACGAGATCAAGAATTTTCGCTGCAAAAATTTAATCGCAGTTATCGAAAATCCTAAGGATGTGCGCAATTTGGGCACGATCATTCGAAACGTGAATGCACTTGGAGTGGAAAAAACCTATGTTGTTGATCCACGAAAAAAACTTCCTAATGACTGGCAAAATATGCGTGAAAAGCGCAATCTTTCTGGACCCTCTGCCTCGGCAATTAAATGGAGTTTTGTGAAACGCTTTGATAGTTCGGATGATTGTTTTGATCATTTGGAGAAAAACAATTTTGTTTCTTATGTAACTTCACCCCACATTAAAGGTAAAGATAATTTTATTTTACATGAAATTGATTACACTGAAAACTCAAAGCTAGCGATATGGTTTGGTAATGAGTCACGTGGCATTACTGATATTGCTGTAAACAGAAGCAGTGGATGTATCCAGATACCAATGTATGGTATTATTGAAAGTCTAAATCTGGCTGTGTCTTCTGGCATTGTTTTATATGAAATCACTAAACAAAGGCGAGACTATCAAAGCAAATACAAAAAGCGAAATCGTCGTCGGCCTATCAAATCTGAAGTATAACTCTTTGATCTCTGTCGTTTAAAGTTTGAGGCTGCGCCACTTTGCTGGATCCCCGCCGTTTTAGCGCTGCATGCGCAGCGCCGCGGGGATGACGATGGTGCATTATGCCGCCTCTTCCTCCGCCGTTGGCTCGGGGTTGGCGGCGACGAAGTCACGCACATCCTGCGTGATTTTCATCGAGCAGAATTTGGGGCCGCACATGGAGCAGAAGCTTGCATGTTTAGCGCCTTCGGCGGGGAGGGTTTCATCATGCATTGACCTTGCCGTGTCAGGGTCAAGGCCGAGATTGAACTGATCGTCCCAGCGGAATTCAAAGCGCGCCTTACTGAGAGCGTCATCGCGGTACTGCGCGCCCGGGTGGCCCTTGGCGAGGTCGGCGGCGTGGGCGGCGATTTTGTAAGTAATCACGCCGGTTTTTACGTCATCGCGGTTGGGCAGGCCGAGATGCTCCTTCGGCGTGACATAGCACAGCATCGCGCAGCCGAACCAGCCGATCATCGCGGCGCCAATGCCGGATGTGATATGGTCGTAACCCGGTGCGATATCTGTTGTGAGGGGGCCGAGCGTGTAAAAGGGCGCTTCGTGACATTCCTTGAGCTGCTTTTCCATGTTTTCCTTGATGAGGTGCATCGGCACGTGGCCCGGCCCTTCGATCATGGTTTGCACGTCATGTTTCCATGCGATTTTGGTGAGCTCGCCCAGCGTTTCAAGTTCGGCGAATTGCGCGGCGTCGTTGGCATCGGCAATCGAGCCGGGGCGCAGGCCATCGCCCAGAGAGAAGCTCACATCATAGGCTTTCATAATCTCGCAGATTTCCTCAAAATGGGTGTAGAGGAAGCTCTCGCGGTGGTGAGTCATGCACCATTTCGCCATGATCGAGCCGCCGCGGCTGACGATGCCCGTGACGCGGTCGTTGGTCAGGCGGATATACGGCAGGCGCACGCCCGCATGGATGGTGAAGTAATCGACGCCCTGCTCGGCCTGTTCAATCAGGGTGTCGCGGTAGATTTCCCATGTTAAATCCTCGGCCACACCGCCCACTTTTTCGAGCGCCTGATAGATGGGCACGGTGCCAATGGGCACGGGGGAGTTGCGGATGATCCATTCGCGGGTGTCGTGGATGTCTTTGCCGGTGGAGAGATCCATCACGTTATC
This sequence comes from uncultured Micavibrio sp., assembly GCA_964351365.1. Classification (GTDB taxonomy): domain Bacteria; phylum Pseudomonadota; class Alphaproteobacteria; order Micavibrionales; family Micavibrionaceae; genus UBA1672. Next base: position 140,904 of record CAYGNP010000003.1, read on the forward strand.
CGCACCCCAGCGTATCGCCCAGACGAGCTTGTCGACTTCCTCGCCGATGGAGCTTGTGACGGCGGAGTTGCCGATATTGGCGTTGATCTTGACCAGGAAGTTGCGGCCAATAATCATTGGCTCGACCTCGGGGTGGTTGATGTTGGCGGGGATGATGGCGCGCCCTTCCGCCACTTCCTTGCGGACGAATTCAGGGGTGATGAGGGGCAGCATATTCGCGCCGAAATTCTCGCCGTTTTTTGCGTAAGAATGCGCGGCCTCGCGGCGCTGGTTTTCCCGGATGGCGATATATTCCATTTCCGGTGTGATGATCCCCTTGCGGGCGTAATGCATTTGGCTGACATTCATGCCCGCCTTGGCACGCAGGGGCTTTTCCGGGCTGGCGGGGAATTTTTCGTGCGTGATTTTACGGTTTTTGAGCTGCGCTTCGTTTTTGTAGCCGTTATCTATGGGCTTGACCTTGCGCCCTTCGATATATTCCACATCGCCGCGATCCAGAACCCATTGAAGGCGCGTCTTGGGCAGGCCGCGCATGATATCAAGCTGCGCGGTTTCATCGGTATAGGGGCCGGAGGTGTCGTAAACAGTTAGGCTCTCGCCGTTGCTCAGGCTGATCTCGCGCATGGGGACCTTGAGGTCGCCGACATAGACTTTCTTTGAGCCGGGCAGGCTGCCGCGCGTGACATGGGTGGTGGAGGGGCAAATCGGGCCGTCTTTGGGAGTCATTGGTTTATCCTTTAAAGGTAATAGGTGTCTTTGCTCATATCGCGGATTTCAAGGGTGATGGCGCAATGCTCGACAATTCCCTGAACGCTGTTTTTCATAGCGGCATGCAGGGCATCGCCGTATTTCTTTTTGGTGACAAGATCGCGCCCCTCCATCAGGAGCAATGTGCCGTGAATCATGTGGCCGTGCGAGCCATGATCACCGACAGCCACGTAATTGCAGGCAATGGCGCGGGTTTTAATGCGGGTTTTATCTACGCCCTGCTCTGCGAGAATATCGTGCAGCTCAATGACGAGGTTTGATATCTCAATGATATCTCCGATGTTTTTTGAATATTCAAGAATGATGTGCGGCATTTTAGTAATCCTTTCCCTGCGTGCGTGCAGGTTCGAAGGGTTTGTTCTCAGCTCTGACCGCAGAGCACCCCTAAGGTTTTTGTATGTGATGACAATGCCCGAACGAGCAAAATTGTCAACCGTGTTCTTTCCAATGCGCATTAGGGTCTGGTTTTTTTGGGCTTGGCACTTTATGCTGCATGGCTATGAGCCATAAAATTAAAGATCAAAAGCTGTTTTTACGCAGTGCGAAAATTGAAGATGTTCCCGGAATTTACGCCCTAAGTATTAAGGTTTACGGAGCCGATGCATTTTCGAGAAAAATGATAAACGGGCATATTACAACTTTTCCCGAAGGGCAATTTGTTGCGATTTTTGACGGGAAAATTGTTGGACATGCGGCAACGTTTATTATTGATGAGCAGACTGCCCTCCAGCCGCATACATGGAAGGAAATTACCGGCAATGGCTATGCGAGCCGGCATAATCCGGATGGGGACATCCTTTACGGGATGGAGGTTTGTGTTGATCCGGATATGCGCGGGCTTCGGATTGGCCAGCGTCTTTATAATATGCGCAAAAAGTTATGCGTTGATTTAGGGCTCGCAGGGATAGTGTTCGCCGGACGCATGCCAGGATATGCGAAACATGCCCGCAAGGGAGTTTCGGCGCAAGAGTATATCGAACAAGTTCAGGGTAAGAAAATCCGTGACCAAGTGCTCGGATTTCAGTTGCGTAATGGTTTTGAGGTTTTGGGAGTTATAGAGGGTTATATTCCCGATGATAAAAACTCTCTTGGCTATGGCGCACATATGATGTGGCGCAATGCATTGCGACCAGCAGCGGTCGAGAAAATAAAGCAACAAAACGGGCGGCGCGTCGGGTCTGTCCGCGTGGCGAGTGTGCAGTTTCAGGTGCGCAAGGTTAATTCCTTTGAGGATTTCATTCAGCAGGTTGAATATTTTGTTGATATTGCCTCTGATTACCGCTCAGATTTTGTGGTTCTGCCGGAGTTATTGACGCTGGCGTTGTTGTCTGCGGAAAATAAAAAGCATACGCCGGAAGAAGCCATTCGAGATATGACGGGATATACCGAGCGGTATGTCAAAGCCATGAACGAGATGGCGATATCGTATAATGTGAATATTATCGGGGGATCTCATCCCACACAGGTCGGTGAGGATCTGATGAATATCTCTTATATTTTCCTGCGCGGGGGTGAGGTGCATGAGCAGATTAAAATTCATCCCACGCCTAATGAGCGCTTTTGGTGGAGCATGAAGGGCGGGGATGAGCTGAATGTTATTCAGACCGATTGCGGGCCGATTGGTGTTTTGATTTGTTATGATTGTGAGTTCCCAGAGCTGGCGCGACATTTGGCCGATCAGGGCGCATTGATGCTGTTTGTGCCGTTTTGCACGGATGAGCGTCAGGGGTATTTGCGGGTTAAATATTGTGCACAAGCGCGGGCGGTTGAAAACCAGATGTATGTTGTGACATCCGGCGTGGTTGGTAACATTCCCGATGTTGAAAATATGGATATTCATTATGCCTCCAGCCATATTTTGACACCGTGCGATTTTCCCTTTGCGCGTGATGGGATTGCTGCATCGGCAGCGCCCAATACAGAGAGCATTATTTTTGCCGATTTAAACCTTGATGATTTGCGCCTTGCCCGGAAATCCGGCTCTGTACAGAATTTCAAGGACCGGCGATTTGATCTGTATGAAGTCAAGTGGTTGAAATCATAGAGGGTTGTTTGTGCTTACGCTGTGAAATCTCTTGTCTACGTTATTTGGAAGGCTTATAGATTTTTTATTCACTATGGAGGATGTCATGAAAAAAAGACTGATGAGAACTGCAATTATATGGATCGTTGTGTTCGCCGGGGCGAGCTATTATTTCTATACTCAAAAGCAAATGAATGACGGGGTGATTGCGCTTTCGCCTGATGATAATGAGAGTGCGGCCGTTGTGATTGAGCGCCCTTCTCGTGATAGTGATGGTTTAGAAAATGAAGACGCTTCGCTTGAAATTGGCGGTGCGTTTTCGCTGGTGGATCAAGATGGTCAGCCCGTGACAGAGCAAACTTATGCAGACACCCATAAGCTTGTGTTTTTTGGATTTACCAATTGCCCGGCTGTTTGCCCGACAGAGCTGCAGAAGGTAACGCTGATTATGGATGAGCTTGGGGATGATGCAGAGAAGATTACGCCCATGTTTATCACGGTTGATCCGGAGCGTGATAGTGTGGAGCAGATAAAAGGCTATGTTGTGCAGTTTCATCCCAGGCTGGTTGGCCTAACCGGAACGCAGGAGCAGATTGATGGTGTGAAGAATGCGTTTAAAGTTTATGCCAGCAAAGTCGAGAATGAGATGATGGAGGAGTATATGGTCGATCACTCCGCGTTTTTATATCTGACGGATAAAGATAATATGGTGCTTGAGGTTTACCCTTCGACGGATACTGCCGAGCAGATTGCAGCGGACATCAAATCACGCGGACTTTGATGCGCTAATCCTCCAGCAGGGCAGATAATTTCATCGCGTGGCCCATTGACCCATTGATTTTGAGTTTTCCGGTCATGAAGGCCATTGTCGGGTTTTGGCTGCCGTCAATGATGCCTTTTGCGAGATCGATTGAGCAGACAAAGGTTGTATCTGCATCTTCGTCCTGGTTACCCACAACTGGCGGTGCCTGTGTGCCATCGATGAATATGATGCCGTCGCTGCCAAGGTCAAATTTATACTTTGCGTTCAAGGGCGGGGCAAACTGAAGCTTTTCTTTAATTAGATTTTCGATTTTTTCTCTTGTCATGTTTAAAAGTATACATATTTTTTCCCCAAAAATAAGTGGTAAAAAAACAAAATTACCTTTTACTTTCTCTCAAAGGTGTAATGATGGATGTAGTTAATTTCGAATCACCTTCAAGGGCTGTTCAGGCCGCTTTAGTTAATTGTACATCAAGGCTTTATTATGTTGCACAGATTGCTTGCATCGACGGCGCTCAGTTTATGCTTTCTCGGTTTTTTGACTGGGAGCGGCGTGGCGCACGCAAAAGATAATGAGCCTTATTTTTTTCCAAAAAATAAATGGGTTGTTGAAGAAGTTGCTGACCAGGAAAGCCCTACCTGCACAATCAGCAATCAGCTTAATAATGGCTATATTATTCAGTTTGCCGGTACGCAGTCCGGGTTTTCTAATATCAACCTTGATTTGCGCCAAGATATTTTTGAGGCAGGCTTTCGTTATGAGGTTGAGTACAGTGTTCCGGGTGTTGCCAGCACGATCATCCCTACAAAAGCCTTTAAGAAAAATCTTTTAGTAAGTGATTTGCGTCAAGAAAAAGACTTTGTGAAGGCACTTCGTGAAAGCAATGTTCTGGATGTGCGTATTCAAAGCAACGAATTTCGAATTTATCTTACTGGCCTTGGATCCAAGATGAAGAGTTTTAATGATTGTGTTTACTCTTCCATGGATATTGCCCGCGTACCGTCTCAATCGACGCGGGTCAGTAGTGCACAAATCCTTAGCCATGGCACGCATGCACAAAGTGCTTCTATTACAGCGCCACCGCCGCCCGCGGCAGACTTAGAAGAGCGCGTCATTAGCATCTCTCGTGATGCCGATCAGGTGCCCCGCATTTCCAGACAAATTGATATTCAGCCCTCTAAAAATCCCCGCTATACGCAGGAACTCGCGGAACAGATGAAAGAGGACAGTAAAGCTTATCTTCCCGATATTAGTGACGAGGAGAGTGAATCATATAAAGCTCCTTCAGAGCAAAAAAAATCTGTTCGGGATCTTTCGCAAGGAACTCTTGAGGAACAGACGCGTGCGGTTATAGATGATCCGTTTTTCAACACAAAATTTTCTAAAACCAGAGCAGAAGCCGATTTCACGCAGCTTAAAGAAGATGATGTATCTGCTTTAGAGCCTGCTTCGGGCGCTCTTGCGGGCGGTGGCGCTATTTTCAAAGATGATGGTGGCTCGCATAGTCAGCGCATCTCTCTGTTAGAGCAAGAAATAGCAGCGTTGCGCGCGCAAAATAAAGATTTGAGCAACGAATTGCATGAGACCCTTGCCGATGCAAAGAGCGAGACTGTTTCCGTTTCATCGCATAATTGGAATTTAGAGCGGGCAACGATGCGCTTTAATGAAGCAGAGATACAAATTCAACGTCTTGGGCAACAGTTACAAGCTGAGCGTGCGCGGTGTGATGGTGAGAAGGCAGAGCTGGAAACTATTCTGTTTGACCCCACAATAACTGCACAACAACAGCTTGCAAAGCTTGCTTCGCTTGAGAAAGAGCTGGAGGCAACAAAGGCAGAGTTTTACCGACAACAGCGACATTATGAGGAACGCATAAAGTTGCTGGAGGGACAGTTAAGCGCTCAAGGGCTGTAAAAGAACTTTACAGATAAGAAAGCGTCACTAGAGTTTACTTGTGTATTTACTGTGTACTTCCCCTTCCTGAGTATTTATTTTTTACTTGAGTACCTTACTTTTTTACTTTTACTGCGTACAAAATTTCGCAAAGGGTCTTTATGATTTACTTTGCAAGGCCGGTATCCCCACCGGCCTTTTTTTTTGCTTAATATCTTTATAATTTTGAAATTATCATGCAGCCCTTAAGGATGGTGCCGTCTTTAATTTCAGGTCTTAATAAGCCCATGGCTTTGAGTGCGTTAAGGTCAGGTTCGCACAGTTTTATCGGCCTGTTATCAAGTTCGCTGACGCTGTTTGAAAAACCCATAAAGCATTTACCCGAGGGTTCGTGGCCGTGAAATTTAGCGGTGTTCTTTGCTGCTAATCTAAAGACGCGATCGGAGGTTATCCTGTCTTCTTCGTGGCGCAAACGGGCAAGGGACATGACCATCATATTTGTGTTTTCACGCATGAGGCCTAGCAGGAAATTACCGCCTCGATAGCGCTTATCGAACATATCGGATGTGATGAAGTAAAAGAGCGGGCCGTTTGCCGAGAGCGCTCTGAGGTCTTGTTGGCTTTCCAGAAATCTCAGGAGATCTTCGGCTCTATACTGACCGCGTTCATTGCGAAAGGATTGCGTGTAATCAAGGGCATGCGGATAATGGATGATCACCTGCATCGTATATATATTTTCGAGCATGCATTTAAGTGTGCCTAAAAATGCATCATCCTTAACTTCAGAATTGGCGATCAGGTGAATATATTTTTGCGGCTCTTTCGCGATTGCATGCTTTCCTGAAACCAAGAAAAAAGCAAAAATTAAAAAAATACGCAGCATCGTTAAAACTGTGCCTCTTTCAGTTCCATCAACGGTTTTGCGCCGGCCATCACCATTTTGAAACGGGCATCGGCTTCGGGGAGCATACGCTCCATGAAAAACCTGGCGGTTTTGAGTTTGGAGTCGTAAAATTCCTGATCACCCTGCCCGCTTTCGATTTTATTTTGCGCAGCGAGCGCCATTTTACACCACATATAGGCCATGGCCACGAGGGCGAACTGGCGAAGGTAATCACTGGAGGCGGCGCCCGCTTCGTCAGGGTTGGCCAGCCCTTTTTGTGCAACCATGGCGGTTGATTGTTGCAGTTTCATGAAGGCTTTGGCGAGGGGAAAGATAAAATCGCTTAAATTGCTGTTGGTTTGGTTTTCGTTGATGAAATCCTGCACGGGGTGGAAGAAGCGGCGCAGAAGTCTTCCGAAATTTTGCGGCATTTTACGGCCCACAAGGTCGAGCGCCTGAATGCCGTTTGTGCC